>CADCCI010000022.1 GCA_902799895.1 uncultured Bacteroidia bacterium | reverse complement strand
TCATAAACTCTTACATCCGGTCTCGAATCTGCTCTCCCAGCAGCCTGGCTACCTGTTCCTCCCAGTTGGTGGGGGTACAGTCCACCACGCGCTTCACCAAGGAATACAGGTCTTGCATGGTATGCAACAACTCCTGGGCGCCACCGGCCCGAGGCACTTTGATGCCCCAGGAATTCTGAACGGGAACCAGTTGATTGTAGGCAGCGCCCAATACTTCTCCAAGAGCAGAGAGGGCTATCGGAGTATTATTGGTAGTCTTTGCTTCGTACTTATGTTCATACATCCCTCCTAATTGTTTCCAAGAAAGCTGCCCCTGGTAATAATGGTAATTGACTGTACCGATGGTTTTAGTAGTACCATCCACGGGATTGACGGGAAGATTGCTTTTATCCGCTTCAGTAGGGGCAGGCCACCAGAAACCGAAACTCCTGTCCTCGGCTCCGTTCACCAGACCTGCCGATATGAAGTAGTTAAGCATGCGGGAGAAGAAAAATGCACCCGCCTCGAAGGCTGGCGCGCTGCTGAGCCTGGGAGTAAGGGAGAAGGTAAGGGAACTCAGGTTTGTCGGGTCTATTGTCGGAGTTACAAGGCCTTGAAAGTCGTTGGGATAGCTCTTGAGAGCCTTTCCGTAGAGCATCACGGCATTGGTACCAAGGGGAAGGGACAACTCCACGGTACACGAAGCGTTATCTTTATCCTCGGATTTGGCAGGAGACAGTGTCCCAAGGTCATAATCGCGGGTAGCGGCTACTGCCTCTCCGCCAAACACCGGGGTAAAAAAGAAGTGCCCGTGTGTGGCATTATCGTTCTCCAGGTTGTAGGCCAGGATGTGAACGTCCTCCATGCCAAGGAAAGGGGTATTACCCACATTGTACTTTGACCACTTTACGCTCAGACCGAGGTCCACGTATATTTCGGAGGCATTCTGTACCTCCCAGTTAGTACCACCAGTTTCGGTTGGCGACGGGAAGTTATACATATTGCCCGCCGTAAGGGTCTTGCCTGTGCGGGTCAGGGTGTAAATCTTGTCGCCGCAAGCGAGAGCGAACTTGTAGTCCGTCGATTCGGTGGTCGTGAGACGTCCGGAAAAGACGGCCCCGTCGGCGTCCGCGACACCTCTCAAACGGGCTCCTGCCTCCTGGACGTTCTCGGCAATTGTTCCGTCTGTTCCGACACTTTCGCAAGCAACGGGCTTGATTTTCAAGCAGCTGAAGGTGTAATCGGACACGTTGTCCTGGATACCTGCCACATGAAGCTGCACCATATTAGCAGGTTTGCTCATCGACAGAGTAGCGGTCACGACAGTGCCGCTGATAGAGTACTCTTTTCCGGTCTCGAAAAGGTAGTAGTTATACACCGGCTTGCCGCCATTTGAGAAGGAGAACTTACCGTCGGCATAGGCCACTTCCACCGCCAAGGGGAAATAGACGGCGGTAAGCTCTTTTGTGATGAGCCCACTGAAATCGCTGTCCGTCAACGTGCCGCCGACGCAACTGTTGGTCCAACTACCGTCGCTATGCTCTAGAATCAGGTATTTGGTCCCCAGGTCTTTGAAGAACACATAGATCTTGTCGCCGTCAGCCCAGGCGGTCTTAGCGGCTTTAGTTTCAAGTACGGTCACATGAAAGGTCATCGGGACACTGCCCTGCGACGCCTCCTCCGGCGAAGTCATCTCCTCAGTGCAGGACAGAAGTCCAGCCGCCAGGCATATCAAAATAAATAGGGTCTTTTTCATTTTCTTCTTCCTCGTTTTCCGTAAAACAATCTCCAGTCAAGGGCTAGATGTCCTCACCGGGCCATTCAGGATAGTCCCCGACAGAGGCGCAGATCATGCCCTCCGCATCCGTCTCCAAAACCTCCAGTCCAGGATCTTCATATGGTATTTTGACCCATTTTGTATCCATAAATCTAGTGTTATAAAAAATATCAAGGTTTTAATGAACCCATAAAGATACGCATTTTTGCAGAAAGAATCGCATTCTTCCGTACACAAAGAACGGCCGTGGAGGATGACAGATGGTCGTCGAATCGGCCGGTCAAAGCCGCGCCGGGCTCAGATAGAGAGAATAGAAAAGGCTCTTCATCGGCTTGGACAGGAATTGACACACATGACTTTGTGTTAATCTATTTTTTCCTAATCCACGGATTCTTCGTTTTATTCGTGATACTTTTTCCGGAATTCCAGCGGAGTCATGTCCGTATGCTCCCGGACGAACTTCCCAAAGGACGAGGCGCTGGAGAAATGTAATTCATCGGCAATCTGTTGCATGGTCATATCGCTGTAACGCAGGCGGTTTTCGATGGCCTTCAGCGTGAAGAGGGCAATGATTTCGCTGGGTTTGCGGGCCATCACCCGATGCAGGAGTTTGGAGAGGTATTTGGGCGAGACATTGAGCATCTGGGCAAAGTCGTCCACCCGCCGGATGCGTCCATCGCTCTGTTCCACCAGCTTTACGAATTCATCGGCCAACAGTTTCCCGTGGAGCCGTCCCGCGGCATCGGTCTCTTCTTCCACAGACGCGTTGTAACTGCGCCGCATGATGGCGAGGATTTCCAGGATGAAGGAACTGAAAAGCGAGTGAACGATGGATTGGTTGTCCGGCTCTGCATACTCGCGCATGTCCTGGCAGAGCAACTGGTAATAGGTATCGAGTTTGGCGGCGTCGGACTTGCCGAGCGTTACCTTGGGATTCTGCTTCAGCGTTACCAGGTCGGAGAGACTGTTCTTTCCGTACATATTCATATCCCACATTTCGCCACGGGAGAACCAGATTTCCCGGCAATTGAAATCGGGCGAACACATAAAATTATCCATGACGGCACGGGCAAAGAACAGGAACAAATCGTTCGCCTGCAGGTGAATGGTCTGTCCGTCGTAATCGAACTGGGCCTTGCCCGCGGTGCAGAAAATGAGGATTCCGTAATCCATCGGCCTCAACCGTCCCGCCGGCATCCCGACAAATCGGTCCGATACGACAAGTCCGTCATCAAAGGTCCGCAGGACATCCGCCCCGGACCGGGGTTTGAGTTCAACAATCTCCATCTGGTTAATGCATTTTTTCAGGATGCAATATTAACCATAAATGGCGAATTTCGACTATTCCAAAAGTAGAAAATTCTGTACGAAATGGGCTATTAGAAACTAAACTGATATCCTACACAGAATGCCATATTGAAACTCTGGTCATAGGTAAGGGATTTCAGGGTGGTTCCCTTGGAATTGGTGTCTATGTTCTTGTCGTAACAATAATCTCCCAAAACATAGAAGTCCAGTGCATGCTGCTTGTTCAGTTTCCATTCCAGGCCCAGCGAGCCGCGAACGCGGTTCACATAGATGTCCTTGTACCCGTTGAAGGAATAATCGCTATAGGATTGACTGGTTTCATCCCACTTGGCCGAACAGGACGGGTCATTGAACACATTGCGAAGCTCCACATACCCATACGGCGTAATGTTGAAGAAGCCCTTGTAGGCCACCTTGAGACGACTTTTCAGCGCCAGGGCGTTGGGTGTATCCTGATAGGCATTGTTCACCTCCCGATGCGTGAGCTGGAGACGCTCCCTGAGAGAGAAACGCCAGTCGCCGGCCGCGAGGGTCGCGCCGGCATCGACATAAAACCGATGACGAGGCTGCCACTCGGAAGAGGAATTCCGTTTTTCGATAAACTGGTAACCGCCTCCCACCTTGAAAATCGGACCGATCTTATACGTGACACCCAGGTCCGCATGGTATCGGCCCACGGTGGAGAAATTGTCCAGAAGGCGTACTTCCCCTTCGGCCACCACATGGAAGCCCTTCGTGATTTTCTTGTTTACGGAGACACTCATCCGTGCCCCCATATCCGTTTCCAAATCATTCACGGTTCCCTGGGCAAAAGCGGCCAGCGGAAGCAAGGCTAACATCAAACCTACAATCCTCTTCATACTACTACTGCTCAACAAAATCTTTGGCGCGGGTCAGGGTATCGATCGATCCGGTCTGGTCCTTGTCTAAATTGTAGAATACCTTGATAAAGGCGGCATCCTTCAGGAAATCCACGTGTCCCACCTCCAGGTTCAGGACCTTCACCCCGATGCGTTTTTCCAGGTCGGCAATGAGTTCCGCCCGTTTTTCGGGTACGATGAGGTCGATACGGTCGTACAGCACCAGCTTGGTGGAGGTATGTTTCAGGAGGGGACCGTTTTCCAGCACCCAGATCAGGAGGATCACAAGGATGTTCGAAATGGCCATGATTCCCACCGAGCCACCGGACAAGGCATAATGCGGGTTGGCCGATGTAGCCCCTACCAGTTTATACACCGGTGCCAGACCATTCATCGCCGCCAGGGCAATGATGACGAACAGATAGGTCATCTCCCGGACAGGCACCGTCTCCGTCCTATAACGGATTACCCCAAAAATGGCAAACAATCCCAACGTGAGCCCGACACCCACCTCCACATTCCCCATAATATACAGGAGCATAAGCATGGAGGAGGAAAAGACCATAAAAGTGAAGTAATAGTCACGCCGACGGCTCTTGCGATAGTAGAAGAACTGGACCAGAACCCAGCACACAAAAAGGTTCAGGAAAAAGCGGATGGCCAGTTCCGTAAAGGACTGGGCCGTTGTCATCATGGCATCGGTAATGGTCTGGACGTCCATAATGGCGTCATCGGCAAGCGTGTAGTCGCCAAAATCTTGGGCAGTAATCATATCACGTTGATTTTCTTATTGATTATCTTTTCTATGGTATGCACCTTTTCCTTGAAACGGCCGCTTTTGACGGACGAATCGGTAAGGGTGACAGCCATGCAGTATTTGCTTACCCGGATGGGCTTAACCCGGTGGTTCAAGAGGATCTCCTTCATCTGGCTGGACGCGTGGCCATCCTGTTTAATCTCTATGATCACAGCATCTTCCAACGAGGCCTTTTTTCCTGTCCGATAGTTGGTGAACAGCAGTGAGGTGTCGATGGTCAGGCGTTCCGTCCTTCCCGGATTCACCAGCGTAATGCGCCGGAAGGCGGTAGACAGCACGGGCCGGAGATCGTCCACCGTAAACCAGGAATGTTTGGCCAGATAGGCGCAGGCTTCCGCGTCTGCCGCAAACGCCATCATCTCTGAATCCGGGATGCCGATGCGCTTCTTTTTGGTGCGTCCGTGGTTATTCTTGCGCTTGATTTCCAGGAAGGCTTTTCCCGAGCTCACATACTCCCGTGTACGCACCTTCTGTCTTACCAGCCGACGGTTGTGATGGTCCAGGAACATCTTCATCGCCGGGGTATCGAAGTAGATGGAATTGTACGGACAGACCTTCACGCCATCGGCCTCCAGCGCCCGGTATCCTGCCGCGCAGGCATCGGCCAGTACGGCCAGGAGCGTTTCCTCGTTGGTCAGATACTTGGTGTCGATGCGATTCAGCAGTTTTACCGCATCCATCTCTTCCAGGGTGATGGAAGGAATGGACGAGGCGGCCACATCAAGGAAGGAATGAGGGGCTTCAGTCATCCGCCGTAATATACTCGAACAACTTGGTGGCCACGAGCCGGCCTTTCGCATCGTAGGTGTACTGCACCTTCTTTTTTCCGAACTCGTTGTATTCGAACTTCTTGTAATTCACCAGGCGGTTCCGCTCGTCATAGACCAGTTCGCGGGATACCTTCCCGTTCTCGCCCCACTCGAAACGTTTGCGCCATTTCTGTTTCCCCGCGCTGTCGTATTCAATCTCTTCCAGTTTCTTCCCGTCCGGGGAAAAGGTGGTCACGTGGTCCAGGGTACTTACCACGCCTTTGGCGTTGGTGTTCCATTCCTTTACCACCAGGTTCTTTTTATTGAGGGTACTCCCCGTGCTCCCGGTCTGGGCAAAGACTCCCAGGAACGGGAACAACAGGACGATTGTCAAGATGGCTGCTCTTTTCATGGCATTCTCTTCCTTTATCTATCAACGTCCGGGGGGGACGCCACCGCCGGGACCGCTGCCGCCATTCGAGTAGGAACCCAAAGACACTTCCGTACCGCCGGAAATGGAGGAGGTAGCCCAAACTCCGTTTGCAAAGGTCGTGCTGCCCACGTTTACACCTTTGTAGCCCTTGCTCAGGCCGGGCGAGCACACCGCAACGCTGGACACACCGTCCGGGGCCTTGAAGGCCGCAATATAGGAACTGCCATTATGAAGGGCATTCCAGCCACCCGCCGTGCAACTCATGCTATAAACGGTATTGGTAGAGGAATAGCTTCGTTCCAAGCCACCATAAGCCACCACGGTTCCACCGGTAATGTAGAGTTTGTATCGTTCCTCCGTATTGGCATCCAGGGCCACTTCGGAATCACCCCGGGTGCTGATGGCAAACACATAGCCGCCCGATATCTTCAAGTCGTGGTTGGCATCCATGGCATCGTTGGCGGTGGAATAGGCATAGACATAGCCGCCCGTCACATCGAGTTCGGCCTGGCAGTTGACGGCATCGTCTCCTTTAGAAGAGACATAAACCTGGGCGTTGTCGGAAATGACCAGGTTCCCCTTGACCTCAATGCCTTCACTGTTTTCCGCGTTCACGATGACGGTTCCGCCGCTAATGTTCAAATTGCCGGCGTAGGCCGTTACTTTGTTGCCGCTCTCGGTGGTCGCGGCAACATTCAAACACTTGCAGGAAACATCGTTGGACTCCTTTCCTTCCGTAGAGATTTTAAGCGTACCGCCGCTGATATAGCTGGCCGACAGGGTACCCTGGTAGTCCTCACTGCCGGCACGGATGCCTTTTCCGCCGGTGCCGGAATTGCTGATGGTGACCGTACCGCCTGTCATGCCGAAGTAATTGTCGGCCTTGATGCCGGCGGTTCCTTTATACTCCTCGTCCGTTGTATCGTAGTCCATCTTACCGGTAACGGTAATGGTGTGGTTACCGCCCTCCACCAGCACATAATCATCAGATACAATGCCTTTCTTCATGGTACCGGCAGAGTTGATGGTGGTAAGACCGCCGGAGAGCTGGACGTATTCCTTTCCGCGGATGCCGTGGCCGGCACTGCTGCCGGTGGAAACCGTAATGGAAGGATTGTTCATGATGCGGACATAGTCGTCGGACGAAATACCGGATTTCTCCTTCGCATTGTTGGCCGTTACCTCAAGCGAGCCCTTGCCGGAGAAGACCAGCTGTCCCTCTGAGAAGAAAACCGCCTTCATATCTTCGTCTCCGGAAGCGTAGGCTGCGGAAGCCCCGTCGGACAGGGTATTCGTTCCTTCTACATACACAAAGGACCGTTTCCCGCTCTGGATGTTGATAGCGGCACCACTGGTGCAATTCAGGCTCAAGCCGCTCAGCCACAGCGCCTGCTTTTTGGAGCTGTCCAGTTTGAAGAATCCGTCCGAAGCCGTGCCGGTAAGTTTATAGGCAACGCATTCTGTACCGGTATAGGCAATGGTTACCTGGTTGCCTTTGATGGTAACGTTCATCACATCGGTCAAATCGCCGTATCCGCTGATCGAGGCACCGGAACTGGAGTAGGTAATTGTCACCAAACGCGTAAAGGTAGTATTGGCGATATCGTCCTCGGACGAAGGGTCACCGGCCGAATCGAAGACCGTGGTGACGGTCCCGTCGTCCGCATTCTTCTTGATTGTGAGGAGATAAGACGCACTGCCTGCGGCGTATTGGTCGGTCGCGGCGGTATTGGCCGTGATGGAAACGGTGCCGGGGGCGACAAGCGTCACTGCGCCACTGGCGTTCACCGTAGCCATTTCCGTATTGGAAGACTTGAAGGTTACGGCCAGGTCGTGGGGATTGGAAAGGGTCGGGAATACGTTTTGATCCGATCCCAGGATGGCCGTATAATTGCTGGCGCTCCAACTCAATGGCGGACTGGGAAGGGTGCTTCCTCCGCTATCTATCGGATTATCCGGAGTAATGATTTTATCCGAACCACAACCACCCGCCACTATCATGATCAACGGCAAAAATATCCACACTAATTTACGCATAGTTCCAATTTTTGTCCAAAGATAACCAAAAACCGGACCATACTCAAATTTTAATCATAAGTATTTGAGAATCACCAGATATGAATGCGCTTTTCCGGTTTAAGGTAGAGGTAATCTCCCCACTGAACATGGTAAAGTTCATACCAGCGGTCCATGTTCATAACCACGCCGTTTACGCGCTCCTTGTCGAATGTATGCCCGTCATTATAAAAATACAAATAAAACTCGTAGCCGTATTTGGAACGGAAATATTCCGCATAGCTCTGGAAGAACTTGCGCTCCATCTCGTCCAGGTCCTCCCCTTTGAATCCCTGCTTCCGACAATAGGTCACAAAGGCACTGTGGGCTACTTCCAGTCCACAGAGATCGGCCATATTCTCTTCCAGTGACTTTTCTCCATTGATATGGATGTCCGGATACTCGGGAAGCGGTATAAAGCGGTTATAAAGATCAATCATCCGTTGCTCCAAAGCATCGAATTCCATCCTGTCCTGGATAGTCATCCAATCATAATCCTGCCCCCACTCATCTAGCCTTGAGCCGTTTGAGGCAATGGCGTGTGTCATTTCGTGAGCGATAACAGTCATCAGCATCCCGTATTTCATGGCCGGATGCATATTTTCCTCATAGAAAGGAGGTAAGATAAACGGTGCAAAGATAACGACGTTATTGCATCTTTCCTCGTAAAATGCCATATCGGTCAGCAGGTGTTGCCTGATCAATGCCTCCGAATTCATGGTATTCTGTTTAAAAGAGGCACCCGCCAGACTGATGTTCATCCGGGTTCTTTCCTTGCATATAGCCAGCATGTCTTCCAACAGATTGGTGCAATGGCTCAAGTCAGGGAAATCCGCCACCCAACGATCCGGATACCCGACAAAGAATAAGATGTTTTTCAATCTGTTGATGGCATACGCCTTGGCAGTAGGACTTGCCCAGGACACGTTTTGGATATGCGCACAGAAGGCATCCCGAACCTCTTCGCACCGCCTTTCTACATCCCTTTTGAGTTCGGGGGATACATATCGCTCTATCACCAGACGGTTGTCCAGGTATCTTTTCAGTTTGCTGGTAACAGACTCTGCAAAACCGCTTGGCGATGAACAGAACCATGCCCGCGTGCGCATAAATTCAAACCCTTGCTGGTTGGCAAATGCGGCATAGTCCTGGAAGACGGACATCTTCATATAGGCCTTCAGCTCTTGAAGAGGTGTGAGAAGCCAGTTCTTGAAACCGCTTTGATAATCTAAATCAACCGGTTCCAAACCCAAAGCAGGAAACATATATTGGCGCACCATCGCATCGGCCCTGGCATCATATTCTTCAGCCTCCGCCTCGTGCTCATCCCAATATGTTTCCCGCTCATCTTGAGCTATTTGAGCCTCATCGGTAATGGGATGGGCGGCAACATATTGGTACACATCCTCCGGATTATCACTCTCCAGGAAAGCCACATGCTCGCCAGAGAGATTGAACGGGCCATACGTTTCTACCTTGAGTTTGAGTATTTTCTTTGACGATAAATAAAAACCGACAATCGATCTCGCCCCGGCCATCATCAATTCGCCCGCCACCCGGAAGGCGTCTTCATAGCTTTGGATGCCGTCTATCTTTTCGAAGAAAGGCTTCAGGAAAGCAGAGAACTGGGCGTTGGTCACCTGGATGCCATCATGCGCCTTCACCTGCTCGTAAATCGGGTTCGTCACACTGGCCTTCTTCTCATTCAACGCAGCCACCATTTCCGTATCGTAAAGCCCGACAATTCTCTTACCCTCCATGTCGGCGGTTTCCCAATAATGGCCGTTGCAGTACATATAGAAATTATCGCCGGGACGATAATTTTCGGTGTCCATGTTTTGATAAAGGGGCCACGGAAGGTTATCCTTGGCCGATTCCTGTTCTACCGGGAGGTCGGAGGGGATGAGGTCGTCTTCCCTGCAGCAAACGATCAGCAGGGACATGAACAAAAGCAGGCAGTATCTAGAGAGTCTCTTCGTTTTCATTCCCATTGGTTATTATAATGGATAGATGCCGGCACCGATGAATTCCATCAAGTCCTGGGGGTTGATCTTCAGCTGGAGGCCCCGGACGCCGGCGCTTACGTAGATATAATCATACAACTGGGCAGACTCGTGGAAAAAGGTCGGGAGCGGCTTTTTCATGCCTACGGGAGAGCAACCTCCCCGGATATACCCGGTTTCGGGCAACAACTCTTTCATGTGAAGCATGGCGGCACTTTTGTTGCCGGAAATGCTGGCCGCAACCTTCAGGTCCACTTCCAGGTTCCCGGGCATGACGCAGACAAAGAGTCCGGTGCGGTCTCCCCGAAGGACCAGGGTCTTGAAGACCTGCTCGATGGGTTCACCAAGCTCGTCGGCAACGTGCTCCGCCGCCAAATCCTCCTCATCGAACCGATAGGGAATCAACTCGAAAGGAATCTTCGCCGCTTCCAGTAACCGAGCGGCGTTGGTCTTCTGCACATGTTTGTTTAGTGTCATCAAATTACAAATATAGTGATTTTTTTTCACCATCCCTCACTCTCCTGAGGGATTCCGTGGCAACGCCACGAGATCCCTGCCCGCCTGCGGCGGGCTTGCTAAAAGCCACGAAAAAAACTGCGTTCAAGCAAGCTTGACGCAGTTTTTGTGGCTTTTAGCGGAGAGTGAGGGATTCGAACCCCCGGAGCCTCGCAGCTCAACGGTTTTCAAGACCGCCGCATTAGACCACTCTGCCAACTCTCCGTTTTTGGGGTTGCAAATTTAGTGAATTATTCTTCTTTGGCAAAAAAACGCCATTGGAAGAGGATCAGATAGATAGCGCCAACCGTAACACAACTGTCGGCAAAATTAAATACGGGTTCAAAGAAACGCAGCGGGGTGCCGCCAATCCAGGGCATCCAGGTGGGCCAGGTGGTATCAATCAGCGGGAAGTAGAACATATCCACCACCTTACCAAACATCAGAGGCGCATACGTGCCGCCGAAGGAGGCCAGGGTATCGGGCCCCGATGCGGTAAAGAGCTGGCCGTAGAACAGGCTGTCCAAAATGTTGCCCAGGGCACCGGCCGTGATGAGGGTTAGCCCCACCAGGACACCGGTGGGAACCGGGTTGGCCCCTTCTTCTCCCCGGGACGTGCCGCGGCGGGCCAGCTTGGTAATCCACCAGCAGAGGAAGCCAAAGAGGCAAATCCGGAAGAACGACAGGAGGAATTTCCCCACGGCGCCGCCGAATTTCATGCCGAAGGCCATCCCCTCGTTTTCAATAAAGAGGATGCGGAACCAGTTTCCCATAACGTGAAAACCGCCGCCGAGGGGCAGGTTTACCTTGACCAGGACCTTGATGGCCTGGTCTATCACTACAAGCAGGATACCCAGCAGGAGCAGTTTCTTCCCCTTGCCGATTTTCATCATTTACCACCCGTCTTGGCCAACATTTCCTTCGCCTCTACCGTAAGGGTGGCGTGGGGAACCAGGCGCAGCCGCTCCTTGGGGATCAGTTTGCCCGTTACCCGGCAGATGCCATAGGTCTTGTTTTCAATCCGCACCAGCGCCGCCTCCAGGTTCTGGATGAACTTGTACTGACGCTGGGCCAGCTGGCTGGCTTCTTCCTTGGAGAGCTGGTAGGCGCCATCGTCCTCCACCGTCTTGAAGGACGGCGTGGTGTCTTCGATGTCGTTGCTGCCATTATGCATCACCACTTGACGAAGCGTGTCATACTCGGCACGGGCCTTTTCCAGCATTCCCTGGATAATAGTTTTGAATTCGGCGAGTTCCTCGTCACTGTAACGGGTCTTCTCGATAGGTTTATTGTCTTCTGCCATAACGAATAACGTTTAGCGGGTTACTTTGATTATCATATTTCCATTCTCCCATTCAACCGGGACGCCGCCGTCGGCCGGGCCGATGGAAAGCGTGCGCGCCAGGGTTTGGGAGCAAATGTATTCTTTGAAGGAAGCCACGGCGGTTTCCAGGTCAGCATCCGCGCAACCGGGGCAAAGGACCACGTCCACCCGGTCGGTGATGTCGAACCCGCTGTCCTTGCGGAGGTTCTGGATGCGGTTCACCAATTCGCGGGCGAGTCCTTCGCAACGCAGTTCGTCGGTCACCACCAGGTCCAGCGCAACGGTCAGCGAACCTTCCGTCGCTACCGCCCAGCCCTGCATATCTTCCGAGCTGATTTCATAATCGTCCGGATGCAGGACCACGTCGCCCTCCGGGAGGGCAAGGGTATAGTCGGCACCGGCCAGGTCGGCCCGCTGGATGGCGGAAATCGTGGCCTGGTCCAGGCCGGCGAAGGCCGCGGCAATCTCTTTCATCCGTTTGCCATAGACCTTTCCAAGCGTCTTGAAGTTTGGTTTGATCTTCAGGGTGAGGATGCCGGAGGTATCGGCAATGAACTCCAGTTCCTTCACGTTCACCTCGCCCAGGACCAGGTCGGAGAATCGGCCCAGCTGGGAGCGGACCTTCTCGGAAATGACCGGCACCACCACCTTGGAAAGCGGCTGGCGGACGTTCAGATGATGAAGTTTGCGCAGCGAGTGCACCAGCGAGCAGGCCTTCTGGGCCAGCGCCATGCTCTCCTCCAGATCGGCATCGATCTGTTCCGCCGCCACCGACGGCATCAGCACGAAATGAACCGACGTGGCGGACCCGGTAAGGTCGCGGTACAGGCGGTCCATATAGAACGGGGCGATGGGAGCTCCCAGGATGGCCACTTTCACCAAGATCTCGTGAAGGGTCTGGTAGGCGGCATCCTTGTCGGCCCCTTTCTCGCCGCCCCAATAGCGCTTGCGGTTCAGGCGGACATACCAGTTGCTCACCTCGTCGCAGACAAAGTCCTGGATCAGGCGGCCGGCCGTGGTAATGTCGTAATCCTCATAGGCGGCCAGCACCTGGGACACGAGGGTATTCAATTTCGAAAGCGCCCAGCGGTCGATTTCGGGACGCTGCGATACCTCAACCGCAGGAGCGGCCGGGTCGAATCCGTCCACATTGGCATATTGGGCGAAAAGTTTGTACGTATTGAAGAGGGTGCCGAAGAATTTGCGACGCACCTCGTCCACACCCGATTCGTCAAACTTCAAGTTATCCCACGGCTGGGCGTTGGTCAGCATGTACCAGCGCAGGGCATCGGCCCCGTATTTATCCAGCTGGTCGAACGGATCCACCGCATTCCCCAGTCGCTTGGACATCTTGTTGCCGTTCTTGTCCAGCACCAGGCCATTGGAAATCACGCGCTTGAAGGCCGGCGTACCGGAAATCATGGTATGGATGGCGTGCAGGGTATAGAACCAACCGCGCGTCTGGTCCACGCCCTCCGCAATAAAGTCTGCAGTGGCGCCAAAATTGTCGCTGCCAAGGTTCCGCAGGCCCTCCTGGGCATACGGCATGGCACCCGAATCGAACCAAACGTCAATCAGGTCGGACTCGCGGGTCATCTTCTTCCCGCTGGGAGAGACCAGGAAGACCTGGTCCATAAACGGACGGTGAAGATCCATCCGGTTGTAGTTTTCGAGGGACATGTCGGCCGGGTCGAACCCATTGTCTTTCAACGGGTTGGACGGCATGATGCCGGCAGCCACCGCCTTGTCGATTTCCGCGTACAGTTCAGCGGCCGATCCGATGCAGATCTCCTCGCGGCCGTCTTCGGTGCGCCAGATGGGAAGCGGCGTACCCCAGAAGCGGCTGCGGCTCAGGTTCCAGTCCTGGATATTCTCCAGCCACTGTCCGAAGCGGCCGGTTCCGGTGGATTCCGGTTTCCAGGTAATGGTCTTGTTCAGGGCCACCATCTCGTCCTTGACGGCCGTGGCCTTGATGAACCAGGAGTCCAGCGGATAATAGAGGACCGGCATATCTGTGCGCCAGCTATGCGGATAGCTGTGAACGTGTTTCTGCATCTTGAACAGACGGCCGTCGGCCTTCATCATCAGGCACAGATCCACGTCCAGCGAGGTTTCTTCCTCCTTTCCTTCGAAATATTTCAGGAAGCCGCTCTTGACATAACGGCCGGAATAGGCTTGGTAAGACGGGTCCACGAACCGGGCCACATAGTCCGGATCCAGGTCCTCCAGGCGATAGAATCGGCCCTGGCGGTCTACCTGTGCCTGCGGATTGCCGTCTTTGTCTATCGGCATGATACCGGGGATACCGGCCGCAGCCGCCACCCGTTTATCGTCCGCACCGAAGGTCGGGGCGATGTGTACGATACCCGTACCGTCCTCCGTGGTCACGTAGTCGCCCAGGATCACCCGGAACGCCTCTCCCTCTACCGGTTTGAACCACGGGATCAGCTGATGATACTTGATGCCCGCGAGCTCCTTGCCCAGGAAGGATCCTTCCAGCACGATTCCCGGATTGCGCTTGGGGTCGAAGATGCTCTCCACCAAGTCTTTGGCCACCACATAAATGGCCTCGGCTCCCGTGTAGGGATGCTGAGAACGCACCCGGACGTATTCGATGTTCGGGCCCACGCAGAGGGCGGTATTGGACGGAAGGGTCCACGGCGTGGTGGTCCAGGCCAGGAAGAAGACCGGAAGGGCTTCCACATCGAACAAAGGCTGGCTGGCGCCGTCCTTGATGATCTCGAACTGGACGGTGGCCGTGGTATCGGTCACGTCACGGTAACAGCCGGGCTGGTTCAGCTCGTGCGAGCTGAGCCCCGTACCATCCGTCGGCGAATACGGCTGGATGGTATATCCCTTATAGAGCAGACCCTTGTCGTAAATCTTCTTCAGCAGGTACCACAAGGTTTCGATGTAGCGGTTGTCGTAGGTGATGTACGGGTCGTCCATATCCACCCAGTAACCCACGCGCTCGGTCATATTCACCCATTCGGCGGTATATTTCATCACCTCCTTGCGGCAAGTGGCATTGTATTCTTCGACAGAAATCTTGGTGCCGATATCGGCCTTCGTAATGCCCAGTTTCTTCTCTACACCCAGTTCCACGGGCAGTCCGTGGGTATCCCAGCCGGCCCGGCGGGCCACCTGGAAACCGGTCTGCGTCTTGTAACGGCAGATGGCATCCTTGATGGAACGGGCCATCACATGGTGGATGCCCGGTTTGCCATTCGCCGACGGCGGACCCTCAAAGAAAATGAACTTCGGAGCCCCTTCACGCAAACGCATCGATGCCCGGAAAGCATCTTCCCGACGCCACATTTCCAGCATCTCATTTCCGGTCGCAACCAGATCCAGCCCCTTATATTCGTTGAATGTCATAAATTTTGTATAATTTTGCACTGTCTTTGAATCAACAAAGATACATATTTTACACTTGATTCGCAAATGAACGCAGTAGATCTACTTCTGATTGTTTGCTTTGTCCCGGCTCTGATCCTGGGCTTGCAAAAAGGATTTGTCAGACAAGCCATGGGCCTGGTGGCCCTGGTGGTGGGAATTTGGTTCTCCTGGAACTTCTCGGAGCCCCTAAGCATTTGGTTATTAAAATATTTCGATATTTCTCCCACCTACATGGACGTGATTGCGTTCGTGATCGTGCTGGCCGTGGTCATCTTCCCATCATCGTGGGCGTGCTCATCGTCCTCTTCCATGCCTTGAACCTGAAGGTCCATCTGGTAAAACCGGCCGTCCTGGACGGTTCCTTCCTCTATACCGGGCTCAAAGACCTGACCTGCCAGGTCTTCCCCTTCTTCAAGAAGTTGCTCGTCCCGTAACAAACCATGGTCCGGATTCTTTTCATTGAAACCTCCACCTCGCTCTGTTCGGCCGCCCTGGCCGAAGACGGGCGCATCGTGGCCACCCGGGAAAGTACCGGCACCCGCGAGCATGCCGCCCTTACCGCGCCCTTCGTCAAGGCCTTGCTGGACGAGCGCGGTCTTCGGGTAAAAGACTGCAGCGCCGTTTGCGTGGGACGCGGACCGGGCTCCTACACGGGCCTGCGCGTGGGTGTTTCCACGGCCAAGGGACTTTGTTTCGGCGCCGGCATCCCCCTGTTGAGCGTAGGCACCCTGGAAACCCTCTGCCGCCAGGCAATCGAAGAAGGGCTGCTGCCGGAAGGCTGCCGCCACATCGTACCCATGGTGGATGCCCGCCGCATGGAGGTCTATACCGCCGTCTTTTCGGCCGATGGCGTCGCGCAGTCCGAAACGCGCCCGCAAGTCATCGAGGCCGATAGTTTTGCGGACATCCTGGACGAAGGTCCCGTGCTCTTCGTAGGCGACGGTGCCGCCAAGTGCGCCCCCGTCCTGACGCATCCCAACGCCCATTTCGCCGAAGCCTGGCCCAAGGCCGGCTCAATGCTCGTCCCCGCCTGCAAGGCCTGGAACGAGAAACGGTTCGAAGACATCGCGTACTTCGAACCGTCCTATCTGAAAGACTTCATTGCGACCGTGAGCCGCAAGAAGCTGTTCTAAAAGCCTATTTCAACAAATCGGAAACCGCACTGCGCAGGGTGGATTCGTTCTTCCAGGGGCGGACTTTCAGTTCGCCGTCTACCAGGAAGAAAGCCGAAGGAACCTGCTGGACATTGTACGTCCGGATAGACGGAGAGCCCACGCCCAACCCGTCACAGACATTGATCCACGGCAGTTTCTGGTTTTCCACGGCACGGGCCCAGACAGCCTTGTCGGTATCCAGCGAAACGGCAAAGATTTCAAAACCTTTGTTGTGGAAATCCTGGTACACCGGCTTCAGCACGTCCAGGTTGTGCATCTTGTGGGTGGCATCGGCGGCCGTCCAGAAATAGAGCATCACCACCTTGGCATCCACCTCGCTCAGTTTCACCTTCTTGCCATACTGGTCGGGCAGCTCCAGGTCCGGATAGCCCAGCGTTTCGGCATTCATGATGCGATACGCCATGGAAAGCTGGTTCTCCCGGCGGGCAGCCTCCTTCTCCAGGGCCTTCACATAGCGGGAATCGGGATAAACCGTCAGCAGGGAGTCCCGCATGTTCATGAAGTGGATGGCATCCGTTCCCTGACCGAAAATGGGCAGGTTCGGATTCAGTTCGCGGTACAGCACCGGAATCACGGTAAGCGAGTGAGAGTTCTCCAGGATATAGCGGACGCTTTTCCGATAAAAGTCGATGTATTTCTTGGTAAGCTCCTTCGGGTTCTCCGAAGCCTCAAAATCCTGCAGGAAGGCGACAAAATCGGCATCCACCCGGCTCAGGAGCTCGCTTTCTTCCGAGCCCTCAACCGTATAGTTGCCCAGGGTGTCGCACTGAACATTCAACCGGTCTCCGCTCTGCAGCAGGAGGCCCGCCAGCGAAGTCTCGCCGCGGAACAGATACACAAAGTCCGGATCTCCCTTGCGGACATCGACCCGGTAGGAGAAACTGCCGTCCTTGCCCGTCTTGAGGGTGTCAAGCACTTTGAACTTGTTGAAATCCAGGAGTTTAACAACGACCTCGCCTTCGGAGAGACCGTCCACGGTACCGCGCACCACCGCCTTGTTCGAGCAGGATGCCAGTACCAGCGCGGCGGCCAGCACGGCCGCAAATGCTTTAAAGATTCTCATATTCTTTGAGGATGGATGCCGCGATACGGGCGTTTTCTTCGGGCGTTACGACGGCACGGGGATTGGCAAAATTCAGATCCTTCTCGGACTGGAGCGGGACCAGGTGGATGTGGGTGTGCGGGACTTCCATGCCCAGCACGCAAACCCCCACCCGCTGGCAGGGAACAGCCGCTTTCAAAGCCACCGCAACCTTGCGGGCAAAGGCCCAAAGGCCGGCGTAGGTCTGCTCGTCCAGGTGGAAGATATAGTCGTCCTCCACGTGTTTGGGAATCACGAGGGTATGGCCCTTAGCCAGGGGATTGATATCCAGAAAAGCGTAGAAATCCGCATCCTCCGCCACCTTGTACGAAGGAATCTCACCGTTTGCGATCCGGGTAAAAATCGTTGCCATCTTACAGGGTAATGTCCAGGATTTCAAATTTCATCACACCCGAAGGGACCTGAGCCTCAACCACTTCGCCTTTCGAATGGCCCATGAGGGCCCGGCCGATGGGCGTGGTGGCAGCCAGCTTGCCGTGGGCAAAATCCGCCTCGGTCTCCCCGACGATGGTGAACTCCATCACGGCCTTGTTCGCCAGGTTGCGGATCTTCACCTTGTTCATCAGCTGAACCTTCTCGGTACTGAGCTGCGACTCATCGATGATTTTGGCATTGGCGATGAGGTTCTTCAGGTTGGCAATCTTGATCTCCAGCAGTCCCTGCGCTTCGCGGGCCGCATCATATTCGGCGTTCTCGGAGAGGTCGCCCTTTTCGCGCGCTTCGGCAATCGCCGCCGAGATTTCGGGGCGCTTGGCCAAGGCGTCTGCCAGGTCCTTCTTGAGCTTCTCAAGACCGTCCTGGGTCATATAATGAATGTCTGCCATTTGCTATAAAAACTAAAGCACGAACAACTAAAAAGGAGTCCTGCCCAAATGTGCAGAACCCTGTTGTGCAAAGATAAGAAATAATTTATTGAAAACAAAATTCGCGGTCTTTCTCCAATTGCGCGCGCAGGTCCTCCAGGGAGTCGAAACGACGCTCGTCCCGCACCTTCCGGAGGAAGGAGATGGTAATGTCCAGACCGTAGATATCTTCGTCAAAATCAAGGATATGCGTTTCAATAGTACGGGCGTTTCCGGCCCCCACGGTAGGGCGAACACCAATGTTGCACATGCCGGTATAGGTCTGGCCCAGAGTCTCCACTTTCACCTGGTAAACCCCGTTGGCGGGAACTAGTTTCAGCGGCTCGTAAAGTTGCATATTGGCCGTGGGGAAACCGATGGTGCGGCCCAGCCGGTTGCCGGCTACCACCACGCCGTGCAGGCGGTAGGGATAGCCCAGCATCGCGGCCGCCCCTTCCACCCGACCTTCCTCCAGTTCCTTCCGAATACGCGTGGAGCTGATCGCCGCGTCCGGCGCCAAGCTCCGGCGAGCATTTCCGCAGCGGAGCGGGCCGGGACCGGCCACGCACTCCGGGCGAATCACATCCAGGCCAAGTGAAGCGGCCAGGCGGGCAATGGCTTCAGGGTCAAGCCCGTCGGAACCGAGCCGGTTGTCGTAGCCCAGCAGGATGGCGCGGCCGCCATACCGGCCGATGACCACCTCCTCCAGATACTCCCGTGCCGTCCAGCGGCTAAACTCCCGCGAAAAGGGCAGGACCTCGACATGGTCCACCCCCAGTTCCGTCAGAAGTTCCTTCTTTTCGGCCAGGGTGGTAAGCAGGCGGAGACTGCGCGCATCATCCTGCAGGACGGTACGCGGATGCGGCCAGAAGGTGAGCACCATGCTCTCATCCCCCCGGGCCGCAGCCGTCTCGACAAGCTGCCGGATCACCTGACGGTGTCCCAGATGGACCCCGTCGAAAAAACCGGTTGCAACAATCATCGTTCTTTTATAACCAACGAACCAGTTCGAAATCCTGGCGGTGCGGCAGCAGCGGGTTCTTGGCGTACATACGCGTTGCCACCTGGTACATACCCGTGCGCTCCGGCAGGATGGACGCCCGGTAACGGGCTACGCCGGCGTTGCATTCAACCACCTCGTACTCGGCCACTTCGCGAATATGCTGACGGCCGTCTTTCCCGGTTGTCGTAAAGAGAATCTCCACACCGATTTCGTTCGGATCCAGGTCCCCGATCCGCAACACCACCTCAGACTCCAGGCCATTGGTCGGAGAGAGGCTGTAAGAAGCATCGGGCTGGGTATAGGACACCACCTGGACATTCCACCATTCGGCACGCATGTGCTTCTTCCAGGCCGCGATCTTCCTGGCCTGGGCAAAATCGTCGGCGCAGAGTTCGGCCGTTCGGGCCGCCTGCGGGTCGTAATACTGGTTCAGATAATCCGTCAGCATGCGGTTGGTGGTAAAGTTGCAGGCCACCTGCGCAATGGTGTTGCGGATGTATCCGATCCACTTGGACGAGCGTCCCGTGACCGGATCGATATCGTAATAAGCCGGGGCGATTTCGTTCTCGATAATGGCGTATTCCGTAGCGGCGTCCAGTTCATTCTGGTAGTTGTTGTCATTGTACATGGTCTCCTGCGGAAGCGCCCAGCCGGCACCTTCCTTATAGCCTTCCACC
>CADCCI010000021.1 GCA_902799895.1 uncultured Bacteroidia bacterium | reverse complement strand
TGCCGCCCTGCCCCTTCGGCTATCATTCTCGGGTACTCTCGAGGTGACCCTCACCGACTGGCGGGCCACCAAAACCGGCTGGCAGAAGGTTCCGGTAACCTACACCTTGCATCGGGATACGCCCGGGGAAGAGGTCATCGGCCTGCGTCTGTACAAGAGTGCACCGGAGATAAAAATAACGGCCGCGGAAGGTCCCGTGGCCGTGAATGTCAAAACTACCGGATACCGTATTTTCTGAGAATCTTCAGGACGGGTTTCTCGATGGACTCCGCCCAGAGCTGGTAACCGTAGTTGCTGGGGTGGGTGGCGTCGATCTGGGCCTCGTGGTCCTTCGGGGTCGCGTTGGGATAGATATAATATACGTCCTTGTATTTCTTGCAGGCGATGGCCATCAAGCTGTCGGCCAGGGCGATGCGGGAAGACTCGTCGTATTCGGCCTTGCGGTCAAAGTTCCGCTGTTCGCGGTAGATGGTCCGCTGGAAGATAAGCGGTTTGCCGGGATGCGCGGCCTGCAGCCGTTCGATGAAGGGGAAGAGCCGCTCGCAGATTTCCTTCTTGGAAGGGTTGGAGAAGGTGTCGAAAATGAAGCCGTCTACCTCTGCATCTTCCAGGACGGGGATGGCGTAGGGCTGCATCTTGCACTGGCCGCTCATACCCAGGCTCAGCAGCTGGATGCCGGTGGCGCGGGTGAACTGGGCCGGATAGGTCATGCCGGCGCGGCCGCAGCTCACGCCGTGGGTGTAACTGGAGCCGTAGATGCCAATCCGGTGGCGGAACGGGGCGGGAATCGGTTCAATCACTGCGCCTTCCTCCACGCCCAGCTGGATGGAATACTCTTCGCTATACAACGGCAGATAGAGGAGGCATTCCTTCATCTCGTTGGACATGTTCTTGATAATCACCACATTGCTTCCCGGCTTCCCGGCGTCTTCCACGGCCGATTCGGCATAGAGCCACTTTCCGTCCTTCTTGATGTAGAGGTCATAGCCTTTGTGGGCGACGACGTTGGTGGTGGTGCCGGTGTACAGGAAGCCGTATTTCGTTTTGACGGTGAGCACGGTGGAGTTGGTGCGGAAGGCTACGCTCAGGCCGCTGGAGCAGCGCACCTGGTTGTTTTGCCAGGCCGTCCAGCCCTTATAGACCGTGGTATCCACCCGGTGATACGGGTTCTGCGTCTGGCTGATGTGTCCCAGGACGCCCAGGTCGGCGGCTTCGATGAAACGATACTTGACTTTTGCGGGCGTCTGCCCCCAGGCAGCCACTGCCGATACGACGGCCGCGGCCGTCAAGAGAAGGTGTTTAACAGGATTCATACTAGATTGAATTATCGGATTCCGTACTTTTTGAGAATTTTCAGGACGGGTTTTTCAATGGATTCCGCCCAGAGACGGTAGCCGTGGTTGGAGGGATGGGTCCCGTCGATGGAGGCATCGTGCTTGTCGGTGCAGGCATTCGGGCGGATGTAATAGACATCTTTGTAGCGGGCGCAGGCAATGGCCATCAGGCTGTCGGCCGTGTGCATTTTATCTGCCTCGCTGCGATCGACCGATTCACAGAAGTTGCGTCCCTCGCGCCAGATGGTCCGCTGGAAAATCAGCGGCTTGCCGGGATGCGCGGCCTGGATGGTCTCGATGAACGGAAAGAGCCGCTCGCGCATCTGGGTCGGGTTCGGATTCGAGAAACCATCGAACAGAAAGGCTTCCACATCGGCTTCCGCCAGGGCGGCAGCGAAATAATCCTGCAGCTTCGAATTGCCGCTGCATCCCAGGCTCAACAGCTGGAGGCCGGTATTCCGGCTGAACTGGGCGGGCCAGGTCATTCCCGGCCGAGAAGAACTGGAACCATGGGTGTAGCTGGAACCGAAAACCCCGATGCGGTGGCGGAACGGATTCGGCAGCGGTTCCAGCATCGCCCCCTGCTCCACGCCGATTTTCACCGAATACTCTTCGCTGTACAGCGGCAGGTACAGCAGACACTCCTTGACGCCGGCGGGCATCGACTTGATCAGCGTGAACGGTTTCTCCAGTTTGGCGTCGGAAGGTACGTTCGACGCGGCATAGACCCATTGTCCGTCACGTCGGATGTACAGGTCGAAGCCTCGGGCCGATATCCCGTTGGTATTGGTGGGGAATCCTTTGTAGCCATATCGGGTAAGCAGCGTCAGGCTGCGCGCATCCGTCCGGAAGGCTACGGCGATGCCGGAAGAATTGCGGACCTGCTCGTTCTCCTTGGGCGTGAATCCCTTGAAGCGGACGGTGTCCAGCCGATGATAGGGATTGGGCGTGTCGGGGAAGAGTTTACCGGTGAGCGTAAGCTCGGAGGCCTCGGTGTAGACGATGGCCGGTTTCTGGGCCATCAGGCCGGTCGTGAGCAGCAGGGCGGCTGCAAGAAAGAGGATTCTTTTCATATTGGGGACGAATATCTTTTCAAACTACGAATTTAATAAATTCTTTCTAACTTTGTCCTGAAAATGGCCAGTTTGTACGCATATTTCCGTATCAGTAAACCTTCTCCGGAGCGGGTCCCGTCTTCCGAGGAAGGCGGGTGGTACCAATCCCTGCGCCGCCGGACTTTCTGGGGCGTGACGCTGGCCTATTGCCTTTTCTACGTGTGCCGGATGACGCTGGGTGTGGTAAAGCAGCCTCTCATCGACGGTGGCCTCTTTACGGCCGGGCAGCTGGGTATCATTTCATCGGCCCTGCTCATTGTCTACGCCGTAGGAAAGTTCATGAACGGTTTCCTGGCCGACTATTGCAACATCCGCCGGTTTATGGCGGCGGGCCTGCTGGTATCGGTGGCGGTAAACCTGTCGCTGGGCCTGCTGGGCCTGGTGCAGGGCTGGCCGTCGGTCCTGCTGTTCGGCCTGTGCACCCTGCTGTGGGGCCTGAACGGTTGGGCCCAGTCCATGGGCGCGCCGCCGGCCGTCATCAGCCTGTCGCGCTGGTTCCCCCTCAAAGAACGGGGCACCTGGTACAGCATCCTGTGCGCCTCGCCCTATCTGGGAAAGGCGGTATCGCTGACGGTGACAGGCATCATCGTAGCCGCCATCGGCTGGCAGTATGGCTTCCTGTTCTCGGCCCTGGCGGGGCTGGGCGGCGTGGCGCTGATCCTGTTTTTCGTATCGGATACGCCTGAAAGCCGCGGACTCCCGTCCGTGCAGGTGCTGTGCAACGAGCCTCCTCGGGAGGCCGATGCCATCCCCACCCGTTTGCTGCACAAAAAGGTGCTGCGCCACTACGGGGTGTGGGTCATCGCCCTGTCCAGCGCCTTTGTCTATATTACGCAGTACGGCCTCTCGAACTGGGGCGTGCTTTTCCTCCAGAAGGGAAAGGATTTCTCGTTGCAGGATGCCGCGTGGATCATCGGCCTGTCCGAAGGTTTCGGCATTGCCGGAACGGTACTGGCGGGCTGGCTGTCGGACAAGGTGTTCCGCGGTAACCGGGTGATGCCGGTCATCCTGTCGGGCGGCCTGTGCCTGGCGGCGCTGGCGCTCTTTTTGTTCACCGGGGGCGGATATGTCCTGAACGTGCTGTATGTGAGCGTGTTCAGCATTGCTATCGGCGTGCTTTACTGCATCGTGGCGGGCTTGATGGCGTTGGATATCGTTCCGCGAAAAGCGACCGGAGCGGCCCTGGGTATCGTGGGAATCTCCAGTTACCTGGCGGCGGGCCTGCAGGATGTGGTGAGCGGTTTCCTGATCCAAAACGCCGGTTTCGACTTTACGGGCGTGGCCGTTTTCTGGCTGGTTTCTTGCGCCGTGGCTACCCTGCTTCCCGTCCTGAACTGGAAATCGATGCAGCGCAAGGTGGTGGAATTTTGAAAATTCCGGCGCTTTTCTTAATTTTGTAATATGATGAAAAAAGCACTGATAACCGGAATCACAGGGCAGGACGGTTCTTATCTGGCCGAGTTCCTGCTGGAAAAAGGATATGAGGTACATGGCATTGTTCGCCGCTCGTCTACGTTCAACCGCGGGCGCATCGAGCACCTGTACCTGGCCCGCCACATAAAAGACCAAAAAGACAACGGAGGACTCACGCTCCATTACGGGGATATGACGGATTCGTCGTCCCTGATGTGCATCCTCCAGGCCGTTCAGCCGGACGAAATCTACAACCTGGCGGCCCAGAGCCACGTAAAGGTGAGCTTCGAGGTGCCGGAATACACCGCCGAGGTGGATGCCGTGGGCACGCTGCGCCTGCTGGAGGCCGTCCGCAACCTGGGTCTGAAAGCCCGCATCTACCAGGCGTCCACGTCCGAACTGTTCGGAAAGGTGGTGGAGGTGCCGCAGAAAGAGACCACGCCCTTCTATCCGCGCAGTCCTTACGGCGTGGCCAAGCAGTACGGTTACTGGATTACCAAGAATTATCGCGAGGCGTACGGGCTGTTCGCCGTGAACGGCATCCTCTTCAACCACGAGAGCGAGCGCCGCGGCGAGAACTTCGTGACGCGCAAGATCACCCTCGGCGCCTGCCGCATCAAACAGGGAATGCAGGATAAGCTGTATCTGGGCAACCTGGATGCCCGGCGCGACTGGGGCTATGCCAAGGATTACGTGGAGTGTATGTGGCTCATGCTGCAGCACCCGGTTCCGGAAGATTTCGTGATTGCCACCGGCGAATACCATACCGTACGGGAATTCGCGACGCTGGCCTTCGCCGAGGCGGGCATCAACCTCCGCTGGGAAGGCTCCGGCGTAGAGGAGAAAGGCATCGATACGGCCACCGGCAAGGTGCTGGTGGAGGTGGATCCGAAGTTCTTCCGTCCCACGGAAGTGGACCAGTTGCTGGGCGACCCGACCAAGGCCCGCACCCTGCTGGGCTGGAATCCGCGCAAAACGACCTTCGAGGATCTGGTGCGGCTGATGGTCCGTTCCGATATGAAATACGTGCAGACCTATGACGGAAACAAGGATCGAGCATAATGGCCTCTTGCTGGGGCTCATTATTCCCTCTGACTATCACGCAGAAGGGATTTCCTTCTTCACGGACGGTTCCTCCTCCCAGCAGCTGGGCTATATGAACCGGGCGGAAGGGTACACCATCCCGCCGCACACGCACAACGTAATCCTTCGCGAGGTCTCGCTCACGCAGGAGGTCCTCATCATCCGCAGCGGCCGGGTCCGGGTCGATTTCTACACCCGCAGCCAGGAATATCTGGGCAGCAGCATCGCCGGGGCGGGAGACATTGTCTTCCTGGGCGATGGCGGCCACGGATTCAAGATGCTGGAAGACAGCGAAATCGTAGAGGTGAAGCAGGGTCCCTATTGCGGCGAACGCGACAAAATCCGCTTCACGCCCATCGATGACGCGCAGGTAAAAATGATTGAAAAATAAAGCGATATGGATTTTATCCCGGTATGTGAGCCGTACCTGAACGGCAGGGAACTGGAATATGTGACCGATGCGGTCCGAACCGGCTGGATCTCCTCCTCCGGCAAATACGTGACTGCGTTTGAAGAGAAGTTCGCCGCGTATTGCGGCGTGGCCCACGGCGTGGCGGTGTGCAACGGCACCATCGCCCTGCACCTGGCGCTGCTGGCCCTGGGCGTAGGGAAGGGCGACGAGGTCATCCTCCCCACGTTCACCATGATTGCCTCGGCCTTTGCCGTCTGCTACACGGGGGCGAAGCCGGTTTTCGTGGATGCCGACCCCGATACCTGGAACATCGACGTGACCAAGATCGAGGAGAAAATCACCCCGCGCACGAAGGTCATCATGCCGGTGCATATCTTCGGCAAGATGTGCGAGATGGATGCCATCCGCGCGCTGGCCAAAAAATACGGGCTGATGGTGCTGGAAGATGCCGCCGAGGCTCACGGAGCCGAGTATCACGGCCGCAAGGCAGGTGCCTGCAGCGAGGTGTCCGCTTTCAGTTTCTTCGCCAACAAGAACATCACCACGGGCGAGGGCGGCATGGTCCTCACGGACGACAAGGCCTTCTTCGACCGCGCCCGTTATTTCAAGAATGTCTGCTTCCCGCTGGACGGTCCCCGCAACTATCGGCACGACGACATCGGTTACAACTACCGAATGAGCAACGTGGTGGCGGCCATCGGCCTGGCCCAGGTGGAGAAGGCCGATGAATATCGCGCGATGCGCATCCGCAACCACCAGCTGTACCGGAAATTCCTTGCCGATGTGCCGGGCATCCGTTTCCAGGCTCCGCCGGCGCCGGACTGCGTGGATGTCTGCTGGATGAACACCATCGTGGTCGATCCGGCCGTTTACGGTCACGGGAAGGATGACCTGATTGCCCACCTGAAAGAGCAGGGGATTGACACCCGTCTGCTTTTCACCGGCATGCACCGCCAGAAGGCCATGCGCGATTTCGGTTGCGACTGCTCCGGGGATTATCCGGTCTGTGACTGGCTCACGGAGAATGGTTTTTACCTGCCTTCCGGCAGCAATCTGCAAGAGGCCCAAATCGAACGGATCTGCGAAGTAATCCGCAAATTTGCAAACGTATGAGTTCCATTTATGTATGCCAGGACTCCCAGGACTGGATTCTGAAAATCCTGGGCGAAGATATCCTGAAGGGATTTGAGAAATTGGGATGGACCTGCCACAGCGGTCGCTATGCCGGCTACGACGGCGAGGACGTGGCCCTGCATATGTGGTGGCGCACGGCCCAGCCGTACAAAGCCGCCCGCTGCAACGCGGTCTTCATTACCCATACCGACGATATGTACAAGGAGAACGACCTGGTGCGGATGAAGGACGACTTCGATGCCTATTTCTGCATGTCCGAGGAGGACGGCCGTTTCCTGGTAGAACTGGGTTATGACCCCGCCAAGGTGTTCGGTTTCGCCCTTCCGGTTCGGAACCACTATGTCCGCCCCCTGCAGATTGGCATCTTCAGCCGCTGCTACTCGGACAAACGCAAAAACGAGGACTGGCTGGTGAACTACTGCGCTTCTCATCCCGACGCCTCCCTGGTGAACTTCGTGTTTATCGGTGCCGGCTGGGCCCGCGTGGTGGAGTCGCTGTCGGCCCTGGGCTGCTCCTTCTCCTGGCACGACATTTCACGGAAGTTGCCCTACGAGTATTTCCATCAGCAATTGTTGCTGAAGGATTTGGACTACTACCTCTATATGGGGATGGACGGCGGTGCGATGGGGACCTACGATGCCTATGCCATGGGCGTGCCGCTCTTCGTTACCGACGACGGCTACCACAAAGAGATTCCGGATCAGGAATACGGGTATGTGGACTATGATTCGTTCTCTTCCCAACTGGACGAGATTATCGCGCGCCAGCGCCACCGCATTGACTTTTTCTCTTCGCACGACGTGGACCATTACGTCGCCCGTGTGGCCGCCGTCCTGGATCCTTCAGCCGGTCCGGAGCAGGCTGCCCCTCACTCGCAGAAAAACTCGTCCTCGCTTCCGTCAGGGGCTGCCGTCCGCTGCGGAAATGCTCCTTCAGAGCAGCCTGCTCCGGACCCGGCGGGCAGCGTGCTGGAAAAACGGCGCAAGGGGTATTTCAACTCCCTGCGCCGGTTCAACCGTCAATTCGAGATGGCCTGGAAGCGGCTGATTAACCGCATCCGATTCCGCCGGGCCCATTGAGCGAGTCCGGCCGGGCCGTTATCCCTCAATAATAGAACGCATCTTTTGGCGATCGATGCCTAATTTGGCGTCGAGCTGGTCGCGGTGTGAACGGATGCGATCCTTATGCAAGAAGATCCAGTCTTCCACATAGTAAGCGACAAAAGCCAGGACCAGATAGATATTCATCTGGAGGAACAGGCAGTTCAACTGGCTGATGGCCGACGTCAAGCCGCCTCCTGCAACGCTCATGTTCAGGTAAGCCTGCACGGCAAAGGTGGACGGAAGCAGGTAGGAGAAGACCTTCCAGAAGCCGGGAATGGCAAATGAAGGCCACGACGCGCCGGTTAAGAACAGGCAGATCGGGGACATGAACAGGAAGAGCAGGAAGACCGATTCCCTGCGGGTGATGAACGAACTCCAAACCATGCTGAAGAACACGCAGTCGGTTACGAAGATGGCCAACAGCAAGAGGATGTCCCAGAAATTGCCTCGCTGGGGCAGGCCGAAGATGGCCGGCACGATGAACGCGACATAAATCGCAATCCCCATATAGACCAGCCAGTAGGCGGAACCCCGGCCGAAAATGACTCGTCCTACGCCGCGCCCTTGCAGATGGGGCGGCAAAGAGGCATATTGATGATTCTTCTCCCGGACGGTTCCCACCAGCAGGGACATTCCATAGAACAGGGTCTGCTGGACGATGATCAGCAGGATGGCGCTGACCAGGAAGATACTGTACGAGAAAGCGGCATTGTAGGGGTTGTTCTCTCCATAAGGGAGTCCCTGCACGAGCTGGGCTGCCTCCTGATCGGTGAAACCGGCCTTGGCATACCGTTCAATCTGGATCTGGACATGCTCGGAAAGCATGACGTGATTGACGGCCATCAAGGCGTTTTTATAATAGAGGAAGGAGCTCATATCGCAATAAACCCCCACGGTGGCCTGCCGCATGGCAGCGAGATTGTCACCAAAATCGGCCGGAAAATACAGGATACCCTTAACCTTCCGCTCCTGCATCAGCTTTTCGGCCTCTTCCATGGTCGTGCAGCGGGCGGCGATCTTCGTCTCCCGCGTGGCATCGACCTCACGGATATAGCGGCGGCTCGCGCTGCAGTCGGCCATATCGACCACGGCAAGGGGCGTATCTTCCAGGATACCGTTGATATAGACAATGTTATAGAGCAACGGATAAATCATACCGGCCACAAAGAAGATCAGCACGACACCACCATCCGAGAAGATTCGTTTGAGTTCACTGGTGGCTATTTCCCAGGCATCTTTCAGCCAACCTAATACGATACTTTGTCTCATAAGGCTAATCTTTGGGATAATTCTGGAAAATAAAGGCATTCTTCAGCCGGGGCAGGATGACCAGCGGCACGAGCAGGAAGATCAGCAGATAAACCACTTCCTTCCACCAACCGGCAAAACCGGCGCCGAACACCACTTCCTGGACATAGAACAGGTAATAGTGGCGCAGGGGGAAGGCGGCGCCCAGACCTTGGATCCAGGGCGACATGGCTTCCAGCGGCATGGTAAAACCGGACAGGGAGAATGCAAGGACGCTGTATAAGGCGCCGATGCTCAGGGCGAGTCGCGGAACGGGGAGGAAACCGATCAGGGTAATGCCAACGGCTTCGCTGGCCAAAACCAGCAGGAAAATGTCCAGGAACATGTTCCCGATGCTTCCGGCGATGGGGAAATGCATCCAGTGGTAAAGGGTCAGGACGAGGATGACGCCCAAGATGGTAAAGGCGATGGTCGCCACGAAAACCTTGCCCAGCAATGCTTTCACGACGGAATTGCCGGCGACTTTCATCAGCTGCTTGGACGTCCCGTATTTGAGCTCCGTACCGATTGAGTAAATCATCACTATGATGATAATCAGCTCCAGGAATCCCGGAAGCAGGATATTGTTCAGATAATACCCGTAATTGGTGTAGGCGTTGCCAATCTGGTGGGTGTCCACGATGATGGGTTGAATCATCCCCATGATGGCATCGTCGGAATATCCTTTCATCCGGAGAACCTCGCGTTGATACGCTCCGTTGGCCAGGTTGATCATCATCAGGATGTCTTTATAGGCCAGGGCGCCACCGACGAAATACAGGCCGTTCAAGTAGTATTCTATCCGGGGCTGGCGTTGTGCCTGTACCTGCCGGCTCAGTCCTTCCGGAAGGACGATGATGGAGGTTACCTTACCCGATTGCATGGCCAGACGGGCATCGGCAAAAGTCTGGAACCGGACCGATTCGCCCAGCTGGGTGGCATTTAACTGTCGGATGAAGTTGCGGGAAAGGGAGGAATTGTCGTTGTCCACGACCGCAATGGGAAGGTCGTGCGGAAGGCCGTCGCGGAAAAAGGTCAGGCAGAACACCATGCAGAATGCCATGGTAACAATCGTCCCCATCCAGTAGAGGGGGCGATTGGCCAAAATCATTATTTCGCGCTGGATGACGGCCCGGATATCTTTCCAGAATCCCATTTCCGGCTATTTGTTCTGTTTGACGATGACGGACATACCCGGACGGAGGCCCTCCAGGGCTACATCCGGAACGGCCCGTACTTCAAAGGTCTTGGCATCGTAGGCATCGGTTTCCTTGGTGGCTTTCCAGGTGGCATAGGACTCGCGGACAGCCATGAAATTGATGGTGGCGGTGCATTCTTTGCCGTCCAGGGCGGGAATGGAAACGGTAAGCTGGTCGCCCTGTTTCATGCCGTGCAGATAGTCTTCGCGGACATTGAAGGTGAACCAGACATCGGCGAGGTCCGTAACCGTCATGATCGGGGAACCCGTTCCCACCAGCTCGCCGGCGTGGGGATAGATGGCGGAGATAACACCGTTGGCCGGAGAGGTCAGGTACAGCTCACCCAGGTAGGCCTCGACTTCCATCATGGCACCGTTGGCCCGCTCTACGAGGGCGGCGGCAGCCTGTTTGTCTTCCTCCCGGGCACCGTTGCATGCCATATCGTACTGGCTCTTGGCGGCGTTGGCCTGGGCGACGGAAGCATCGTACTTGGCCTTGGTTTCGTCATATTTCTGGGCAGAGATAACTTTCTGGTCATAGAGTTTCTGGACGCGCTCGAAAGACTTGCGCATCACTTCTTCCTGGACCTTGGCCTGCTGCCAAAGCTCATAGGCGCCGGTAATCTGCTCTTTGCGGGCACCCTTCTGGGCCATGTTGCTTTGGGCACGGGCGGCAGAGAGCGCACCCCGGGCCTGGGCCAGTTTGGCGCGGACTTCGGGTGAATCGATATGTACCAGGGTATCACCTTTCTGGACCCGCTGGCCTTCACGGGCGTACAGCTCCTCAATCCGGCCGGGTACTTTACCGGAAACCCGGTATTCTGTCGCTTCAACCTCCCCCTGAATAACGATCGGCTTCGGTTTGGAAACGAAGTATCCGATCACGGAAATCATCAGGATAATAAGAATCAGGGCCACAATGCCCACCAGGAGATGATAATTTTTTTGTTCTGTTGCCATATCTCAGTTACTTTTTCTACAATTCAACATTCATTTCACCTTCCGCTTTCTGGAGGTTGGTCTTGTTCATCTGGAGCTCGACGCCGGCATCGATATACTCGGAGTGGGCCTGCAACCAGGCCGTATGAGCCGCCAGCGCCGTATTGGCATCCACGACACCCGCCTCAAAGCCGATCGTCGCCTTGCGCAGGTTCTCTTCTGCGTTCTTCAGGTTGCTCTCGGCCATGACCAGACGTTTCTGGGCCTCGTCCTGCTGGGTGTACAGCTGCGAAACCTGCAGGTTGATGAGGTTTTTCGCATCTTCCAGTTTGCTGCGATACAGGGAAGCTTCAGCACGGGCTTTGCGGGTCTTGTTCAGGGCCTCAAAACCGTGGAAGATGGGGACTTCCACCATCACGCCGGCATTGAAGGTGCCTGCGAATTTGTGCTGGATGCCGTGCTGCAGGTTGGGGTTGGTTACCAGGTACCCGGCCGTGACCGCCACTTTCGGCATCATATCGGCGCGAATCATGTTGGCTTTCCCGTCATAAATCTGTGCGGCGAGGTCCAGGCTGCGGATTTCGGGCCGATCGGCATAGACGGCATCGATATCCTTGCGCGGCGCGACCTCCGGAACGGGAATGGAACCCAGCGACTCGTCGGCCAGGGTGATTTCACTGTCCAACGGCAGGCCGATCTGTTTGCAGAGCAGCATCTTGGCCAGGATGAGGCCGTTCGTGGCCTTGGTCAAGAGCATGTCGGCCTCATTGGCCTTCACTTTGATTTGCAGGGCGTCGGATTCGGTCGAGACCCCCTCGTCAACGGCGATGTTGACATCCTTTTCCATGTGATGGAGAAGGTCGGCATACGATTCGGCCAGCTGTTTCTTGTTGGCGACCGAAACGATCTGCCAGTAGGCCTGATCGACATCCACTACCACTTGCTGGTATTCTTGACTGTAGCGCTGGCGGGCCAGCTCCTCGGCCAGTTTGGCCACGCGGTTGGCATTGATGATCTTTCCGCCCACGAATACGGGCTGCTTCAAGGTAACGCCGCCGGCAAAGATGTTGTGGATGTCAACGGTGAAGGCGTTGTTGATTTCTGCACCGATGGCATTGATTCCGGTGGCGATATCGGCGGAGGAAGCGGCTTTAAAGACCGTCTGCCAAAGCGGACTGTTTGCCAGTTCCTGGGCCAGGATCGGGTTGGACATGATGACCTGCTGAAGGCCCTGCATACCCATGTTCAGTCTATTCTGGAGCAGGGTACCGGCGTTGAGCAGGGTCTCGGACATGTTCTCGCTCAGCAGCGAGATATTCTTGTCGATATACTGGTACGTGCCGATGGCGGAGACCTGTGGCAGGTAGTTGGCGAAGGCAATTTTCCGATCATAGCCGGCCATTTCAACCTGGGTGCGAGCCTGTTCCAGGTCTTTGTTCCCTTCAATAGCCATCCGTCGGCAGTCCTCCAGCGAGAGGATTTGTTGCGCCGATCCGGCGAGAGGCAGCAGCGAAAGAGCTGCCATAAGGAGAATGCGTTTCATGTAATTATGTGTCTATTTTCTGATTATTTCAGATACAAAATACAAATTTACTCTTTTTTATTAATAAATATCCACAAAATTCCGGCCAAAAATGCTGTTTTTAAGAAAAAAGACATCCGATTGCCCAACCGGCAGACGATTTCTCATTTTCTAAAAGGTTGATTATGTTTCGATTTGAAAGACCCCGGACGGGAATACTTCTATATTATTATCGCAAATCGTTTTAAATTTTTTCAAAAATAATTTGCAAATTCAAAAATAGTCCCTATCTTTGCACCAGACACAGAAACTTTTTTCATGTCTATTTGTTAAGTTCGTTTTATATAAGGTCGGGCCTTTGGGGAAAGGTCCGGCCTTTTTTCTTATCTTTGTACAAAAGCTACAATTGTATGAAAAAATACCTTCTGCTCGTTTTACCGGTCATTCTGGCAGCCTGTTCCGCCAAAGAGTCACTTCCGCGCGTGGAGCGCCCCGACGGCTTTTCCGACCGCTATACTCCCGAACGGGTGGTGATCCTGAGTCGGCACGGCATCCGCAGCCCGTTAAACCGGGGCGGTTCTGTGCTGTCGCGGATTACCCCGCACAAATGGTTCAACTGGACATCGGCCCCGTCGGAGCTGTCACGGAAGGGGGCGGTACAGGAGTTCCGTCTGGGCCAGTATTTGGGCAGGCGCCTGGAGGAAGAAGGTCTTTTCCCGGCAAAATGGTCGCCCGTCGAAGGGGAGGTCCGCCTGTATGCAAACGCGCTTCAGCGGACCATCGCCACTTCGCGCAGTTTCATCGCGGGCTTCCTGCCCCTGGAAAATATACCGGTCGAACATCATGGTGCGCTGGGGACGATGGATCCCGTTTTTAGCGTGTGCCTGCGCCCCATCGACAGCCTCTTCGTGCAGCAAGCCCTGCACGAGATGGACTCGCTGACCCTCCTTTATCGCGACGTACTTCGCGAAAACTATCCGCTGCTGGCGCGGGTGCTGGATTTTGACCAATCTGCCGCCAAGGCTGCGGGCGATACGAACCGCTTCCGGCTGGATGATATCGCCTTTGTGCTGCAGGAGGGGGAGGAACCGCAGGTGACCGGTACGCTTTGCTGGGCCTGCCGGGCTGCCGATGCGCTTACGCTCCAATATTACGAGGAAACCGACAACCGCAAAGCCGGTTTCGGCTATCGGCTCACACCGGACGGGTGGCGGCGGATTGCCTCGGTGAAAGAAGTTTACCAGCGTCTGCTGTTCGCCACGCCGGTCATCGCCCGACACCTTGCACAGCCCATGCTTGGCTGCCTGAAGGACGAGCTGACCGTCCCCGGGCGTCGTTTTACCTTCCTGTGCGGACACGACTCCAACCTCCTGTCCGTCCTGTCGGCCCTGCAAGCGGAACCCTATACGCTTTCGGGCGCGGTAGAAGCCGATACACCCGTGAGTTCCATGTTGGTCCTGCGCCGCTGGAAGGGAGTGGACGGGGCGGATTATGCCAGTCTCTCCCTCTTGTATCCCACCGCGGAAGAGTTGCGCAAAGGAGCCGACCTGGACCGCCGGAACCCGCCGGCCGAGGTTGCAATCTCGCTGCAGGGGCTCGTCCGGAACGAGGATGGTCTCTATCGGTTGGAAGATGTCCTGGCCCGCATGGACAAGGTTATTTCGTGCAATCCGTGCGGAAATTGTGGACAAATTCAAAATAATTTCGTAAATTAGTCGGACCAAGCGATAATTTTTAAGCAAAACGAATATGGAAAAGAAAAATGGAAACTTTCTGGCGATTGCCATCATGTTCTTCCTGTTCATGATGATTTCATTCGTCACCGGCCTCCAGAACCCGTTCGGCGTCATCGTCAAACAGCAGTTCTCCGCCACCAACCTGATGTCCCAGCTGGGCAACGCGGCCAACTTCATCGCCTATGCCTTCATGGGACTTCCCGCAGGCCTTATCCTGTCGAAGAAGGGCTATAAGTTCACCGCCCTGTCGGCTGTGGCAGTCGGTCTGGTGGGTGTGACCATCACCTTCCTCTCCGGCATGGTGGGCAGTTTCGGCGTGTACCTGCTGGGCGCTTTCGTGTCCGGTTTCTCGATGTGCATGCTCAACACGGTCGTTAATCCGATGCTGAACACCCTGGGCGGCGGCGGCAACAAAGGCAACCAGCTCATCCAGTGGGGCGGTTCCTGCAACTCGCTCGCAGCTACCATCTGCCCGGTATTTGTCGGCTACCTGATCGGCGAGGTTTCCCAGGACACCAAGATCGCGGATGCCAACCCGGCCCTCTTCATCGCCATGGGTATTTTCGCCCTCGCGTTTATCATCATTCTTCTGTCCGAGATTCCCGAGCCGGAACTGGCCGCTGCCGCCACTTCCGCCGATGCGCCGAAGGAGGGTACGATGGCTACCATCAAGGGTGCCCTGAGCTACAAGCACTTCGTATTCGGCATCATCGCCATCTTCCTGTATGTGGGCGTTGAGGTCGGTATTCCGAACTTCGTGAACCTTTATATGACTTCCTCCGCCATCGGCATCAGCCGAAAGGCCAAGGCGGCGGGCGAATCCAGCAAGCTCAGGGGGCGCACCTACGTCGCGGCGTGTCCGCCGGTCAAGGCGTCGATCCCGCGCACGCCGGGACCGCAGCGCATCATGATGATCGGCGGCCATCCCGATGACGCCGACATCATTTGCGGCTGTACGGCCGCCAAGCTGGTCGCCAAGGGCTGCCGCGTCAAGTTCGTGGCCGCCTGCAGCGGCGACATCGGGCACCACAAGCTCAGTCGCGCCGAAACGGCCGCCACCCGACGTCAGGAGACGCTGAACGCCGCCAAGGTCTGGGGGCTCGACAGCTACGACATCTACGGCTTCGGCGATGCGCGCTGCCCGAACACGATCGAGGCGCGCGAGATGGTGGCGCGCAAGATCCAGGAGTTCGAGCCGGACATCATCATGACCCACCGCGAGGATCGAAGGTTCGAAGGCGCTTCGCCGCCGTCCGCTGATCCTGCTGATGAGCGACATATTCACGGGGCCGCGCGTGATGCGGCCGGATATTCTCGTAGATGCCGATCCATACATCGAGAAATGGTGCGATGCGCTCAACTGCCAGGTTTCGCAGTTCTACGAGTGGCTGCCCTGGGACAAGGGCACCGAGGACGAGGTCGCCGCCATCGGCGACCGCAAGGCCAACATCGCCGGCCGCAACGCCTATCTGAAGAAATACTGGGCCAAGCGCAAGGTCAACGACGCGAAGCGCTTCGCCAATGCCTGGCGCGAACAGTATCCCGGAAAGCCCGTTCCGAAGATGGTGGAATCCTACGAGATCAGCGAATATGGACGCCCGCCGATCGAAGAGGACTTCGAGCTGCTCATGGG
>CADCCI010000020.1 GCA_902799895.1 uncultured Bacteroidia bacterium | reverse complement strand
GACCAGAACATGTTCGTGACCATGTTCCTTGGCGTGATTGACCTGGCAACCGGTCTGATGCACTTCTGCAACTGCGGGCACAACCCGCCCCTGCTGGACGGCGCCTTCCTACCCATCGAACACAACAACATGCCGCTGGGCGTCTGGGAAGAGGCCACCTTTGAGGGTGCCAGCCTGGAGAACGTGAAAGACCGGCTCCTGCTCATTTACACCGACGGTTTGAACGAAGCCGAGAACCCGGAGCACGAACAGTTCAGCGACGAACGCCTGCTGGCCCTCTGCGAAACCTTGAAGGACAAGGGAGCCGAAGACGTGGTCGAGGCCATCAAGAATGCCGTAGAGAAGCACCGCAACGGCGCCGAGCCCAACGACGACCTCACCCTCCTCTGCCTGCGTGTAAAATAGGCGTTTAACATACTTTTGTGTGAATATAAATAGTAGTATATGATTATTCTTCAGACCTTGACTTTGCTCGGAGCGATGTGCCTGTTCCTCTATGGCATGACGCTCATGAGTGAAGGTCTCCAGAAAGCGGCGGGTGATTCGTTGCGCTCTTTCTTGTCGTCGATGACGTCGACGTCTTTTAAAGGCATTCTGACCGGTATCATTATAACGGCCTTGATCCAGTCTTCCAGCGGCACCACCGTCATGGTGGTGAGTATGGTGAATGCGGGTCTGCTGGCCTTGGGCAACGCTATCGGCGTTATTATGGGTGCCCACATTGGTACCACGGCTACGGCGTGGCTGATTTCCTTCTTCGGATTCAGTTTCAACATTGCCTCCTTCGCCATCCCCATCATCGCCCTGGGCTTTGTGATGACCATGTCGAAGAACAACCGTACCAAGAGTTTCGGCCAGTTCATCATTGGTTTTGCCCTCCTGTTCATTGGCCTGGCTACGATGAAGGATTCTGTTCCAGACCTGAACCGTTATCCCGAAGCCCTGGCCTTTGTGAAGAACCTGACCAGTTTCGGCTTTGGCAGCGTGCTCATTTTCACGGTGGTTGGCGCCGTGCTAACCATGATCCTGCAAGCATCCAGCGCCGCCATGGCCCTTACAATGGTCTTCCTGGCCAACGGCTGGATCAGTTTCGATATGGCCTGCGCCATGGTGTTGGGTGAAAATATCGGTACCACCATTACCGCGCTCATTGCGGCGGCCGTGGCCAACTATTCCGCCAAACGGGCGGCTGTGGCCCATACGCTCATCAACATTATCGGCGTTATTGTGGCCCTGATCTTCTTCAATCCGCTCATCAAACTGGTGGGCGCCATGGTTACCTGGATCGGCCTGCCCGACCCGGTGACTACCTTCACCGGCGATGCCGGCATCACCCTGACCCCGACGCTGCAGAATTCCATGCTTTACGGCCTGTGCTTCCTGCATACGGTGTTCAATTTTGCCAATACCTTCCTGCTGGTGTGGTTTATCCCGCAACTGGAGCAGGCGGTTACTCGCATTATCCCGACCCCGGCCGGCGAAGGAGAAGTCTTCCGGCTCAAATACATCCAGGGCGGTCCGCTTTCTACGGCGGAACTCTCGCTGGACGAAGCCAAGCTGGAGATTGTCCACTTTGGCGAAATCTGCTACAAAGGCTTTGGCTATGTCCGCCAGGCCATCAACGAGCCGGATCCTGCCGCTTTTGGCAAGCTTCAGGAGAAACTTATTAAGTACGAGGAGATTACAGACCGGATTGAATTCGAAATCGCCTCTTATTTGGGCGAAGTGAGCAAAGGAGAGATTTCGGCCGTATCGGCCAGCCGCATCAAGGGTATGTACAAGATTATCGGCGAAATGGAGAGTCTGGGCGATTCGGGCGAGGCCATCGGCCGGATGCTCAAGCGCGCCCACGATCACAACAAGCGGTTCGACGAAGCGATGCTGAAGAAGCTGAATCGGCTGATGGACCTGCTGGACGATGCCTACAAGGCTATGATTGAGAATCTCGACAAGCGCTATTCCTCGCTGAAGGATATTACCAATGCGCAGGATGCCGAATACAATATCAACGAGTACCGCAACGAGCTGCGCGAAGAGCATATCGTGAATATCGAAAAAGAGAACTATAACTACCAGACGGGTGTGTTCTATATGGATATCGTGGCCGAACTGGAGAAGATGGGAGACTTTATCATCAATATTTCCGAAGCGCAGATTGAAGAGAATGAGAATTAAGTTCTTAGGCTTGCTGGCCGGGCTTTGCCTGGTGGCGTGCGGCCCGCGGAAAACGGCCGCTCCTGCCGAGGTGGCCTTCCCTTCCCGGCTGGATATCCCGTCTGTGTATTCCGACCCGGCCGAGCGGGCCGCCTTTGTGGCCCGGCACTACTGGGATGCATTTCTAACCCAGGAAGGGGCTTGCGATACCGCCCGGCTGCACGGGGTCCGGCGCGACGAGGTGGAGCATGCTTTTGGCACCTGGGTAACCCTGCTGGAGCAGGCCTGTATCCTGGATGACGCGTCGGACGCCGTGGCGAAGCTCTTCGAAAAAGTCCAGGCCGATACGGCGGTCCTGCGTGCCCTGGACGGCTGGGCGGACAAGTACTTCTATGACCCGAACTCCCCCGTTCGAAACGAGGATCTGTACCTCCCGTGGGTGCGTGCGCGGGCCGCATCGCCCCTGCGCCAGGCGGCGGACGACTATACCCTGCGGATGTGCTCGCTGAACCGCATCGGCACCCCTGCGGCCGATTTTTCCTTTACCGACCTGAAGGGTCGCATCCGCACGCTGTATGGCATCAAGGCCGATTTTACCGTGCTGTTTTTCAGCAACCCCGGCTGTCCCGCCTGCCACGAGATTGTGGAGAGCATCCGGGCGCTGCCGAATGTGGAGGAGGCCATCGGACAGGGTCGGCTGGCCGTTGTCAACGTTTATATCGACCAGGATGTGGCTCGTTGGCTGGAGCTTTCCGGCGAGTATCCGCGCAGCTGGGTTTGCGGCTACGACCACCATTACCTCATCCGCAGCGACGTTCTTTATAACGTCCGCGCCATCCCCTCCCTCTATCTGCTGGACGCAGATAAAAATGTTCTCCTGAAGGACACCCCCCAGGAGAACATCATTGGATTTATTCGCGGATTATAAGCTATTTTCTCCAGGTATACCATCTAAATGATTTCGTTATGAAAATTACATCGGAAGTGTGGGGCCGGACCCCGGAAGGTAAAGAAATTCACCGATATACGTTAGAAAACAGCAAGGGCTGCTTTGTGCGGCTTTGCGATGTGGGCGCCGCCATCGTAAGCATTGGCGTGCCGGACCGCGACGGAAAAGTGGCCGACGTGGTTTTGGGTTATCCCGACCCTCTGTCCTATTTTGCGGACGGGCCGTGCTCGGGCAAGGTTCCGGGCCGATTCGCCAACCGCATTGCCAAGGGCACGTTCTCCCTGGACGGCAAGGTGTACACCCTCCCCATCAACAACGGTCCCAACCACCTGCACGGCGGGCCGCAAGGGTTCCAGAATCAGGTCTGGGAGAGCCGCGTCTGCGGCGATGCCGTAGAGTTTCTGTACTTTTCGGCCGATGGCGAGGCGGGCTATCCGGGCAACCTGAAGGCGGTGGCGCATTATGAGTGGGGCGAGGATAACGCCCTCAAGCTCACCCTCACGGCCGAAACCGACGCCCCCACGGTGGTTAACCTCACGAATCACGTGTATTTCAACCTCAACGGCGAGGGCAGCGGCACGGTGCTGGATCATCAGCTGCAGCTGAACGCTTCTGTCTATCTTCCTACCGACGAAACCCTCATCCCCCTGGGCGAGGCCGAGCCGGTTGCCGGGACGCCGATGGATTTCCTGGAGCCGAAGGTGATAGGCAAGGATATCAAGGAGGACTTCCCCGCCCTGAAATATGGCAAGGGTTACGATAATTGCTGGATGATTGACGGCTGGGAAGCCGGCCAGCTGCAAAGCGCCGCCATCCTGCACAGCCCCGAAAGCGGCCGTACCCTGGAGGTGCTCACCACCCAGCCCGCCGTACAGATCTATACCGGCAACTGGCTGGCCGGCTGCCCGCGCGCCAAATGCGGCAGGAGTTATTTCGACTACGAGGGCGTAGCCATCGAGTGCCAGAAATGCCCCGACACCCCCAATAAACCGGAGTTCCCGTCGGCTGTGCTGCGCCCCGGAGAGGTGTACAAAGAGGCCATTATTTTTGCATTCTCCGTGTAATCACGTATCTTTACGATATGAAACAATATCTCGATCTGCTGCGACATATCATGGAAAACGGGACGGTGAAGCACGACCGGACCGGCGTGGGCACGAAAAGCGTGTTCGGATACCAGATGCGATTCGACCTGAGCCAGGGTTTCCCCCTGCTCACCACCAAGAAGGTGCACTTGAAATCCATCATCTATGAATTGCTTTGGTTTATTTCGGGCGATACCAATATTAAATACTTGAAAGACCACGGCGTGAGCATCTGGGACGAGTGGGCCGATGAAAATGGCGACCTGGGGCCGGTCTATGGCCACCAGTGGCGCTCCTGGCCCGCCCCGGACGGCCGAAGCGTGGACCAGCTCTCGCAGGTGGTGGACCTGATCCGGAATCATCCCGATTCGCGGCGGATGCTGGTGTGCGCCTGGAACCCGGGCGAAGTGGACAAGATGGCCCTGCCGCCCTGCCACTGCCTCTTCCAGTTCTACGTGGCCGATGGAAAACTGTCCTGCCAGTTGTATCAGCGCAGCGCCGATACCTTCCTGGGCGTGCCATTCAACATTGCCTCTTACGCCCTGCTTACCCTGATGATTGCCCAGGTGGCCGGCCTGCAGCCGGGAGAATTCATCCACACCACCGGCGATACGCACATCTACCTGAATCATTTCGAGCAGGTGGCCACCCAGCTTTCCCGGGAGCCGCGTGCGTTGCCGACCATGCACCTCAACCCGGCGGTAAAAGACCTCTATGATTTTAAGTATGAGGACTTTACCCTGGAAGGATACGACCCTTGGCCCACCATCAAAGCCCCCGTTGCCGTATGACAAAGAACATCATCGTCGCGATTGCCGACAACTATGCAATCGGCCGCAAGAACCAGTTGCTGTGGCATATTTCCGAAGACCTGCAGTATTTTAAGAAAACCACTACGGGTTGCCCTGTCATTATGGGATACATGACCTATCTTTCCATCGGGCGTCCCCTCCCGAAACGGAAGAATATCGTCATTTCCATCTTCCCGTGGCCCGATGCGCCGGAAGATGTGACGGTGGTGGGTTCGCTTGCCGAGGCCTATGCGGCGGCCGGTGACGGCGACGTGTTCGTAATGGGCGGCGGCGAGACCTATCGCAACGCCCTTCCCACCGCGGACAAACTGTATATCACGCACGTACATACTACCATCGAGGATGCCGATACCTGGTTCCCCATTATCGATCCGGCCATTTGGGAGGTGGAAAAGACCTCCGAGGTCAAGATTGATCCGGAAAGCGGCTATCCCTTTGAATTTACCGTGTATCGCCGCAAGCGGTAATACGCGCCAAACGAACTTGACAGATGAAACCCAGAGAGAATTTCGGCGGCCGCGCTGCCGTCATCATGGCCCTTGCCGGATCCGCTATCGGACTCGGTAACATCTGGCGTTTTCCCTATATGGTGGGCGAAAACGGCGGTGCGGCCTTCATTTTGGTGTACATCCTGGCCACCCTCTTGCTTTTGCTGCCCATTTTCCTGGCCGAAGCCGTAATCGGGCGGCGCAGCCGGGCCAATGCCTTTGGGGCCATGAAGACCCTCGCGCCCCATTCCAAGTGGAAATGGACCGGCCTCTTTGCCGTCATTACCCCAATGATTGTGCTGTCTTATTACAGCGTGGTGGGCGGCTGGGCCCTGGGCTACTTCGGCAATTCCCTGACGGGCGGCTTCCTCCAGAGCAACCCGGAGGCCCTGCATGGGGTGTTCGCCTCTTTTTTGGGCTCGTCCTGGAAACCCATCGTCTGCTTTACCGCCTTCCTGGCCATTTCCTGCCTGATTGTGGCGGGCGGCGTGAAGAGCGGCATCGAGAAATTTAGCAAATACTGCATTCCCGTGCTGTTTTTGATGATTGTGACCATGGCGGTGTTTTCCCTCTCGCTCCCGGGTGCGGGCGAGGGTGTCCGTTACCTGGTGAAGCCTGATTTTTCGAAACTGACCGCTTCGGCCGTGGCTGCCGCCGTGGGACAGGGCTTCTTTTCGCTATCGCTGGGAATGGGTATCGTGATTACCTATTCTTCTTATGTGAAACCATCCGAGAACCTGGTGGCTTCCGGCGCGGGGACGGCCATTGCCGACCTGCTGTTCGCCTTGCTGGCGGGTTTCGCCGTGATGCCGGCGGTTTTTGCGGCGGGTATCGAACCGGCTGCCGGACCGGGACTGGTATTTGAGACCCTGCCGTATATTTTTGCCAAAATGGGCGTGGAACTGCCCCTGCTGAGTTCCGTGGCGGCCTTCCTGTTCTTTGCCGCCCTGCTTATCGCCGCGCTTACGTCCAGCATTTCGCTGGCCGAGGTGGGCGTGGCTTATCTGGTGGAAGAAAGGGGCCTGAAGCGCGGCTGGGCCTGCCTGCTTACCTTCCTGGTTACCTGGCTGCTGGGGTTGTGCTGTGTCTTCGGACCGGGCGTCCTGGATTTCCTCGACTCTTTCTCGTCCAATGTTCTGATGACCCTGGGCGGTCTGCTGTGCGTGATTTTCGTGGGTTGGATTATGCCCAAACAAGATGTTCAGGACGAGATTACGAACGGCGGTACCGTGAACCGGCGGACCTTCCGGCTGCTCTATTTCCTGATGCGGTACCTGGCTCCGCTGGCGGTGGTGAGCATCCTGATTTCTAATCTCGTTTGGTAATGGCGGCAGGCAGAGAGCATTTCGGGAGTCGTTTTGCCGTCATTATGGCCATGGCGGGCAGCGCCATCGGCCTGGGCAATATCTGGCGTTTCCCCTATATGGTGGGCGAAAACGGCGGCGCAGCCTTTATTCTGGTGTATATCCTGTCCTCTTTCCTGCTCTCGCTGCCCATTTTCTTTTCCGAGGCCGTGATTGGACGGTCTACGCATGCCAACACCTTTGGCGCCATGCGGCAGCTGGCTCCCGGTACCCCCTGGCGCTGGCTGGGCCTGCTGACCATCCTCTCCCCCGTCATCATCCTGTCCTACTATAGCGTGGTGGGCGGCTGGTCGGTGGAGTATCTGCTGAAATCGCTTGCCCTGCAGTTCCGGACCCCGGAGGCCGCAGCGGGCTTCGGCGGGTTTATCTCCTCTACCTGGGGACCGCTGGTGTGCCATACGGTATTCCTGGCCCTGTGCGCCGCGGTCATCCTGGGCGGTGTGAAAAGCGGCATCGAAAAATTCAGCAAACTCACCATGCCCGTGCTGTTCGTGCTCATTGTCCTGATCATGATCTATTCCCTATCGCTGCCGGGCGCGTCCGAGGGAGTCCGTTATCTGGTGAAGCCCGATTTTTCCAAGCTTACCCCTTCGGCGGTGGCGGCGGCTATGGGACAGAGCTTTTTCTCGCTATCGCTGGGCGTGGGAACCATCCTTACCTACGCGTCCTATATCCACAAAGACGAGAACCTGCTGGTTTCCGGAGCGGGAACGGCTGCTTTCGACCTGGTTTTCGCCTTGCTGGCGGGTTTCGCCGTGATGCCGGCGGTTTTTGCGGCGGGTATCGAACCGGCTGCCGGACCGGGACTGGTATTTGAGACCCTGCCCCATATTTTTGCTAAAATGGGACTTGCCTCGCCCTGGCTTTCCTCGGGCGTGGCCATCCTCTTCTTCATTACCATCCTGGTGGCTGCCCTGAGCTCGGCTATTTCCATGTTCGAGGTGGGCGTGGCCTATCTGGTGGAGGAAAAGGGAATCAGCCGCCGGACGGCCACCCTCGGCCTTTTCGCCTTTGCGTGGACCCTGGGCGCCCTGTGCTCCCTGTCCTTTGGCCCTTTGAGCGGGTTCAAGCTATTCGGAGAGACACTGTTCAGCTTCTGCGACAAGCTCACGTCCAACTTCCTGATGACCTTCGGCGGCCTGTTGTTTACGCTCTTCGTGGGTTGGAAAATGGACAAGATGCGCGTGCGCAACGAACTCACCAACGGGGGTTCCCTGCCGATGAACGGACGCCTGTTCGGCATTATCTATTTCATGATCAAATGGGTGGCTCCCGTGGTAATCGGGATTATCTTCGTCACCAACCTTCTGCTGTAATTTTCGCAACGCAGCCGCCGCCGGGGGCCAGGTGGACCTTGAGGGTGCTCTCCCCTGCCGAAATCGTTAGCGGACGCTCTTCGCGTTTGTAGTCGCGGGCCGCCCGGTGGGCGTTCACGCCGTCGCGATACAGTTCCAGGCGATATTTTCCCGCGGGCAGGAAGCCCAGGTCGATTTCTACGTCACGCGCCGTCCAGTTGGTCATGGCGCCGATATACCATTCTCTCCCCTTCCGGCGGGCGATGACGACACTCTCCCCCATCGTCCCGTCCAGGGCGATGGTCTCGTCCCAAACGGTGGGAACGCCGGCGATGAAGCGCGTGCACTCCGGTTCGGCGAGATAGTTGGACGGCGAGTCGCACAGCATGGTGAACGGGGCCTCGAAAATGACATATTCCGCCAGCTGACGGCAGCGGGTGCCCTGGCTCATCGGCTCGGAATTTACCGGGAAGTAGTTCTTCCGGGTGGCGTTGCGCATCGCCCCCTGGGTGTAATCCATCGGACCGGCGAACATGCGGATGTAGGGAATCTGCACGTCGTAGGTGACCTGATCCACCTCGTTGGGCGCCCACTTCATCTGCTCCAGACCATCGACGCCTTCGTGGTTGAGCACGTTGGGATAAGGCCGCAGAAGGCCGCAGGGCTTGAAGGCACCGTGGAAGTCGATGATAAGGTGGTATTTGGCCGCCGTCTGGGCCACTTTCGTATAGAACTGGACCATCTGCTGGTCGTCGCGGTCCATGAAATCCACCTTAAAGCCCTTCACGCCCATTTCGGCGTAATGCTTGAAGATGCCTTCGATGTCCCGGTTCACGGCCCAGTAGCCCGCCCAGAGGATGATGCCCACCCCTTTGGCCTTGGCGTAATCCACAATGGCTTTCATGTCGATTGCGGGCACGATCTGGAAGAGGTCGGCCTTCTTTTTCACCGCCCAGCCTTCGTCCATGATGACGTACTCGATGCCCTGCGAGGCCGCGAAGTCGATATAATATTGATAGGTAGCCGTGTTGATGCCGGCTTCGAAATCTACGCCGTAGATGTTCCAGGCGTTCCACCAGTCCCAGGCAACCTTGCCGGGTTTGACCCAGCTCCAGTCTTCCTGGGCGGCCGGGCGGCTCAGACAGAAGACCAAGTCGTTGTCTAACAGGTCCTTATCTTCCGGAACAACCGCCACAATGCGCCACGGGAAAGCTTCGTTGGCGCCGACCTTGGCTATGAAATCCTCGCGGCTTTTGACAATCCCCTGCAATTGGTTGTGTCCCCCCTGCTCCTCTTCTTTGGGATACGGGGCCCAGACCCCTTTGAGGGCGGTTCCGTCATCGGCTCCCAGGTACATGCCGGGATAGTTCAGCAGGTCGCTCTCCGTGATGCAGACCCGCGCCCCCGAGGCCGTCTGGAAAGCCACCGGCAGGAAGGCGAGGCGATTTTTGTGCCAGGCCGATACCGGATGCTCGGCATACCGGTTTTCGAACGAGTTGAACCACTGATTATCCTCCGGAGTGCTCTCCCGTACGTAGGAAACGGTGGTTTTGACATCGTCCGCAAACGCAAATTCGGCTCGTTCGTCTTCTACCGTTACCGGTTTGTCTAGCCGGGAGACGAAACGATAAGCCAGGCCCGTGTCGTAGGCGCGGAGTTCCAAGTCGAAGGTTTTGTACCGGAGCGTGAGGGCGTTATAGTGGTTGCGCACCACGGCCCGCTTGTAGGCCACCGTCGGGATCAGCTCGTCCTCGCTTGCCGTGATGGCCTTCTGGAACTTGGCTTTGCCGTTGAAATCGTCGGCCTCCTTCAGGTCCATTGCAACGGCACTGGGGTCCAGCACGGGCTTGCCGTCAAAGGCAAGGCTGTACGTGATGGTTTTGCCCCGTTCGATGGTGGCGACGATGCGCCCGTTGGGCGAGTTGAGGGTGAACGATTTGGAGGCGGCAGCGGCCAGCATGGGAAGCAGGGCGGCTACCAGGACAAGGATCTTTTTCATATTCCCGGTGTATTGATTATTATAAACCTAATTCAGCTTTCATGCTGCGGAGGAGATCGAAGGCCTGCATGGGGGTCATGTTGTTCAGGTCGGCTTCGCGAAGCTGGTCCCGCAGCGAGGTCAGCGTGGGATCGTCCAACTGGAAGAGCGACAGCTGAATCCCGTCTGATTCGTCGGAGACCGGTCGGCCCTCGCTCCTGTAAACTTGGGAAAAAGTCGCTCGATCCGTCCCGTCTCCGACTTTCTCTGACGCGAGCACCGACGGCCCGCTGCCAGACTCCAGCGCTGCGAGGGTGCGTTCGGCCTCTGCCAGCACCTCGTGCGGCATTCCGGCCATGCGCGCGACGTGGATACCGAAACTGTGTGCCGTCCCGCCCTCCTTGATCTTCCGCAGGAAAATCACCTGCTTCCCGACTTCCTTCACCGTTACGTGGAAATTCTTCACCCGCGGATATAGGGATGCCAGGTCGTTCAATTCATGGTAATGCGTGGCGAAGAGCGTCTTGGCGCCCTTGCCGAACTCGTGGATGTAAGCGACGATGGCCCGCGCGATGGACATGCCGTCGTACGTGGAGGTTCCGCGACCAATCTCGTCCAGCAGCACCAGCGAGCGGTCGGACAGGTTGTGCAGGATCATCGAGGTTTCCAGCATCTCCACCATGAAGGTGGATTCTCCGCGGGAAATATTATCGGTCGCACCCACGCGCGTGAAAATCTTGTCGCAAATGCCGATACGCGCCGCGTCGGCCGGAACATAGCAGCCGATCTGCGCCAGCAGGACAATCAGCGCGGTCTGCCGCAACAGGGCGCTTTTACCCGCCATGTTCGGACCGGTGAGGATGATGATCTGCTGGTTGCCGGTATCGAGCCGGATATCGTTCGGAATGTATTCCTCGCCGGGTTCCATGAGGGTTTCGATGACGGGATGCCGCCCGCCCTGGATGTCCAGCACCTTGCTTTTGTCCACCACCGGCCGGCAGTATCGATTCGATTCCGCCAGCGCCGCAAACCCGCTCAACACATCTATCCGCGATACGATGCGGCAGTTGGTTTGGATGGCTCCGATCTGTTTTTGTACCTTGGCAACCAGGTCGGCATAGATGCGGGACTCGATTTCCAGGATGCGCTGTTCGGCGCCCAAAATCTTGGCCTCGTATTCCTTTAATTCTTCGGTAATATAGCGCTCGGCGCTCACCAAAGTTTGCTTGCGAACCCACTCCGGCGGCACCTTGTCTTTGAAGGTATTTCGTACCTCGATATAGTATCCGAAAACATTGTTGAATCCAATCTTCAAAGAGGAGATTCCGGTTCGTTCTGCCTCCCGTTCCTGCATGGCCAAAAGGTAGCTGCGACTGTCGCCCGAGAGGTTGCGAAGGTCGTCCAATTCCGGGTCGATTCCGGTGGCAATGACCTCCCCTTTTCCGAGCATCGCGGCGGGTGTTTCGGCCAAGGTTTTGCGGATGGATTCATACAATTCCGAGCAGTCTCTTACTCCCTCCAACAAGGCGTCTAACGGGGCGCAACCCTTGCCATGACAGGCCGTCGAAACCGCCTGCGTGCGGGACAAACCCCGCGCCAACTGGACCAATTCACGAGGCGCAACCCGACCGGTCGCTGCCCGCGAAAGAATGCGCTCCATATCTCCAATCTCGCCAATTTCTTGCTGTATTTCTTGAAGTAACGCATTGTTTTCCAAGAAGAAAGCAATAATATCGTAACGGGTATTAAGTTCACCCACGTCTACTATTGGAAGGGCAAGCCAGCTTCTGAGCAGGCGAGCACCCATCGGAGAAGCGCATTTGTCTATCACATCTACCAGGGCAACGCCCTCTCCCCCAACCGAAGAATGGAAGACCTCGAGGTTGCGGAAAGTGAAGCGATCCATCCACACAAATTTGCCCTCGTCGATACGGGAAATCGAGCAGATATTTCCCAGCCTGTCATGGCAGGTTTGGGCCAAGTAAACAAGCAGGGCTCCGGCCGAACAAATGGCCAGCGGGAAGGCATCGATGGCGAAGCCTTTCAGCGAGCGGACGCCTAATTGTTTGCGCAGTTTTTCAACCGCCGCATCCTGGGAAAAAGCCCACTCTTCCACCGAAGAAATATACCACCGATCGCCGAATTTTTCACGAACTTTTTTCTCGAATCCGCGTTCCACCACAAGCTCTTTCGGCGCAAGGGACGAGAGCAAGACGCCGATGTATTCAAGACTCCCCTGGGCCACCTGGAATGAGCCCGTCGAGACGTCCAAAAAGGCCGCGCCGCACTGGTCGTTGTCGAAGGTTAATCCTGCCAGGAAATTGTTCTCTTTCTGCTCCAAAAGTTGCTCGCGGAAGGCCACGCCCGGGGTGACCAATTCCGTCACACCGCGCTTGACCAACTTCTTGTTTTCGGCCAGTTTCGGATCTTCAAGCTGGTCGCAGACCGCCACCTTATAGCCGGCCCGGACCAATTTGGGCAGATAGCTCTCCAGGGCGTGATGCGGGAACCCCGCCATCTCAATCCGACCCTTTTCGCCGTTGGTCTTGCCCGTCAGAACCAGCCCCAGCACCTTGCTGATAAGAACCGCATCCGACGCGTACGATTCATAGAAATCGCCCACGCGATACAGCAGCACCGCTTCCGGGTACTGGGCTTTCACCGCAAAGAATTGCTTAATAAGAGGAGTATCTTCTGGGGCTTTCTTCATACTTCTACAAAGATAACGAAAAAATGATAATAATCTATGTTTTCAACAACACCCCAGGGTCGTCTTGCACCGTCTCGCCACGCTCCACACGCTGACTGTCCGGAGAAACGCCCTCCAGCGTGGACGGTCCCCGGTTTTGAAAGGTGACCATCCGGGAAAATGGCCCCCAGCGTGGACGGTCCCCGGTTGGAAGGGGCGACCTTCCGGGAAAACAGCCGCTGGTGTGGATAGTCCCCGGTTTTGAAAGGTGACCGTCCGGGAAAACAGGTCCCAGCGTGGATAGTCGGTGATTTTAGTGGGGGACTATCCATATAGGAGCCCCAAATCCCGGAAGGTCGGAGGTTAAGGAAGATTACGGTAAACAAAACAAGCCCATTTTGTTTACCAACGTAGAAAATTTGAAGGGCCGTAAACAAAACCGGCCCAAAATGTTTACAGACACAGGTCTAGGTGTCACTACTCTCCCCTTTTTGACCGAGACTACAAACACTTTCCCTGTCAATACCAGAGATAGAGCCGGTAAGGGCGTAGGTGGTGGGATGGCCGGAGCCCGTGCCGCCCTCGGCATCGTAAGAGGGGGGACCGGAACGGATGTGAGCGTCAGCGAACGGAGTGAACAGTGGGGTCGAGCGTAGCGAGACGGCTCCGGCCGCCCGGCACGTAGCCCGCCCAGGCGATGCTGGCAAGGAAGGGAGGATGGGCAAGGGCTAGTTGCACGGCCCGCGATAGAGGTGGGTAGGAGCGGGCTGGGGCGGCATGAGGCGACATGCCACCCCCGGCTAGGGGGTGCCTGCGAAGCGATTGGCCTTGTGCGGAAGGGCAGGCGGGGGTCGCCGGTGCCGCCCTGGCCCGCGACGAAGATCCACGTAGCCCGAACGGCGGTGTGAGCGGGCAGGAGCGGGACGGGAAGGGCGAAAAAGAAGGTCCTCCGTGGGGGAGGACCTTCTGTAAGGGTTGGTGCGGGCCGAGGGCACAAAGGCCGAAGACACGAGGCCAGGGCACGAGGCCAAGGGCACGAAGCCGGGGCTCGAAGGCCGGAGGCACGCAGGGCCGCTATTAATAGAAGCGGGCGCGGTTGTCTTTGACGTCGGCGGCTTCCATCATGACCGGCAGGATCATCTGGGTGGTGTAGCCGGCCATCTGACGGGCACGGTTCCGGGCGTCGTCTTCGGTGAAGAACGCTCCCGTATCGTGGGACTTGACCTGGAACACATAGGTGCCGATATTGCCGGCAACCGGACCGCAGATCTGACCTACAGGGGCGTTGGCCACGGCACCGAGGAACTTCGGATCCAGACTCTGGGAAGTCAGGGAAGAGAAGGTAACACCGTCACGGCTGTTCACAGACGTTCCCAACTTCTCTGCAATGGCAGCCAGGTCGGTCATACCCTCAATCTTGGCAGCCACCTCGGCAGCCTCTTTCTCGGAACGCTTCTCGGCAAGCAGCTGCTCACGAATCTGGGAAGCAACCTCCTTCACATCGGCATAACCCTCTTCGTGGATCCCCTTCAGGGTAGCAACAAAGAAGTAATTGTTGTCGATGGTAATGATTTCGGACACATAGCCCGGCTTCTTGGCGTCGAAGACCCAGCGGGTAATCTGCTTGGCGTTATCCACACCACCGTAGCTGGAAGTGCTCTCCAGCACGTTATTCATAATATGGGAGTAGACACCGGTAGAATCCACGGCAGCCTGATAGCGGGTGCCGTTCTTGCCTTTGCCATTCTTGCCGCGGGCGATGTCCGCAAAGCGGCTCACCTGGGCGTAGTAGTCGTTGAAGGTCTCCTTGCTGGCCAGGGCGGAACGCTTCAGCACAGCCACCTGCTTCTTGGCCACAGGAGCGGTCTTGCGGGTCACAACCACGATATGGGTACCATACTGGGTGTTCAGGATGTACGGCTTGTTCAGCTCGGCGGTAATGACGCTCTCGAAGCCCGGAATCATATAGTTCTGGGTGAGCCAGCCGATGTTGCCCTGCTCGCCGTCGGCAGCAGAACCCTTGTCGGCGGAATACGTCGTAGCCAGGTTGGCGAAGTTCTCACCCTTCTTCACAACCTCCAGCAGGCTGTCGGCCTGGGCAGCAGAAGCGCCCTGAAGCAAGATGTGCTTCACATAAGCGGAATCCGGCAGCATGGCGGTATCCATGATGCGGGCGGCATAGAACACGTTGTTATCGGTCACGATCTCGGACACGGCATCCTTGGCGGCACCGTCCACGAACGCACCAATCTGGCGGTTCACCGGGTTCATCTCGCCAGCCTTGTACCAGCGGTTAGACCAGCCCTGCTCCGAATTGCGGGACAGGAAGGTCTTCATGTTCTCGGTAGCGGCAAACTCCTCATACGCCTCGACCATCTTGTCGGAAGCGGCCTTCACGTCGGAAGCGGAAGGTTTCACCTCGAACACGACATACTCGATATCGCGGGAAGCGGGCTGCTTGAAGAATTTCTTGTGGCTGGCATAGAAGTCCTTGATTTCATCATAGACACCTTGGATAGACTGCAAATAGAATATTATCAAAGGTTTGTATATAAACTCGTGAAAGAATCAATCTGGTCCGAGATGCAGGACAGGGGTACTGGAGATGTGGTCAAAAAAGAAGATGACATTGAGGATTTTGACAGGGATGGACTACAAGAATTGATTGTTGATAAATATGAGTTGAAACCCAAGTATAACTCTGCACTTATACTTTCAAGTCAGACATCTCCAGAAAACAAGTATATTTCACTTCCTGTATTCGCAGTCACAGGAACTGTATACAGAATGTCTATTACGTTTAAAGATAAAGTGATAAAAAGTATCAGTATACAACTCCATAATACAGTATGTAGACAATGGTGTCCTTCATTGTTTGATAAATTTTTGATTGCAGAGAATGGTACAGGTAGTGGTATATACATATACTCAAAAAAGGAAACAGTTACCAACAGACTATGTATGGATGTCATAGAAACAATAGTTAATGAATCTGAAAGGTCGGCATTACAAAAAAGAGAGAACTAAATGTTCTCTCTTTTTATTTCAGACCAAGACCTTTCCTGGCCATATATTCAATCTTCTCAGCATAAGTCATCGTCTTTTCGCCGTTCGCATTGTTGGAGTGTCTTGTTCCATCTGGTAAAGAAGGT
>CADCCI010000019.1 GCA_902799895.1 uncultured Bacteroidia bacterium | reverse complement strand
AATCTGGAAGGTTATCGATGGAACCCCATTGGTGGATATATCAACAAAGACTGGCTACCATTCTCCGGCACGTTTGATGGTCAGAACCATCGGATATCGAATATTTATGTGAACGACGGCTTTTCTAACAAGGGCCTGTTAGGCTTGGTGAAAAATGGCAGTATTAAGAATATCAATATGGTGGGCGGATCTGTGGCAAGTATATTCACCCAAACCGGGCAGGATGGACAAAGTTCTGCGTCTTCAGCCATTGGAGGTCTTGTCGGTTATGCGGAATACTGCAAAGAGATCAGCAACTGCCATTCCTCAGTGAGTGTCTATGGTAATGCCAATTTGGGATCGTTATGTGGCGAAATTAACTCGAATGGTTCAGAGGTAGAGACTGTCGTCTCCAACTGCTCGGCCTCTGGAGAAGTAACAGGCAAAGAGGGTAGTGGCGGATTAATAGGTAGAGTTTATGGGCAAGTTGTTGTTCGAAACAGCTTTGCTACTGGTGACATCAGAATCGCTCCGGGAGGTACTAGTCCGTGGTACAGGGGTGGACTGATAGGTAATTTTATGTATGCAAGCGCCTATAATTGTTATTCCACTGGAACAGTACACACAGAGACTGGTGCTTGTAACTCTTATGTTGCAAAGGTGATAGGTTGTCCGTACCGGAATACGCATATACATTATCTCTATGGGCAAGATGATGTCAACCCGGGTTGGGATCTGATTGGTTACGAATGTGATGATTTCTCCAATGCATCACAATTCCGCCATGAAGCCAGCGGAAACACCCTGTTGACGCCTGTTACTGTTGACGGGAAAACATATTCCGATATGATAGAAGCGCTGAACGCATGGGTAACCCTCAACAAGACAACCGAACTTCCTTACTTCAGTTGGACTTGGAGTACGGGCCCCGCTTTTGTCAAAGAATAATTATTTCTTACTTTCTATGAAAAAGAGGTGATTTCGGTCATCTCTTTTTCTTTTTTTTTATTAGATTTGTAAGTTATTTTAAAAGGCATGAAAATACTGTCCGAATATCGCACCCCAGAGGCCACCGAAATTACTTGGATGGCTGCGGAAGCGTTACTCGCCGGCAGTACAGATCCCACCCTGGACCTGGACAGTCAGGATATGGATTACGGATTTGGAGGAGACTGGTAAACAAAGCATTATGAAAAAGTGGTTGCTCATAATTGCCTGTGTTTCCGGTATGTTCCTTTCCTGCCGGAAAGGGCCGGATATGCCAGCCATTCCAAACAGGGCGCTTACCTTGGGTGTAAACTTTCCGCCTCTTACCAAATTGACCTGGACTGGTAGTGACGAGGCCGGTTACAAGGCCGCCTTCGACCTCCATGACCGCCTGCTGGTTTATTTCCGGAATGCTTCCGGCGCCCAATTGGGCAGCGAATGGGTTCTTCCCCTCGAACCGTCCACCCTCTCCGCAGATGGACGCAAAGCATCTTTTTCAGCCGACGGCATCATCATCCCCGAAGGAGCCACGCAACTTTTTGTATACCTGGACAATGACGCTACGCCTGATTATATGACATACGGGGCCACCCCATTCGTAGAACTGGCCAATCAGGGTGGGAGCCTACAAGAAGCCATGGGAAGGCAGATCATTGCCGGATCTCTGGGCTTGGGGGATTTACAGAAGACTCCAGAAGAAATAATCGGGAATGTATCGCTCACTTACCGGACGTCCCTGCTGAAACTGGAACTCACCTTCCCGGAAGGATCCGTCCCGCCTGCCGGAACTGCCATCACCCTGAAAAATGAGGCAAAATCCTTCTATAACAGGATCCGGCTGACCTGGGGAGAGCCCTTCCGCATCGCCAACCGTAACACCAAAGGGCCTATCGCTACCGTGGCTGGGACTCCTGAAGGAAATACGTTGCACAACTGGCTCTGTATCTGGGCCGGAGATGATTTTACCGGCTCCATTATTGAAGTCAAAGACGGTGAGACCACTTGGTCGGCCACCTTTGAGCCCAAGGAAGCCCCGCAGGCCGGGAAATTATACCGTGTCCGGCGGACGCTGTCGGCCTGGAACCCGGAAGCCGGCGGCGGAGGGATTACCGGCGGAGGATATACTGAAAAATAAAAAAAAGCAGTATATTTGAATATTAATTAAAACCAACCATAAATGTCTATGCGAAGAATCATTTCGATGCTTTTGACTGTCTTGCTTGCTGTCGGCGCCCTGGCGCAGACAAAGACCAAGACGGTGAAAGGCGTGGTGTATGAAGAGGAGACCGGACAAACCCTGCCCGGTGCCACCGTATCCGTCGTGGGATCCACCCGCGGCGTGATCGCGGACCTGGACGGCGCCTTTGAGATTTCCGGCGTCAAGTCCACCGACCAACTCAAGGTCGAATTCTTCGGCAAGGAGCCCCAGACCCTTACCGTGGGCGACGGGACCAACTTCCTTGTCAAATTGAAGAACCAGGCAGAAGTGCTGGACGAAGCCGTTGCCGTTGCCTTTGGCAAACAGCGCAAAGAGAGTGTTATCGGTTCCGTGACCGCCATTGACGTGGCCACGCTGAAGGTCCCTTCCAGCAACCTCACCACCGCCCTTGCGGGTAACGTGGCAGGTGTGATTGCTTACCAGCGAAGCGGTGAGCCGGGACAGGACAACGCCGACTTCTTCGTGCGTGGTATCACCACCTTCGGTGCCAACACCTCCCCGCTCATCCTGATCGACAACATCGAGCTGACGAGCACCGACCTGGCCCGCCTGCAGCCGGATGACATCGAAAGTTTCTCCATCATGAAGGATGCAACCGCAACTGCCCTGTACGGTGCCCGCGGTGCGAACGGTGTCATCTACGTGACCACCAAACGCGGCCAGGAAGGTCCGGCGAAGATTTTCGCCCGTGTGGAGACGTCCATTTCCCAGCCGACTTCCAACATCGAACTGGCCGATCCGGTCACCTACATGAAAGCCTACAACGAGGCCATCTCGACGCGTGACCCTCTGGGCGAACTGATGTATTCGTATGACAAGATTGAACAAACCGGCAAAGAAGGCGCCAACCGACTGATCTATCCGGCCAACGACTGGTACGACATGCTGTTCAAGGACTTCTCTACAGCGTACCGCGCCAACATCTCGGCCCGAGGCGGCGGAAAAGTGGCCCGCTATTATGTGACGGGTTCCTTTACCGAAGATACCGGTATCCTGAAGGTAGACAAACGCAACTCCTTCAACAACAACATTGACCAGAAGACCTACACCCTGCGGTCCAACGTGGATATCAACATAACCAAGACCACCCAGTTGGCCGTCCGTCTGACGGGTAACTTCACGGACTATACCGGCCCGCTCAATGGTGGTGATGCCGTGTACAAGCAGGTGGTCCACTCCGACCCCGTGCTGTTCCCGCCTTATTATCCCATGGACGAAGAACACGTAGGCATCCAGCACATCATGTTCGGTAACTACGAGGACGGTTCCTATTCCAACCCGTATGCCGACCTGGTGCGCGGCTACCGCGACCTGCAGCGTTCCCAGATGATTGCGGCCGTGGAACTGAACCAGGACCTGAGTTTCATCACCAAGGGCCTGAAGTTCATGACGCTCTTCAACCTGACGCGCCTTTCCAATTACGCCGTTTATCGTTCCTTCTCACCCTTCTGGTATACGTTGGACAATTATGATTCCTATACGGGAGAATATCACATCCAGCGTATCAACGATACGGGTACGGACTACCTGACTTACTCGGAAGGAGCCAAGACCATTACCAATACCATGTATTCCGAAAGCCGGCTGAACTATGCCCGCGAATTCGGCAAGCACGAGGTAACCGGCCTGCTGGTTCTTACGGCCCGTGAGCAACTCAACGCCAACGCCGGTTCCCTGCAACTTTCCCTGCCTTCCCGCAACGCCGGCCTTTCCGGACGTTTCACCTACGGCTGGGACAAGCGCTACTTTGCCGAGTTCAACTTCGGTTACAATGGTTCCGAACGTTTCCATGAGAGCAAACGCTGGGGTTTCTTCCCCTCCTTCGGCGGCGCCTGGGTGGTCTCCAATGAGCCCTGGTTCAAGAAAATCAAAGAAAAATACGTCCACAACCTAAAGTTGCGTGCGTCCTACGGTCTGGTGGGTAACGATAACATCGGCAGTTCCTCCAACCGTTTCTACTATCTCTCGGAGATGGCCATGAACAGTACGGCCCGCAAGTCGTTCTTTGGAGAGAACAAGGGTGTGACCTACAATGGTATCACGGTAAACCGCTACGCCAACGAAGCCATTACGTGGGAAACCTCCTACAAGGCCAACTACGCAGTAGAACTGGGTTTATTCAAGAAGATCGACGTGATTGCCGAGTTCTTCACCGAGCACCGCAAGGACATCTTCATGTCCCGCGCCGATGTGCCGGAGACCATGGGCCTACAGGCCGGAATCTCGGCCAACATTGGTGAAGCCAAAGCCCATGGTATTGATATCCAGGCCGACTACAAGCAAGTATGGAGCAAAGATTTCTGGACATCGGCCCGCGGTAACTTCACCTATTCCACCAGCGAGTATCTTGTATACGAGGAACCCGAATATAAAGAAGAATACCGCCTGCACAAGGGCCATTCCATCAAACAGACCTGGGGCTATATCGCAGAGCGCCTCTTCATCGACGACGAGGAAGCGGCCAACAGCCCTTCGCAGTCATCCTTCGGTAGCCAGTACGGCGGCGGCGACATCAAGTACACCGATGTGAACGGCGACGGTGTCATCACCGAAGCCGACCGTGTGCCGATCGGTCTGCCGACCTCGCCGGAAATCATCTACGGTTTCGGTGCTTCCATGGGCTGGAAAGGCTTTGACTTCTCGGTCTTCTTCCAGGGTCTGGCCAACGAGTCCTTCTGGATCGATGCCTCTACCAACTACAATCCTTCCAACAATGTGGCCGGTACGGCACCGTTTGTCCACAACACCCAGTTGCTGAAAGCCTATGCCGACAGCCACTGGAGCGAGGACAACCGCGACATCTATGCCCTGTGGCCGCGCTATAGCGCATATGCGAACTACAACAACTCCGCCGTGAGTACCTGGTGGATGCGTGACGGCGCCTTCCTGCGTCTGAAACAGTTGGAATTCGGTTACACCCTTCCGTACAAGTGGACAAAGGGCTGGCACATCGAGAACCTGCGTTTCTACTTCCAGGGCAACAACCTCCTTTGCTGGAGCCGGTTCAAACTCTGGGATCCGGAACTTGCCGGTTCGGGCCTCAACTACCCGATCCAGCGTACTTTCAATATCGGTCTTCACGTAACCTTCAAATAATCGGACGGATATGAAAAAGATATATGCATTTGCTACCCTTTGCCTCCTGACCTTAGCAGGAAGCTGCAATAAATTCCTCGACGTGGTGCCGAACGACGGTATCGCCACGCTGGACATGGCATTCAACCTCCGATCCACCGCCGAGCGGTATCTGGGCACGTGCTACTCCTATATGCCCATCGAAGGTAACGTCATCCACGACCCGGCCATGCTCACCGGAGATGAGTTGTGGGACCTGGTGGGCCGTATCGTTTCCAACACCAACGACCGTGTCCGGAACACGTACTTCCAGATAGCCCGCGGATACCAGAGCGCCTCCAACGTCTATGCCAACGACTGGGCAGACATGTACCGGGGCATCCGCTGCTGCGACATCCTCGTGGAGAACGTGGACCGCGTACCGGACATGACCCGTACCGAAAAACAGCAGTGGAAGGCCGAAGCCACCTTCCTCAAGGCCTACTACCACTTCAACCTGGTGCGCAAATGGGGCCCGGTTCCCATTATCCGGGAAAGTTTACCTATCGACTCTGACGTTGAAACGGTGCGTGTGTACCGTGACAACATCGACGATTGTTTCGACTATATCATCGAACTGCTGGACAAGGCCTACAACGACCTCCCCCTGCTTCCGGAATCGACCGACCAATACGGGCACATCACCAAACCGGTCTGCAAGGCCCTGAAAGCCAAGGTCGCCGTCTATGCCGCCAGCCCGCTGTTCAACGGCAACGAAGAGGAAGCCTCCCTGGTGGACAACCAGGGACGCCAGCTGTTCCCCTCCAAGACGCCCGAACAGAAACTGGCACGCTGGACCTATGCCGTAACCGCCTGCAAGGAAGCCATTGACGAATGTGCCCTGGCCAACATCAAGCTCTATGACAAGAGTTATGTAAAACAGGATTACCGCATGGTCGATTCGCTCATGACCACGGTGACCCTGCGGAAGGCTTTCTCTGAGAACTGGAACACGGAAGTGGTCTGGGGCAATACCCAGCGAGACCCCAGCGGGTACGGTGAAAATACGGCCTTCCAGCAGTGGACCATGCCGAATATGACCGACAACTCCCACACCACGGGCGGCTATCGTTTTGTCGGCGTGCCCATGAAAATTGTGGACCAGTTCCTGACCAACAACGGCCTGCCTATCGCCAACGACCGTTCCTGGGAGAATACGAACACCCAGGCCCTCCGCGCCGGGTCGGCCGACCACTCCTTCTACCTGGAGCAGGGCTACACCACCGTAGAGCAGAACTTCAACCGCGAACCCCGTTTCTATGCCTATCTGGGCTTTGATGGTGGCAAATGGGTTGGTCAATTGTCCAATTACAATGATCTCCAGCCCGAAGGCATCCGTCACATCGAATGCCGAAACGGCGGCGCCCAGGGCAAATCCGGCGGCGAGGTGGGGCCTGTCACGGGTTACTTTGCCAAAAAGCTTTACCCGATCCAGTGTAACTTCACAGCCGCGAACAAGTTCTCCTCCTACAATTTCGCCTGGCCCATCATCCGTCTGGCAGATCTGTACCTGCTCTATGCAGAAGCCATCAACGAGGCCGAAGGCCCGAACGGACCGCACAGCGCCGACCTGTTCCAGTATCTGGATGCCATCCGCCAGCGGGCCGGTATCCCCGATGTCAAGACATCCTGGGACCAGTTCAGCAACAATCCCGGCTACTATAACACCCAGTACGGTATGCGGAATATCATTCACCGCGAACGGCTGGTTGAACTCTGCTTCGAGAGCCAGCGATTCTGGGACATCCGCCGCTGGAAGGAAGCACCTGCCGAGTACCAGAAAGGGATTTATGGGTACACGGTCACGGGATCTACGCCGGAAGACTATTATGTCAAGAAACTGGTCGCCAGCCAGACTTTCGGCCTGAAAGATTATTTCTGGCCCATTAGCAACTCCTACCTGGAGCGGAATCCGAACCTGGTACAGAATCTCGGTTGGTAAATTTTATGGAAAGAATGAGTATGAAAAAGATAGCAATTCTTCTTAGTATCGCCCTGATCGTTTCCTGCGGGAAGGACCTTGGCGGACGCATTGACCAGCGACCCGACGTCCCCGTCCCGGGTCCTATCACCGTCAAGGAAGTCCGTCCTACCGCCGGAGGCGCCGTCATCAAGGTCAACATTCCCGATGACGAGTATCTCAAAGGCGTTGTTGCCGTTTACGAACGCAACGGAGCAGAGGTCAATGCAAAAATATCCCGTTACGTGGACAGCCTCACCATCGAGGGCTTCAATGACACGAAAGAACGCTCCATCAAATTGTATGCTTTCAATGTAAATGAGGAGCGGTCTAAAGAAACCGAGGTGAAAGTAACCCCGCTGGCGCCCGCCATCCAGACCACGGAATTCACCGTCATGGAATCCTTCGGCGGCGTGAAGGTACACATCGCCAAGAACGTCTCGAAAAGCGACCTGGCCATCTGCATCCTCAAGGATGACGACCTTTCGGACATGGGCAAGGCGCCCAAGGACATGAAATGGGAGGAGGTAACCACCCTGTTCACCGCGAGCGAAGACATTTTCCTGTCCCGCCGCGGACTGGAACCGAAAGAGGCCATCTTCGGGGTCTATCTGCGCGACCACTGGGGCAACATGTCCGACACGACGGTCTCCGTCCTCACTCCTGTCGAGGAAGTCAAACTCGATTCCAAAAAATTCAAACGAGCTAACATCGCCGATGATAACTGCTTCAGCTACAACGAGTCCAACTACCCCACGGCCGCCCTGTGGGACGGATCCGGTCTCAGCCAGACTCCCCATTTCTTCGTCAGCATGCCCGACGGACCCAGCCCTACCTGGCTCACCATCGACCTGGGCGTGACCGCACGACTGAGCCGCGTTACCACGCTGCCGCGTATTGGCTATATTATCTTTGGCGGCGGTGCCGTTCGTGATTATGAATTCTGGGGCAGCATGAACCCTACCGGCGAAACAGTAGAGCCCACGCCCGACAACCCCTATGGCTTTGACGATTCCTGGTTCTGTCTGGGCAAGTTCACGCAGGCCAAGCCCTCCGGCTACCTGGCCAACGGCCTTCCGGGCGACATCACTTCTGAAGACGGACAGGTATTCAATGCCGGAAATGACTTTGAGTTTGATCCGGTCCAGTATCCTCGCTGCAACGATGAGGTCCGTTACCTGCGGGTGGTCTTCGTCCACACATTCACCACCTTCGAATATGGCCACAACACGTCCAACCGTCAGGTCCAGACCGGTGAAGTGACCCCGTTCGGCCAAGTCATCCAATCCAACTAAACGCGACCAGAGATGAAAAAGATCCTTACCATAACATTTATCGGTGTCCTGACCCTGGCGGCATCCTGTGCCAAACAGGACACGGTGTACAAGGAATACCTTAAAGAAGGCGGCTACATCTATCCGGCCAAAGCCATCAATGCCAGCGTTGAGAAGGGTTACCAGCGCATTACCCTGAAATGGGAAGCGCCCATGGACCCGTCCCTGCGCACAGCCAAGGTCTTCTGGGACAACCGCACCCAGTCACGTGACTTCAACTACGCCGATTATCCGGCAGGGAAGCTCGAGGCTACCATTGATAATCTGGAAGACCGTTCCTATACGTTTGAAATCGTGAATTTCGATGAGGCGGGCAACAAGTCCCTTGCCACAGAACTCACCACAGCACCCTTCGGTGAGAGTTGGCTGGTTTCCCACGCAGAACGGAGTGTAACATCGGCCAAAATGGATGGTGAAGACGCTGTTATCCTTATGACCAAATCGACCGATGAGATGACCGCGACCCACTTCCGTTACAAGAATGCCGCGGGCCAATGGATCGAAGGCCCCACCATGCTTCCGGCCGACCGCGAGATTCGCCTTCCCGGAGCCCAAAAAGGAAAGTATTTCGAATACCGTTCCAGTTACAAACCGGCAGATGGTATGGACGAAGTGGCTTCCGTCAGTTGGACCAAATCTCCGGAGCCCATCCTGTATCCGCTGGACACAAAAGGTTGGAAAGTTTCCGTCACAACCGATCAAGAGTATAGCAGTTACACGGCCGACAAGATTTTCGATGGCATCGCGAGTTCCAGCAACCGCTGGCATTCCGCCCGAAGCGGGGCTGCGGCAAAGGCCTTCCCGAAGATTTTATCCATTGATACAGCGGCGGAAGAAGGGAAAGAGAGTACTTTCTCCAACTTTACCATGCAGTTGAGTCCCAGCGGAAGCGCTTACCACTACATCCGCGAGATTGCCGTCTATATCGGCAACAAGCCTTTCGACCCGAATGATGCCAATTATGCCGAGAATTTCGGCAAACCCATCTACGAAGGAACAATAAACCGGAATGAGAACGAGCCCGAAGTGGCCGTCAAACCCGCCCAATCCGGCCAGTATTTTGCCATCGTTTTCAAAAACTCCTATCATAATAGCGGCTATATTGACCTGTGGGAACTGGTTCCCTATGGTTACATCCCCTCTGAAGCAGAATAAAAGATGAAACGCATAGCATTGATCCTGGGCGCACTGGTCCTGTTTACCAACGCCTCCTCGTGCCAGAAGGCAGAGAAAGATAACAACCCGCAAGAGAAAAGGCTGTATCGCTTCGAGGCAGGCCTGCCCGAGACAAAAGTCTACTTCGGCGAAGTCGCCGATGGCCATTACCCCTTATATTGGAAAGAGGGGGATGAGGTGAGGATGTTCTCCAAATCCGCCCAGGGCGATGCTTTCAACGACCTTGGCACCATTCCCGTCGTCCCTTCGGCAGACGGGAAAAGAGCCTCTTTTACTTTTGAATCGAGTCTTCCCGCAGGCACCCTATTGGCCGTCGCCTCTCCTGCCTCGTCCCTTGTCGGAATCGTAGGCAGCGCTCTCTCGATCAAAATGCCGAACGAGCAGACGCCACAGGCTGGAAGTCCAGACCCGAACGCCATCGTCATGCTTTCTTCCGCGGTGATTCCTTCCGAACCGTCCACCCCTGTCCAGCTGAGTTTTCAGAGCATTGCGGCTTATGGACGGCTGTCGCTGGAAGGTCTTTCCGTCACGCCCAAAAAGGTATTCCTGACCTCTTCAGTGGAAGGTGGTCCTACTCTTACCCTCAACACGTCCGCAACCAAGGATATCTTCTTCGCCTGGAGAAATGTTAATCTGGGCGGATCCAAGTTGACGGTTTCTGTCCTTTCGGAAAGCGGGACCGTATCCAAAACCATTACCCTCCCCCCGGAAGTAGCGTTTAAATCGGGCGTAGTAGCGCGTTTTTCGGTAGATATGAGCGAGGCAGTCCCCTCCAAGGTGCCGGTCTTCGATGAGGACAACATCGTCTTCTCGTTTGGTGCCATCAGCGATACCCATATCAACAGCGCCACCAACTCCTATGCCCAGAAACTGACGAGCGCGCTCACGCAGTTCCAGGCCAAGGCCTCCGAGAAAGACCCGGACGGACTGGATGCCGTCGTCGTAGCCGGTGACCTGACCGACCAGCCCACTTCCACAGCCACCCAGATTGTTTATTTCAAGCAACTGTACGAGCAGGTGTTCGATCCCACGAAAGTACCGATGATCTACACCGTGGGCAACCACGATGCCAATCCTTCCTACTGGTGGACTGCGAATACCGTCGCCCAGGCCAAGGTCATGCAGACCGGTCTGGGAGATAATTACTTCCTCTTCGACCAGGATCAGGACAACCGGAAGAATTTCGAATGCCGCGACTGCCTGGTAGGCGGGTACCATGTCCTCAGCATCACGCCCAACGCGAACAACCCGGTCGATTACGATCTGAATGTCAAAACCTGGCTGGACAACCGCCTCAAGGCCATCACCGAGGCCGAACCCGAAAAGTTCGTCATCGTAAACACCCATCCGATGATTGAGAATACGGTTTATGGCAGCCTTCTGGGCACGCCGATGGGCAAAGCGATTAGCGACATCTGGCAGAGCGGCGATACCTGGGCCACCCGAACCATCAGCGACGTGCTTGCGAAATACCCGCAGGTTGTTACTTTCAGCGGCCATCTCCACTTCCCGTTGAACGATCCGCGCAGTATCTGGCAGGCTTCCTTCACCTCGTTCGGCTGCGGTTCCACCCGCTACATGGCCATTGAGAACGGCAAATACGAAGGCATGAAAAGTGCCACGGTAATGAACGACTGCGAACAGTTCTCGCAGGGCTGGCTGATCCAGATGGACCATTATGGCAACATGCGCGCCACGCCGATGGATTTCTACAACAAGGCCGTTATCGGCTTACCGTATGAGATTCCCTATCCGCAGGCGGACTTGTCGCACCTGAAACGCTATGGTTCCAATCGAATCGACCAAAACCATAATCCCTTCCTGCCGTCGTTGACGATCAAGGAAAAGACCATGGGAACATCCAAGTTCTACTCCGCAGAATGGGCTGCCGGTCAGGATGAAATGTTCGTGCACCACTATGTTCTCTCCTTGAAGAAGAACGGTTCCGTTGTTGCCACGCGCAAGTACCTGGCCGATTTCTACCTGCATCCCCAGACCGAGCAGATGAAGGCTACCTGGGAGAGTTCCTTCGGCGCACTGAGTGCCGGCGAATATGAGCTTACCCTTACCGCTTACGACTCGTGGGATGCCGCCAGTGATCCGCTTACCCGCACCTTTACCGTTGAAGGGAGCAGTACGCCGGTTCAGACTGCCACCTATGTCGACCTGGATTTTGCCAATGGAACGGTAACGGACAGCAAGGAGAACGTAAAGATTACGCCCCACGGTGCAACCGCTTCCAAGATGAGCGTCAAACACAAAGGAACCAGTTATACGGTGGATGCCCTGCAGGCCGGAGCCGACAAGTACATCCTTTGCGAGTTCAACCAAATCCTTAATACCGATGAAATGAAGGCCTTTGCCACGGGAGGCTTCACAGTAGAAGCCTTCTACGTTGACAAAGCTCCGGGCGCCGGGGTCAATACCATCCACGGCGTGGTCTGTGGCACACAGTCCGGTGGCTGGGGCATGGCAACACGTGCTTCCGGCGTCCCCTACTTCATTGTTGGGGAAGACAGCTACAATACCTATAAGAGTGTGGACGCAAACGCTCCGGCCTCTACTTCCGAGCTTACCCATGCCGTATGCGTGTATGATGCGGCCGGTAAACAGCTCCGGATCTACATAAACGGCCAGTTAAGTGCTTTCTCCTCCATTTCCGGTAGTTTCTTCTGCGGCGACGGCGATACCTTCAATCGCTTCTGCCTGGGTGCCGATATCGCCAAGAATAACGTGGGAACCGACTTCCCCTGCACCGACATGGTGATTGTCGACGCCAAGATCTACACCGGCGCCCTGACCGATGCCGAAGCCCTCAAGGCGTATCAGGATGCAGTCGCCGCGCTATAACTAAGCCTGGTCCATTTGGACCACCCCGTTATTGCCGAAGGAAAAGAAGCTGCCATCGGAAATGATAAGATGGTCCAGTAAGTCGATATTAAAGGCGCGCAGGGCATTGCGGAGATCATTCGTCCGGGAAATGTCATGCTTTCCCGGACGAGGATTTCCGGAGGGATGGTTGTGGATGAGAATCAGCGCCGCCGCTTTCCGGTCCAGGGCTTTTTTCACCACGCGCCGCACGTCCAGGACGGTGTTCTCGCTCCCGCCCAGGCTTTCCATTTCCTTGCAAATCACGTAGTTCGCTGCATTCAGGTACAGAACCCAGCACTCCTCATGGTCCCGTCCGCGCAGGTGCGGAATCATGGCCCGGTAAACATCTTCGGGCCGGTTCACAGATACCCTGGACACCGTATTGCCTTCTTCGAAGAACCGGCGGCCGAGTTCCAGAGCGGCCCCAAGGCAAGCGGCCTTCTTCCGGCCGATCCCTTTTAAAGTCCGGAGCAGTTCCACATCCATGTCCGCCAGCGAGCGGAGGCTTCCGCCGGCTTCCAGCAAAAGGCGCTGCGCCAGTTCGAGGGCGTTTTCTTCATCGGTTCCCGTCCGAAGGATGATGGCCAGCAATTCGCCGTTGCTCAGGGCCGCAGCCCCGCGAGAGAGATATTTTTCTACCGGTCTCTCTTCCGGCATCAGGTCTTTCATTTTCATATCATACAGGTTTTTCACGTATTTCACGGCTGCAATGATACAAAAACAGCCCCTTGGCAACAAGCGTCTCAAGGGGCTAAAAGCAAAAATATATCTTTCTTAAAGAAAAAATATATGATTCTTAAAGAAATGTAAGAATCTTACAGTTTTGCTCCGTATGCCAGGTCTCCTGCATCGCCCAGTCCGGGGACAATGTAAGAGTGGCTGGTCAGTTCTTCATCAATGGCGGCCGTCCACAAGGTGGTGTTGACCGGGAGGTGTTTCTGCAGGTATTCCAGCGCATATACACTGGCGATAGGGCAGACGAAATGGGTATAGACCGGATCCCCTCCATCGTGCCGCAGGCGGTTGAAACTCACTTCCAGCGAGGAGCCGGTGGCCAGCATGGTATCGGACAGGATCAAGGTTTTCCCTTCGATATTCGGGCAGGTGCAGTAATCCACGTTGATGTGGAACTCGTTCCCGCGGTCGTATTTGCGGAAGGCGGAAACAAAGGCGTTCTCGGCCCCGTCGAAGACGTCCAGCAGTCCCTGGTGAAGCGGCAGGCCCGCCCGCATAATGGTTGCCAGGACCAGCGGGGTGTCACAGGTGGAGACCTGTGCGATGCCCAGCGGCGTCGTCACCTCTTTCGTGCTGTATTCCAGGACTTTGCTGATTTCGTATCCAAAAACATTTCCCAGACGCTGCATATTCGTGCGAAACCGGAGACTATCTTTCTGGATGGTCTTATCGCGCATCTGCGCCACGTAATTGTTAAGGACGGAGTTCGACTCTCCCAGGTTGATGACTTTCATGTGGCAAATATACGTATTAATCTCTAATCCGGCAAGGACATGATAAACTTGGGATTCCCGTTGGCGGGCAGCTCATGGGATGCGCGGATGTACGTCCAGAGGCGTTCCACCACCTCCGGATGATCGGCCGCGACATTGGTACTTTCGCGCGGATCGTCCGAAAGATTGAACAGTTCCATGCTCTCATTGCCTTCCTTGACACTCTTGACCAAGCCCTTCCAAGGGCCCTCGCGAACGGCCAGCCAGCCTTTTCCACCCGGGAATTCCCAGTACAGGAAGGGATGCTGCTCCCGTTGTTCCCGCCCCAGCAGCGTGGGAACGAAAGAGATGCCGTCGTTCTGCGGAGCCTTCACTCCGGCCAGCTCGGCAAAGGTGGGCATCAGGTCGGTAAACTGGCCGATATAGCCGGTCACACCCGGCTTCACGGCCGCCGGCCACGAGGCGATGAACGGCATCCGGATGCCGCCCTCGTGCAGGGAGCTCTTGCCCCAGCCCTTGCGGCATTTGAAAGGTCCGCCACTGCGGAAATACTCCATGGGAGATTCGGCATTACAGGCCGGACCATTATCGGAAGTAATGATAATCAGCGTGTTATCGTAGATACCCAACTCCTTGAGTTTGGCCACGAGCCGCCCCACCTGGGTGTCGATATGGGTAATCATGGCAGCATAGGCCGAATGAGGATACAGCACCGGATAGTACCAGCCCGGCTCGGTGACGGGCGTCTTTTCCTCGCCCAGTTTGTTCACATAGTACAGGACCTCCTCCTCGGGCGCCTGGACCGTGCTGTGCGGGACGGTCGTGGTCCACATAGCCATAAAAGGCCCGTCGGCATTGTCCACGATAAACTGCTCCAACTTGTCGTACATCAAATCCGGAGAATAGTGCTGCTGGTTGAATTTGTCGTAGGAGCGGGGATCGTACGGATCGGCCCCCGGATCCAGGCGGCGGTTCACCGGCATATAGGCGTTCCCGGTTTTCACACGATGGTCGTTTTCCCACAGCATATCCGGATAATAGGAATGGGCAAGTACCTGACATACAAAGCCGTAGAAATAATCGAACCCCATATCCGTGGGCATGGAACCGGAACCCGGATTGCCCAGCCCCCATTTGCCCACCATTGCGGTTTTATAACCGGCATCCTGCATCATCCGCGCAAGTGTCGGGGTGCCCGGAATCAGCGGGAACTGCCCCTCGAAGGTGGAATCGGCCACCATCCGGTCAAAGAAATAATCGCACATCCCCTCTTCCGGTCGCGGATTCGCCTCGTCATTGAGGCGGATTTGGCTGTGCCCGGAATGCATGCCGGTCATGATGGAGCAGCGGGACGGGGCCGATAGCGGGCAGGCGGTGTACATATCGGTAAACCGCAGGCCCTCGCGGGCGAGCGCATCGATGTTCGGCGTCTCGATCTGTTCCTGCCCATAACAACCCAGGTCGCCGTAGCCCAGGTCATCGAACATCAGGTAGATGATATTGGGACGGGGAGCCTGTCGGGAACAGGACACAAAGCCGCCCGCCGCAGCAAGGGCGGGAACGGCCAGTAGGACGGATTTATTCATGTGCAACGGGCTTGTCCTTTGAACCTGCCTGCAGGGCAGCGTATTCCACACGCACCTCGTCGAGGATGCGGTTGGCCTTTTCGTATCCGTTGGCCGGAGCCTTCCACATAGTGGCAATGATGACGGAACCGATGCAGCCCATGATGATGGCTACCCGGAAAACGGCATCCCAACCCGCTTGGTACTCTGGTTCGAAGCGGCCACGCCGATAAGGGCCTGGGGCATATAGACGAAGAAACTTGCCATAATGATGCAGATCACCCCGAGCAAGTTCCAATCTTTCGGCATAATCCAGAAGAGTGCGAACATGATGGTGGCGCCGAGCAGACCGATAAAACAAGTCTGATGGGATTTCCCTTTGAAGAACTTATCCGTCGCCCAGCCGGCCAGGAGCGTGCCGATAATACCGCCCGCAATCTCGGAAAGGGCAACCACAATGGATGCCTTGCCGATCGGAAGTCCTTTATACTGCGTAAGGAAGGTGGATCCCCAGTCCAGGATGGTGAACCGGATCACATAGACAAACACATTGGTGAGGGCGAGAATCCATACATAGCGGTTCTGGAAAACCATCGGCCCTACCAAACGGTTGTAAGCCAGGTCCTTGAACTCCTTCGTTTCGGTTTCCACCTCCTTGCCGGCGAGATGATCGTCCAACTGCTCCGGATCGGGCAGACCCACCGATGCAGGATCGTCCCGCAGACCGAAGAAAAGCATGGCGGACCCGAAAATGGCCAGGATGGCCGGGATGTAGAAACACCACTGCCACGACGAATAGCCGAAGAATTTCAGGATGACGGTTCCGCAGAGAATCGCCACCAGACCGGCGCCGATGGAGTGGGAAGAGTTCCAGATAGATTGCTTGAGCGCCAGCTCCGAGGGCTTGATCCACCGGGCCATCAAGGCTCCGCAGGGGGGATAACCCATTCCCTGGGTGTATCCGTTAATGAGCCACAGTGAACCGATGAAAACCACCATCGCCATCGTAGCCTTGCCTTCAGAATCCAGGAAATGGAAGAGGCCGTTCATCTCGGGACTCAGGCCGATGAACAGGTTCACCACCGCCGACAGCAACAGGCCCGTGGCCATCATCTTCCGGCGGCTGACCCGGTCGGCCAGGAAACCGTTGATGAACCGGGAAACCCCGTAAATGATTCCGTTCAGCGTAAGGAAGAGACCCAGCCGGGCCTTGCTGATACCCAGTTCCGACTCCAGGGCCGGCATCACGATGCTGAAATTTTTCCGCACGAAATAGAAGAGGGCGTAGCCGATCATCAGCAAGATGAGCGTGCGCCACTCCCAATACACATATTTTTGCTTTACGGTTTGTGCATTGTGGTTACTATCCATATCCAAAACTCTTTTCTAAACAAACAAAGATAGCAAAAAATCGAGAATAAATCCCTATCTTTGCTATATGAAAGAGAATTACAACAAGACCCTCACGCCCGAAATGAAGGCGAAACTGCGCAAGATCAAGCATCTTGCCCTGGACATGGACGGAACCATCTATCTGGGCAGCAAGCTCTTCCCCTTCACCATTGACTTCCTGGACCGGATGAAAGCGGCGGGCATCGGATACTCCTTCCTTACCAACAACCCCACCAAATCGGTCGCCGACTACCTGGCCAAACTGGAAGGAATGGGCATCCACGCCACCGAAGACAATATGTATACCACTTCCCTGGCCGCCATCGACTATATCAAAAAAACCTGGCCGGCGGCCAAGCGGCTTTTTATGCTGGGCACCCCCAGTATGGTCACCCAGTTCGAAAAGGCCGGCTTCGAGGCCTGTGCCGATGATCCTGCCGACGTGCCGGATGTCCTGGTCGTTGCCTTCGACACCACCCTGATCTATCCCCGCCTGTGCCGGGCCGCCTGGTGGGCCTCGCAGGGTCTCCCCTATGTGGCAACCAACCCCGACCGCGTGTGCCCCACCGATCAGCCCGTGGTCCTGGTAGACTGCGGCTCGCTCCAGAAATGCATCGAACATGCCACCGGGCGGCGCCCGGATATCGTCCTCGGAAAACCCGACCCGACAATGCTGGACGGCATCATGGACCGCCACGGCCTGAAGCCGGATGAAATTGCCATGATTGGCGACCGTATCTACACCGACACCGCCATGGCCCACAACGCCGGCGCCGTAGGCGTGCTGGTCCTCTCCGGCGAAACGCGCGTAGAAACCGCCCTGGCCGTAGCAGAAGATGCCCGCACCAATCCCAACCCCGAATTCTTCCCCCCGGACTTCATTGTCCGCGACGTCCAGGAGCTCGGCGAAATGATCCTCGCCTCCCACGACGCCTGACCCCTGCCTCTGCATTTTTAACTTCCAAATAATCAAACGCTTACCGTAAAGCCGGTTCCCGATTTTCGAGAACCGGCTTTCTTCAACAAGCCCCTGACATGGTCCCAGCGTGGGGCAGGGCGAAGCCTTAGGGAAGGGCGGGGTGGCACTGTTGAAAAAATTGTGGAAAAAAATGTAAAAAGGTGGAAGAAAATGGAAAATTTTTCGTATCTTTGTATCCAAGCGTGAAAGAATGAGTAAAAACGTATGATTACATTCATCGGCGAATACAGCGGAAAGGTGGACGACAAGGGAAGATTGGTACTTCCTTCGCCGTTCAAAAACCTGCTGCCCACCGACGGGGACACCCGGTTTGTCGTCAAGAGGAACATCTTCGACGGCTGCCTGGACATGTTTACCTATGCCGAGTGGGAGCGCCAGTCGAATGAGATCTATAGCAAACTGAACATTGCGTTCAATCGCGATCACGCCCGTTTCTGGAGAGAGTATATGCGTGACCGTGCTGTCGTTGAACCCGACGCCAAACTGGGGCGCATCTCCATCCCCCGGAAACTTCTGGATTCCATCGGTGTAACCAAAGAGGTGGTGTTCTCGGGCAGCGACTTCAAAATCGAGATTTGGTCCAAAGAGGCCTATGAGGCCAGTGGACTGTCTAACGATGTATTCCTCGCCATTGCCGGACAACTGTCTCAGCAAAGGTAGGAGGATGCTCAATGTCTGAATATCATACACCGGTGCTGCTTTCTGAGAGCGTTTCGGCTCTCGTCACCAATCCCTCTGGACTATACGCTGATGCCACATTCGGAGGCGGTGGTCACACCGCCGGAGTTCTTTCACGCTTGCACGAAGACGGTTTCGTCATCGCCTTCGATCGTGACATTCAGGCCCTCGAGAACAAGATCGACGACCCGCGTTTGATCTTGATACACAACAATTTCCGCTTCATCCACAATTATGGCGTCCTGGCCCAGCGCAAAGGACTGGCCGCCCTTGCCGCCGGCGAACAGCCGACCGCCGGGGCTGGCGTGGCCTCCGGCAGGCCCTCCGGTTCGTTCGCTGAAACGAGGGAATATGCTCTCTCGCCGGAGGGTCTGCCGGAGGCAATGAGCAGCATGCCGGAGGGGCTTCCGGAGGCGGAAGGGGCTGTCTTCGACGGGATCCTGGCCGATCTGGGAGTATCGTCCCACCAGTTCGACACGGCGGAACGGGGTTTCTCGTTCCGGTTCGATGCGCCGCTGGACATGCGGATGAACACCGCTGCGGGGAAAACGGCCGCCGATATCGTCAATACCTATGACGAGGCCGCCCTGGAGCGCATCCTGCGCCTGTATGCCGAGGTGGACAACCCCCGCAAGGCAGCCCGCCTGATTGTGGCAGCCCGCGAGCAGGAACCCATCCGGACCACGGGGCAGCTGGACAAGGCGCTCGCGCCCATCCTCCCGAAAATGGCCGAGCACAAGGTGCTGGCCAAGGTGTATCAGGGTTTGCGGATCGAGGTAAACCAGGAGATGCGCTCGCTGGAGAAGTTCCTGGAAGGGGCGGCAGCGTCGCTGAAACCCGGCGGACGGCTGGTGGTCATCACCTATCACTCGCTGGAAGACCGTATGGTAAAGAATTTTATCAAAACCGGCAATGTGGAAGGACGGGAAGAGAAAGACCTGTACGGACGCACCCACGCCCCGTTGCAGGCTGTGAACCGCAAGCCGATTCTTCCCGGCGAGGAAGAAATTGCGGGTAATACGCGCGCCCGGAGCGCCAAACTCCGCATCGCCGAAAAAACAGGAACCGTTTAAGCCACAAAAAACGGAAAAAACAGCAGAAAAAGAGAAAAAACGAAATATAAGAAATGGAGAACGAAAGGAAATGGAGATGGGCCGATGTGGGCCGCTGGATCGTCCGAGCACTCGGAGCGATCAAGCGGGGCGATTTCATGAACAGCATGAATCTGGGCCAATACTTCATCCACATCATCTGGACCTTCTTCCTGTTCTTCATGAGCATCTGGCTGAGCCTCCAGGTAGAGAAAACCCTCACGAAAGTGGAGGCCGGAAAGAAGGAACTGGCAAATGTAGAGATTTACCACGCCCAGAAGGTAGTGGAGCTGGCCGGACTAAACCGGATGACCACGGTTCGGGACCTGCTGGAGGAAAAAGGGTCCAAAGTGGGGCTCCCGGAGAAACCCGCCGCCCGTATCCAGAAAAAGACGTTGCTCTCCGGCAACAAATCCGAACACCGGAAGGACCAGCAAACCGCCAAGGAGCCGGAAGCAACAGCGCAAAACGAAGAGTCTGTAAAAGAATAGAGAGATGGCAAGAAAACAACAACAGGAACAGGGACGAGACAGGATTGGCATGATTCTGTCTGCCCTCTACTTTGCCTTCCTTGCCGCAGCGGTGCTGCTGATTGGCCGCATCATCTACATCCAGTGGATCTGGACCCCGGACAGCGACATCGTATCCTATTTCCGCCCCCAGAGCATCCGCGAAACCCTGTACCCCGAGCGGGGCGCCATCATCTCGCACGACGGACGGCTGCTGGCCGTGTCCACGCCCATGTACCAAATCTACATGGACTGCACGGTAATGAAAGGAGCCTACGAATATGACAAAAAAGACGGTAAGGCCCGCGAGCAGGCCTGGCGGGAAAAGGCCCGCGAGCTTTGCGACGGCCTGGCCGCCATCTACCGCGACAAAACCGCCGACCAGTACTACAAACTCATCATCGACGGACGCGAAAAAGGCAGCCGCTACCTCAAACTCGGAACGATGATCGATCACGAGACCCTCCAGACCGTGAAGGGGCTGCCGCTCTTCCGCGAAGGCCAGTACAAGGGCGGCATGATCGTAGAGAAGAGGGATACGCGCCAGTACCCGTACGGCACCCTGGCCCGCCGTACCATCGGCTACGTAAAAGACAACAGCAACTCCAACGGCAACAACCATATCGGCCTGGAAGGAAAATTCGATTATGTCCTGCACGGGACCGAAGGCCGGATGTGGCTCCGCACCACCGACAACCGCGACCGGATCCAGGACTTCCAGAAAGGCTACAAAGAAGCCGTGGACGGAATGGACGTACGCACCACCCTCAATATCGACCTGCAGGACATCGCAGACAAGGCTCTGCGCCGTAACATCGCCGAGAACGAAGACATCGAAGGCGGCTGCGTGGTGGTCCTGGATGTAAAAACGGGTGCCGTCCGCGCCATGGTGAACCTCCTGCGCGATTCCACCTCGGGCCGGGTGAACGAGGTGCTGAACATGGCCATCGGCCGCAAGGGCGAGCCGGGTTCGGTCTTCAAGACCAGCACCCTCATGACGGTCATCGAAGACGGTATCATCCACTCCCTGGACGATAAAATCCCGTCCAACCACGGTTTTATGAAAGGATTCCCGGGCATTGACGACCACATCACCCAGTACGAACGGGCCAACGGCGGCGCCAAGGAAATCCCCATCATCGAAGGTTTCAAGGTATCGTCCAACTACATGTTCCGCTACCTGGCCGTGACCAACTACAAACAGAACCCCAAGAAGTTCCTGGACAAGATTTATATGTATAAGCTGGGCGAAGCCTTCGACTTCGACCTGGAAGGCATGGCCACGCCCACCGTTCCCTCGCCGGACAACCCCTACTGGAGCGCCACCGACCTGGGCCAGGTAGCCATCGGCTACAACGTGTCCGAAACCCCGCTGCACATTGTTACCTTCTACAACGCCATCGCCAACCGCGGCCGCATGATGAAACCCTACCTGGTGGAAAGCATCGAGCAGCACGGCGTGGTAAAAAAGAAACTCGGTCCCAGCGTGCTGAACGCATCCATCTGTTCGCCCACCACGGCCGATACCCTCGTCCGAGGCCTCCGCTCCGTGATCGAGGAAGGTACCGCGAAGCGTCTGCGCAACCGCAAATGGGAGGTGGCCGGCAAAACCGGCACCTCGTGGGTGGTCCTCTCCCCCGCCGAAGCCAAGGGGTCGGGCGATCCGTACCGCGATGCGTGGGGCCGCAAAAAGAACCAGGCCACCTTCGTGGGATTCTTCCCGGCCGATGCCCCCCGCTACACGGCCATCGTCACCATCTATTCGAGGCTGTCTGCCAAGACCTTCTACGGCGGCACCATCCCGGCTATGACTATGGGCGAGATTGTGGACAACCTCTATGCGATGGATAACGCGCCCACCGAGGTGCTCACCAAAAAGGGTCCCATGCCCGATATGGTCGTGCCCACCATCAACGCACCGGAAGACAAGAAGAAACCTATCGTTCCGGACGTAAAAGGAATGGGCCTGGAAGATGCCGTTTATGCCATTGAAAACGCGGGCTACCGCTGCGAATGGACCGGTACGGGCCATGTGGCGGCGCAAAGCCCGGCCGCAGGTGGAGCGAAACCCGCCGGAACCGTCATAAATCTTACACTGAAATGAAACTGAGCCAGATCATAAAAGGATGCGGCGCAACCGCCATGCAAGGCCCGGACCGTGAAATCACGGCCCTGTGCAGCGACTCGCGCCAGGTGGTCCCCGGAGCCCTGTTCGTTGCCGTTAAAGGCTACGCCTCGGACGGGCACGCCTACATTGCCTCGGCCATTGAAAAAGGAGCCGTAGCCATTACGTATGAAGATGCCGATGCTGTCGCTGCCGCGATGAAAAAGTCCGGTGCCGATGCCTCTGTCACCTTTGTAAAGGTAGAGAATTCCCGGCACGCCGTGGCCCTGATGGCCGACAACTTCTTTGACCATCCGTCCCGCAAACTGACCCTCGTGGGCATTACCGGCACCAACGGCAAGACCACGACCGTTACCCTGCTGTACCACCTGTTTATGAATCTGGGATACTCCTGCGGCCTCCTTTCCACCATTGCCAACTTTGTGGACAAGAAAGAATTCGAAGCCGTCAACACCACGTCCGACCCCATCACCATCAACTCGCTGATGGCCCAGATGGTACAGGCGGGCTGCGAATACTGCTTTATGGAAGTGAGTTCCATCGGCGTGGAACAGGAACGGGTGGCCGGCCTGGCCTTCCGGGTAGGCATCTTCTCCAACCTGACCCACGACCATCTGGACTACCATAAAACCTTCGCGGAATACCTCCGCTGCAAGAAACTCTTCTTCGACAACCTCCCGGCCGACGCCGTCGCCCTGACCAATATCGATGACAAGCACGGCATGGTCATGGTCCAGAACACGCAGGCCCGCGTGGTCACCTACTCCCTCCGGAGCATGGCAGACCACACCTGCCGCGTCATGGAAGAGAGTTTCGAGGGGATGATGCTGCGCATCGACGGGCGGGAAACGTGGACCCGCCTGATTGGCCTGCACAACGCCTACAACCTGCTGGCCATCTACTCGGCCGCCCTGGAAGTAGGTGCGAAACCCGACGAAATCCTGGTGGCCCTGAGCCGGCTCGCCCCTGCGAAAGGCCGCCTGGAGAACCTGTCCGGGCCGCGCGGCTTGAGCGTCATCATCGACTACGCCCATACCCCCGACGCCCTGGACAACGTGCTGAAGACCCTGCGCGACATCGCCCCGAAAAAGAACCTGGTATGCCTGTTCGGCTGCGGGGGCGACCGTGACAAAACCAAGCGCCCGGAGATGGCCCAGGTGGCCGAAAAATATGCCGACCGCATCTTCGTCACCTCCGACAACAGCCGTACGGAGCGCACCGAAGATATCCTAAACGATATCAAAGCCGGTTTCAGCCCCGCCGGACTGGCGAAGGCCGTGTTTATCGCCGACCGCCGCGAAGCCATCCGCACCGCCATCCTGCTGTCTCCCGAAGGCTCCAGCATCCTACTGGCCGGAAAGGGACACGAAACCTACCAGATTATCGGCACCGAAAAACGGCATTTTGACGAGAGAGAAATTGTAAAAGAAGTATTTGAGACGTTATGATATACCACCTGTTCCAACTGCTGAAAGAATATGACATCCCCGGACAGGGATTGATGAACTACTTGTCCTTCAGGGCTTTCCTGGCCAGTGCCACCGCCATGTTGTTCTCGCTGCTCGTCGGCAAGAAAATCATTAGCCTGCTCCAGCGCAAGCAGATTGGCGAGACGGTCCGCGACCTGGGACTCCAGGGCCAGATTGAAAAGAAAGGCACCCCCACCATGGGCGGTGTGATCATCATCCTGTCCATCCTTACGGCTGTGCTGCTCTTCTGCGACCTCACCAACGTGTACGTGCTCCTGCTCCTGCTCAGCACCCTTTGGTGCGGAGCGCTGGGCTTCACCGACGATTATATCAAGGTGTTCAAGCACAACAAGGAAGGAATGAGCGAACACGGCAAGCTGCTTGCCCAGATCCTGTTGGGCCTGGTCATCGGGCTCACCGTCTGGACCAGCGACGACATTGTGGTCCGGGAAAAAGTGGCCATCCCCGAAGAGGAACAGGAAGAAATCGTAGAAACGGGCCGCTACCGCAACGAGGATGTGGTCAAGAGCACCAAGACCACCATCCCCTTTGTCAAAGATCACGAATTCGACTACAAATGGCTCTCGCCCCTGAAAGGGAAATGGAACTGGTACACCAAATGGATGATTTACGTGCTGATGATTGTGTTCGTCATCACCGCCTGCTCCAACGGTACCAACCTTACCGACGGCCTGGACGGCCTGGCGGCGGGAACCTCGGCCATCGTTGGCGTGGTCATCGGCGTGCTGGCCTGGCTGGGCGGCAACCTCATCGACTCGGACTACTTGAATATCATGTACATACCGGGTTCGGGAGAGATTGCCATCTTTATGAGTGCCTTTGTGGGAGCCCTCATTGGCTTCCTCTGGTACAACTCCTACCCCGCCCAGGTGTTCATGGGCGATACGGGCAGCCTCACCATCGGCGGCATCATCGGCGTGAGCGCCGTGCTCATCCGCAAGGAACTGCTGCTCCCGCTGCTGTGCGGCATCTTCCTGATGGAAAGCCTGAGCGTACTGATGCAGCGGACCTATTTCCGGTGGACCAAACGCAAAACCGGCGAAGGCGCCCGCATCTGGAGCATGACCCCGCTCCATCACCACTACCAGGACAAAAAGCAGGTTCCGGGCAAGGTGCTCATTCCCAAGCCCGTACCCCCGCATCACGAAGCCAAGATCGTGGCCCGTTTCTGGATTGTGGGCATTTTGCTGGCCGTTGCCTCGCTGGCCCTGTTAAAAGTTAGATAATTATTTGAAAGATAGATTGATACAATGTCAAGAATCGTAGTTTTGGGAGGAGCGGAAAGCGGCGTGGGAGCCGCCGTGCTCGCAAAGGTGAAAGGCTTCGACGTGTTCCTGTCCGATAAGGGAACCATCGATCCGAAATATGCAGACGAACTGCGCAAATGGGAGATTCCCTTCGAGCAGGGGCAGCATACCGAGGAACTCATCCTCAACGCCGACGAGGTGGTCAAAAGCCCCGGCATCCCCAGCACGGCCCCGATGGTGCGCAAACTGGAAGAAAAGGGGACGCATATCATCTCCGAAATTGAATTTGCGGGTCGCTATGACACCGCAAAGAAAATCTGCATCACCGGCAGCAACGGCAAGACCACAACCACGTCCCTCATCTACTACCTGCTGCAGAACGCCGGTCTGAACGTAGGCCTGGGCGGCAACATCGGCAAGAGCTACGCCTACCAGGTAGCCACGGAACATTTCGATTATTACGTCCTGGAAATCAGCAGCTTCCAGTTGGATAACTGCTATGATTTCCGGCCCGATATTGCCATCATCACCAACATTACGCCCGACCACCTGGACCGTTACGACTACCAGATGGAAAACTACGTGAAGGCCAAGTTCCGCATCACCCGCAACCTCCGCAAGGAAGACTGCTTCATTTTTGATTCGGACGATGCCATCACCATCGACCACCTGAACAAAATCATCATCCAGGCCAAGATGCTCCCGTTCACCCAGAAGGAAGGCGTGGAACTGAAGGAAGGTGCCTTTGTCAAGGACGATAAGATGGTGGTGCGCTACCAGGAGGAAGAATGCGATATGTACCTGAAGGAGCTCGCGCTCGGCGGACGGCACAATGTCTACAACTCCATGGCGGCGGCCCTGGCGGCCAAGGCGGCGGGCATCGGGAATGATGTCATCCGCCAGTCCCTGTCCTCCTTCCAGGCCATCGAACACCGGCTGGAGCCCGTCCTGAGCATCCGCGACGTCCTCTATATCAACGACTCCAAGGCTACCAACGTGGATTCTGCCTGGTATGCCCTGGAATGCCAGCGCAAACCCGTGGTGTGGATTGCGGGCGGCACCGACAAGGGCAATGACTACAGCGTCCTGGCCGATCTGGTGCGGGAAAAAGTCAAAGCCATCGTGTGCATGGGGGTCGATAACAAGAAACTCCATGCCGCCTTCGAAGGCATCGTAGGTGCCGACAAAATGGTGGATGCGCAGAGCGCCGATGCAGCGGTCCAGGCCGCCAGCAAGTTCGCCCAACCGGGCGATGTGGTGCTCCTGAGCCCCTGCTGCGCCAGCTTCGACCTGTTCAAGAATTACGAAGATCGCGGAGAAAAATTCAAAGAAGCTGTCAGGAGACTGTAAACCATGGCGAAGAGAGACAACAGCAAGAAATTCTGGAATTTTGTAGGCAACCTGCAAGGCGACAAGGTGGTCTGGATGATTGTGCTCCTGCTCATCCTCCTGTCCATCGTAGCCATCTTCTCGTCCACTCCCCTGCTGGCCATCCAGCAGCATACCACGCGGACGGCCATCATGAAGGAGCAGCTGCTGATTTCGCTGGCGGGTCTCTTCTTCATCATCCTCTGCTATAACATCCGGAGCCAGCGGTTTTTCCGGGCTATTTCCAAACTGGGCTGGGGCTTCTCCATGCTCCTGCTCATCTTCCTTGTCGCCCACGGCAACCTGGGCGTCATCAAGGCCCTGTATATCAATGACGCCTGGCGTTCCATCTCGGTATTCGGCTTCCAGGTGCACGTATTCGAAGTGGTCAAGGTGGCCATGGTCATGTACCTGTCCTGGGCCGTAGATGCCTATCAAAACAAAAAACTGCACCCCCTCTTCTTCAAAGAGTCGGAATGGGTGAAGAAGCATGCAGAAGGCATCACAAAGTTTACCTATATCTATTTCCCCATGCTGTCGGTTTGCGTGGGAATCATGCCGGGCTCGCTGTCCAGTACGCTCTTTATCGGCGGTATCATGTTCGTCACCATCCTGGTGGGCGGCATCGGTGTCAAAGAACTGATTCTCCCCTTCGCGGGTGCCATTGCCCTCTTGCTTCTGCTCGTGGCCATCGACAAAGCTACGCCGAAGCCCATCTTCCCCCACCTGGAGAGTGCCCTGGCGCGTCTGGAGAACAACCGTGAGCACCAGCTGGATGTCATCCGGACCGCTCCCCGGAATTCCATCGAATTCCAAAAGGCGCTGGACAAGATGAAACAGCCCATGAGCGCCAAGATTGCAGTGCACGAAGGCCGGGGCATCCTCATTGGAAAGGGTCCGGGCGGCAGTACGCAGCGGTACGTGGTGCCCGTTATGTTCGAGGACTACATGTTCAGTTTCATTATCGAGGAATACGGCATTCTGGGGGCCATCGTGGTCATCTTCCTGTATATCAGCCTGCTGGCCCGAGGTTCCATGATCGTGCGCAACTGCGACAACCTGTTTGCAAAGACCGCCGTGGCCGGATTGGTGCTGCTTATTACCGGACAGGCTATGATGCACATGTTCATCAACGTGGGCATCGGACCGCTTACCGGACAGACCCTCCCCATGGTGAGCCACGGAAACTCCTCGTTCATTATGTTCAGCATTGCCTTTGGAATTATCCTGTCCATCAGCCGGAGCGCGAAACGCAAGATGGACAAGGAAATCCAGGCGGCGCAGGCCCGTGCCCAGCTGGAAGCGATGCCGGTAGACGAACCGGACATGGAGGCATTGAACGAACTCAACGACATTGAAGAAATCGATAATCTGGAATAAAGATATGGAATACAAGGCACTTAGGGTGATTATCAGCGGCGGCGGAACGGGCGGGCACATCTTCCCGGCCATTTCCATCGCCAACAAGCTCAAGGAATTGAATCCGGACACGGAAATCCTCTTCGTCGGCGCCGAAGGCAAGATGGAGATGGAGAAGGTGCCCGCGGCCGGCTACAAGATTGTGGGCCTGCCGATCCTGGGGCTGCAGCGGCAGCTCAACCTGCACAACATCGTGAACGACCTCAAGGTGCCTTTCAAAGTTCTCCAGAGTGTCCGCGAGGCCGGGCGCATCCTGGATGAATTCAAGCCCGATATCGCCATCGGCGTGGGCGGATACGCTTCCGCTCCCCTGCTGTGGCAGGCTACCCGCAAAGGCATCCCGTCCCTCATCCAGGAGCAGAACGGTTTTGCCGGGCTCACCAACAAAATCGTGGGCAAGAAGGCCGGTTGCATCTGCGTGGCGTACGAGGGCATGGAGCGGTTTTTCCCGGCCGATAAAATTGTCATGAGCGGCAATCCCATCCGGTCCGATATCGTGCCCGCCAACGCCCAGATGGTGCTGGAGGGGATGGAGTACTACGGATTGGATCCGCAGAAAGATCATCTACTCATTGTGGGCGGGAGCCTGGGCAGCGGTACGCTGAACAAGGCCATGAAGCATTGGATTGAGCAGGGTTGCCCCGGCGGCGACAACGTGGAAATCATCTGGCAGTGCGGCAAATACTACAAGAAAGGCATCGAGGCCTTCATGGCCGGCCGCAACCTGCCGTTCATCCACTTTACCGACTTTATCGGCCGCATGGATTATGCGTATGCGGTGGCCGATGTGGTCATCTCCCGCAGCGGTGCGAGCACCGTTTCCGAGCTGTGCGCCGCGCACAAGGCCTCGATCTTTGTGCCGTCGCCGAACGTGGCGGAGGATCACCAGACGCACAATGCGATGGCGCTGGTGAACAAGGATGCGGCCCTGATGGTGCGGGATGCCGAGGCGCCGGAGCAGCTGTTGCCGACGGCCCTGGCGTTGCTGCAGGATGAGGCGCGAATCCAACAGCTCGAAGCCAATATCGCCAAACTGGCGCTGACCAACGCGGCACAAGTTATTGCCGACGAAGCGTATAAATTGGTCCTCGGTTCAGCGGGTGCACCCTCCGACTCACTCGCAGGAACGAGGGAATATGCTCCTTCGCCGAAGGCTGCACCCGCTAAGGAGGACGGATCTTCCGTCGAGAGAGCATATCCCCTATTTTCAGCGAACGAGATGGAAGGTCCGTCCTACAAGCGGGTATATTTCATCGGAATCGGGGGGATTGGAATGAGTGCGATTGCGCGGTACTATAAGTTTAAAGGTCTGGAGGTGAGCGGCTACGACCGCACCCCTTCAGACTTGACGAAAGAACTGGAGGCCGAAGGCATCGCCATCCACTATGAAGACCGCCCGGATTTGGTTCCGGCCGAGAAGGAGGGTACGCTGGTGGTTTATACCCCCGCCATTCCGGACGATATGGGCGAACTGGTTTTCGTGCGGGAGAACGGATACCGGCTGGTGAAGCGTTCGCGCGTGCTGGGCGAAATCGCCCGCGGGCAGCGCTGCCTGGCGGTTGCGGGGACGCACGGAAAGACCACGACGAGCACCCTGGCGGCCCACATCCTGACCGCATCGGGCGAAGGCTGCTCGGCCTTCCTGGGCGGCATTTCCAAGAATTACAACACCAACCTGCTTACCTCCAAGACGCCTACCGTGGTGGCGGAAGCGGACGAGTTTGACCGTTCCTTCCTCCAGTTGTTCCCGGAGGTGGCGGTGGTGACGGCCATGGATCCGGACCACCTGGACATCTACGGTACCGAGGAGGCTTACCGCCAGGCTTTCAAAGACTTTGCAGCGCAGGTGAGCGGCACCCTGATTGCTAAGCTGGGCCTTCCGCTTACGGCCGAAGACACCCCCGCCAGAATCCTGCACTACCATTACAACGACCCGAAGGCCGATTTCCATGCCCGGAACATCGTCCCCGACGAGCTGGGCTACTTCTCCTTCGACCTGGTGTGGCCGGGAGGCGTGCTGGAAGGAATGCGGACAAACGTGCCGGGCTGGCTGAACGTGGAGAACAGCGTGGCCGCGGCGGCCCTGTGCCTGAGTTATGGCCTGGCCCCGGAGAAGGTGCGTGAAGCCATTGCCTCTTTCCAGGGCGTGCGGCGGCGGCTGGACGTGCACGTAAACCGGCCGGGCTGCACCTACATCGACGATTACGCCCATCATCCTCAGGAACTGGCAACCGCCATTTCCTCGCTGAAAGAGATTTTCCCCACCCGGAAGATGACGGCCATCTTCCAGCCGCACCTGTTCACCCGCACGCGGGACTTCGCGGAGGGCTTCGCACAGGCCTTGAGCGGGGTGGACAAGCTCATCCTGCTGGACATCTACCCGGCACGCGAGGAACCCATTCCGGGCGTGACGAGTGAGATTATCTTCAACCGGGTAACCGCTCCGGCAAAGGTGCTGCTGAAGAAGGAGGAACTGATGGATTACCTGGCCAATGAGCCGGTAGACGTGCTGGTAACCTTCGGAGCCGGCAACATCGACCGCTTTATCGGCCCCATAACTGACATGCTGGAGAAACGCGTATGAGAAAAGTCCTCCAATACCTTGTCGTAGCCGGTCTGGCTGTCCTCCTGGCAATGATTCTCATGGCCATGAGCCTGCTGGACGCCTCCCAGCGCAGGCTGCGTACGGTCGAGCGCCTGGAAGTGACGTTCGACGGAGAGGGCTCCTTCGTCACGCAGGACGAAGTAGAGGCCATCCTGTCCCGAGGTTATGGGCCCTACATCGGCCAGCGGCTGGACAGCGTAGACCTGAAACGGATCGAAACCCTGCTGGAAGGCAAGAGCGCCATCCTCCGGAGCGAGGCGTACGTAACGAAGGACCGCATGCTGCGGATCAACATCCTCCAGCGGCAGCCTGTCCTGCGGTTCCGGAAGGACGGCAAGGGCTGGTATGCCGATGCGCAAGGCTTCCTTTTCCCGCTCCAGGAGCATTTCACGGCCCGCGTTCCCATTGTGGACGGAGCCGTGCCGATGACAGTCCCGGAAGGCTTCAAAGGACGACCTACGGACGAGAAGGAAGTCCGGTGGCTGGACGGCATGCTGGAAATGGTCCGGTTCATGGAGCACAGCAAGGTCTGGGAGGATGCCATCGTCCAGATGCACGTGGAGAAGAACGGGGACCTGGTACTGATCCCGCGCGAGGGGAAGGAGCGCTTCATTTTCGGTAATCCCTTCGACTGTGCCGACAAATTCGGCCGCCTGGAGGATTACTACCGGTACATCGTTCCGGAAAAAGGGCCCGACTATTATAAGACGGTGAACGTCAAATTCGAAAAACAAATCGTTTGCAGAAAATAAAAAACACACAATATATGGAAGAAAGATACATCGCATCGGTCGATCTGGGCAGTTCGAAAATCGCCCTGACGGTAGCCCGCATCAGCGGCAATGACGTCCAGATCGTTTACTACAAGGAAACGCCTTCGGACGGCATCCGGAACAGCTACGTGTTCAACCCCAAAAAGGCATCGGCACCGCTGAAGGAAGCCATTGCCGAAGCGGAAAAGGATCTGCGCATCAAGATTCTCCAGGTGGTGGTGGGCCTGCCCAAATACTATGTGAAGCAGGAAAGCGCCAGCGGGAAAGTGCCACGCGGCGAAGAGGCCGGCTGCATCACCGAGGAAGAGGTGGAAAACCTGAAAGAAATGGCCCTGGAGTCGTATCCGCTGAACGACGAAAGGAACGAAGTGATGTATGGGGCAGTGGCCCAGAGTTTCTCTACGGAAGACAGCTTCCAGCAGGTGGAAAGCGATATCGTGGGTATGGTGAGCGACTACCTGGAAGGTAATTTCAAGGTCTTCATCGGCCG
>CADCCI010000018.1:16456-22382 GCA_902799895.1 uncultured Bacteroidia bacterium | reverse complement strand
TTCTCGATGGAAGCCTTCAACTCGCCCACCAGCACGGCGGCATTCTTGCCTTCGGCGGCGGTACGGATGATGGCGCCATAATTCACGGGGAGGATGCTGCGTACCAGCGATTCCAGCCGGCGACGCTCTTCCTTGGAAGCGATTCTCTGGGATACGCTCACCTTCTCGGCGAAGGGGAGGAGTACGATGTTCCGTCCTGCCAATGAAATTTCCGCAGTCAGTCTGGAACCTTTCGTAGAAATGGGTTCCTTGACGATTTGGACAATGATCATCTGTCCCACTTTCAGGATATCCCCGATCTTGCCTTCCTTGGGAAGGGCTTCCCCGAGTTTGATTCCCGAATACAGGGCCTTGGTGTCCGTATTCTTGTTGCTCTTCTTGACGAACTCGTCAAACGCATCGAAATACAGACCCAGGTCCAGATAATGGACAAATGCTTCCTTTTCGTCCCCGATATCCACGAAGGCAGCATTGAGGGCAGGCATGATCTTCTTCACCTTGCCGAGATAGACATCCCCCACGCTGTAGGCGTGGCCCTTGCTGGACTCTTTGTTCAGTTCGATCAGCCGGTGATTCTCCATCAGGGCGATGCGAACCTCTGTCGATGCAACATCGACAATCAAATCCTTCTCAGATTTTTCAGACTCCATAGGATTCATTGCAATGGACTTTCAAACAAAAAAAGCCGACCGGCACTTCCGGTCAGCCTTTCTCTCTTAGCAGACTGCTAAAATGGCAGACGCAGAAGAAGACTACTTCTTCTTATGTCTATTCTTGCGCAAGCGTTTTTTACGCTTGTGCGTTGCCATTTTATGTCTTTTTCTTTTTTTACCGCTAGGCATAATAATAAAGGTTTAATGATTATTTCTCCTTAACGGCATTTACAAACACCTTCGCAGGCTTGAACGCAGGAATGTCGTGTGCGGGGATCGTCATCGTAGTCTTCTTGGTGATGTTCCGGGCGGCCTTCTTGGCACGGTGCTTCACGATGAAGCTACCAAAACCGCGGAGGTACACGGGCTCTCCCTTGACGATGGACTCCTTTACGTTCTCCATAAATGCCTCAACAACTGTCTGTACAGTCACTTTCTCAACTCCAGTTGCTTTTGCAACCTCGTTAACAATCTCTGCCTTAGTCATAATATTAGTATAATTAAAATGTGTTCCACACAAAAAGTAGTGCAAAAGTACACTTAATTTTTTATTATTCAAAATCTTTCCTCGAAATTTGTGGCATAGAGATTGACAATACTATCGTAAGAAAAGAAAAACCGACCGATTCTGACAAAGTGGCAGATTCGGCTGGCTTGACCAGTGGATTTGAAAGATATGAATGAAGTAAGTATTATTCCCGTCGTCCAGGGTGAAGAGGTTCCCAAAATCGAGGATACCCTCCTGCCCGAGAAACTCCCCATACTGGCCCTCCGGAACGCCGTGCTGTTCCCGGGCATCGTCTATCCCGTGACCGTTGGCCGCGAGATTTCGCTGCGCGTTGTGCAGGCTGTCACCAAAAAGGGCGGATTCCTGGGTGCCGTACCCCAGAGCGATGTCACGGTGGAAAACCCGCGCGAGGGAGATCTCTGCGCATACGGAACGGTAGCCAAGGTGCTCCGTACGCTGGACATGCCCGATGGCAGCGTGACCGCCATCCTTCAAGGTGTCAAACGACTAAAAATCAAGAATATCGTTTCCTTCGACCCGTACATCGAAGCCTATGTCGATTATCTGTCGGACGAACTGCCGGAAGAGAACGATCCAGACATCCGGGCCATTTCCGACTCTCTGAAAGAGCGGGCGGTGGAGATTGTCAAATCGTCCTCCTTCGCCCCCAAAGAGGCGGTGGCGGCCCTGAAGGGTATCGACAATTTCCCCTTCCTCGTGAACTTCATTGCCACGACCGTGGAGGTGGAACATTTCCAGGGGAAGACCGACCTGCTGGCCGAGGCTTCCGTCAAGACCCGGGCCATGAACCTGCTGAAACTGCTGGAATCGCAGAACCAGCTGCTGCGTATCAAGAACGAGATCAACACCAAGGTGAAGAGCGAAATTGACCAGCAGCAGCGGGAGTATTACCTGAACAACCAGCTGAAGACCATCCAGGAAGAGCTGGGCATGGACGAAATGGAAGATTTCGCCAAGTTCCGCTCGCGCGCGGCTGAAAAGAAATGGTCGGCCGACGTGGCCCGCATCTTCGATAAGGAGATGGCCAAACTGGAGAAATACAACCCCTCTTCGCCGGACTACAGCATCCAGTACAACTATATCGAGTTCATGCTGGACCTCCCGTGGGGCGAAATGTCCGAAGACAACCTGGATCTGTCCAATGCCCAGAAGGTGCTGGACGAGGACCACTACGGACTGGAGAAGGTCAAAGACCGCATCATCGAGTACCTGGCGGTGCTGAAACTCAAGGGCAACATGAAGTCCCCCATCCTGTGCCTCTACGGTCCTCCGGGCGTTGGCAAGACCTCTCTGGGCAAGTCCATCGCACGGGCGCTGGGACGCAAATACGTACGCATTTCGCTGGGTGGCATGCACGACGAGGCCGAGCTTCGCGGTCACCGGAAAACCTACATTGGTGCACTTCCGGGCCGGATTTTGAACGGCATCAACCGGGCGGGAACCTCCAACCCGGTTATCGTCCTGGACGAGGTGGACAAACTGGGCAGCGACTTCAAGGGAGACCCTTCATCGGCCTTGCTGGAAGCCCTGGATCCCGAGCAGAATTCCACCTTCCACGACAATTACCTGGATATTGATTACGACCTGTCCAATGTTCTCTTCCTTACCACGGCGAACAACATTTCCACCATTCAGCCGGCCCTGCTGGACCGAATGGAGCTGATCAACGTCACGGGCTACCTGGAGGAGGAGAAGGTGGAGATTGCCAAGCGGTACCTCATTCCCAAGCAGTTGAAGGAGCACGGCATCGAGATGGCCATTGCCTTGAACAAAGGCGCCATCGAGGGTATCATCGAGGACTACACCCAGGAGTCGGGCGTACGCGGTCTGGAGAAGCAGATTGCCAAGATTGCCCGCGTTACAGCCAAGAAAATCGCCCTCGGAGAAACCTACCCGAAGACCATCGACAAGAAACACCTGCGCGAGTACCTGGGTCTTCCCACGGCCTTCCACGACCGTCAGGAGGGCAACGAAGCTCCGGGCGTGGTAACCGGCCTGGCCTGGACGGCCATGGGCGGCGAAATCCTGTTCGTGGAGAGTTCGGTGAGCCAGGGAAAGGGTGTCCAGACCATGACGGGCAACCTGGGCGATGTAATGAAAGAGAGTGCCACCATCGCGTACCAATACATCAAGGCGCATCCCGAGCTGGCCAAACTGACCGCCGAGGAGTTCGCCACCAAGGACATCCACGTGCACGTGCCGGAAGGCGCCGTCCCGAAGGACGGTCCGTCGGCCGGTATCACCATGGTGAGTTCGATGATTTCCGCCCTGCGCGGCGAGCCCGTGAAGAAGGGTATCGCCATGACGGGAGAAATGACCTTGCGCGGCCGTGTACTGCCGGTTGGCGGCATCAAGGAGAAGATCCTGGCGGCCAAACGGGCTGGCGTACACACCATCCTTTTGAGCGAAGAAAACAAGAAAGATATTGAAGATATCAAGGAAATTTACGTAAAAGGTCTTACCTTTGTCTACGTGAAGACCATCCAGGACGTGGTCAAGCATATCTTCTAAACCATGGATGTAAAGATAGAACCCAGCTGGAAGCAGGCGCTTCAGGGCGAATTCGAAAAACCCTATTTCGCCGCCCTGGTGGGCCGGCTCCATCAGGAAAAGGCCGCCGGCAGCGTCATCTACCCTCCCGGAAGCCAGATTTTCAGGGCCTTTGACCTTACGCCGGTCTCTCAGGTGAAGGTGGTCATCCTGGGCCAGGATCCCTATCACGGTCCCGGCCAGGCCATGGGTCTGTCTTTCTCCGTTCCACGGAACGTCCCGGCTCCGCCTTCGCTGAAAAACATCTTCAAGGAAATCGAGGACGACCTGGGTATCCGCATGAGCGGCAGTCCGGACCTGGAGCCCTGGGCCCGCCAGGGCGTGCTCCTGCTGAACAGCGTCCTTACCGTGCGCGGGGGCCAGCCTGCCTCTCACGCCGGCATCGGCTGGACCGAATTTACCGATGCCGTTATCCGCTACCTGTCCGACCATTGCGAGGGAATCGTATTCATGCTCTGGGGCAATTTCGCCCGCAGCAAAGCGGACCTTATCGACACGTCCCGGCACCATGTGCTGCTGGCGGCGCATCCTTCTCCGCTGGCCCGGGGAGCCTTCTTCGGCTGCCGGCATTTCTCGAAAGCTAACGCCCTGCTTGCCGCGCAGGGAAAAGAACCCATCGATTGGCAACTCTGATGAAAAAGAAAGCACTGTTCCCGGGATCGTTCGATCCCTTAACCGCCGGCCACCTGAATATCCTCCGGCGGGCCCTCACCATGTTTGACGAGGTGGTTATCGCCATCGGTATCAACCAGGACAAACGGGGTTTCTTCACCATGGACGAGCGGGAAAACATTATCCGTCAGGCCATTAAGGGTCTGGAAGGGGTGAGCGTAATCCAGTATAGCAATCTCACGGTGGATACCTGCCGCGAGCTGGGCATCCGCCATATCGTGCGGGGCGTGCGGAATATGCTGGATTTCGAGACCGAGCGGTCTATCGCCGATGCCAACCGGCGGCTGGCGCCTGAGATCGAGACCCTCATCATCCCGACGGCGCAGGAGTTCGCCCACATTTCTTCTTCTGCCGTGCGTGACCTGCTGCAGCACAAGGGCGATACGTCGCTCTTCCTGTCCGACGGCGTGGTGCTTCCGCACCGGTAGCCTCCCCCGCCCCATGCGTCCGCTCCTCCTGCTGCTGGCCCTGCTGCTCCCTCTCTGCCTATTTCCCGCAGAAGCGGCTCCAGCCATAGCTGGCTCCGCAAAAGCAGCTCCGGCTATTGCCTGTTCCGCAGAAGCGGCTTCGGCCATTACCGGTTCCGCAGAAGCGGAAGGCTCCTCGGAGCAGGGAATTTGGGGAAATGCTCCTCGGAGCTCTTCCGCTTCTGCTGTTACACCGGAACTTGCTGTGCCGGATTCGATATGGAAGAAACTGGATGCGAAGTTGGAGGAGTATGTAAAGGCGCTGGAGCGGCAAGGCGCCGAGGTGAAATCGCAGGAATGCGACTTCATCCTGGAGATGGTCTCCCTGCAGGAAATTCGCGATCACGCCGCCCGGAAACTCTACGCGCACTATCGCCACTCCCCCGTGATGGGCGATGAGGCGGTGGCCATCCATCTTTTCGACCGGTGGTTTTCTCCGGGCAAGGTGTCCTTTGAAACAGACGATGCATTTACCGACGCGCAGGTGTTTGCAGATTTCAACCGGTCGTCGCTGATCGGGATGCAGGCGCCGGCCGTTACCTTGTTCGCGCCGGACGGATCGTCCCTGTCCTTCCCTGCCGCGGACGGCCGCCCCAAAATCCTGTATTTCTACGATACCGACTGTGCTTCGTGCAAGATCACCACGCCTGTCCTGACGCGATACCTTTCCGACCATCCGTGCGAAGCAGACCTGTATGCCGTGTATGTGGGAACTTCGCAGAAAGACTGGAGGAAGGCCCGCAAGAGCGATTTTCCGTCCCCTACCATCCACCTGTGGGATCCGGAGCTATCCTCCGATTTCCAACGGTTGTACGGGGTGTTGACAACACCGAAACTTTTCCTGATTGCTCCCGACGGGACCATTCTGGGCCGCTGTCTTGATGTCCCTGCCCTGCACCTACTCCTCGTCCGGCACCATGTTGGAGGCGTAGCGGCGCCACTTGTCGATGAGGGCGGTCATGTCGGCGGGCAGCGGTGAATCGAAACGGATCCATTCCCGCGTGCGGGGGTGGACAAAGCCAAGTGTGCGGGCGTGGAGGGCCTGTCGCGGACAG
>CADCCI010000018.1:0-16450 GCA_902799895.1 uncultured Bacteroidia bacterium | reverse complement strand
TCCGCCGTAGCGCTCATCGTTAAAGAGCGGATGACCGATATGGCTCATATGCACGCGAATCTGGTGCGTGCGTCCCGTCTCCAGAATACATTCCACCACCGTCACGAAACCGAAACGCTCCAGCACACGGTAATGCGTAACAGCATGTTTTCCCTTCTCGGGGTCTGAGTAGACCCGATAGCGCAGGCGGTCGTTGGGGTCGCGGCCGATGTTTCCGTCGATGGTTCCCTCGTCCTCCCGGATGTTTCCCCACACGACGGCCGTGTATTTCCGTTCGATGGAATGGTCGAAAAACTGCTTGGCCAGATGCATCTGCGCCTCGTCGTTCTTCGCCACCACCAGCAAGCCGGACGTATCCTTGTCTATCCGGTGCACCAGGATGCCCATCCGCTCATCCCCATCCGCTGCAGAATCTCCAGCCGCCGATGGTAAGGGCAGCTGCAGGTAAAATGCCAACGCGTTGACGAGGGTCCCGTCAAAGTTGCCGTGACCCGGATGCACCACCATCCCGGCCGGCTTGTTCACCACCAGCACATCCTCGTCTTCATAAACGATATCCAGCGGAATATCCTGCGGGATAATGTCCACGCCACGACGACGGTACGGCATCATGAACTGGATCACATCGCCGGGACGGATGACGAGGTTCGCTTTGGCGAGTTTCCCGTTCACAAAGACATAACCGGCCTTGATGGCACACTGGATGCGGTGGCGGGACGTATCCTCCAGATGGGAAGACATATATTTATCTACCCGGATGGGTTCCTGACCACCATCGACGTCCAGCCGGAAATGTTCAAACATTCCCTGCTCTTCGTCTTCGACGGCCTCTTCCGGCTCCAGGTAGCGTTTTTCCTCGTCCATCGGGTACTAGTTCTAAGGGAGCGTGCGGTCGGGATCCACCGAGAGATAAAGCGACACGTCGGAACCCATGAGGATGGGAGCCTTGGAGGGCTGGGGCGCCTGCTTCCACACCTGGGCATTGATGGAATCGGCATAGGTCTTGACACTCTTGTCAAAGATCAACGCCTTGATATTCAGGGAATTATCATGCACCACATCTACCGCACGGAGGTATTTCATACCCGTCACATCGGGGATATAGGTCTGGTTGTCCGTATCGTTCAGGCCCACCATCAGGTCTATCTCGGAGCCGCTATCAATCATCTGGCCCGCTTCTATTTGGCGGTTCTTGTAGAGTTGGCGCAGGACGTTGTTGGTAGCCATATCATCCACATAGAGCAAACGGCCCAGGGTCAGGCCGCGGGAGTTCAGCTCCGCCTTGGCCTGGCGCATGGAATACCCCACCAGGTTGGGCATGCTCACCTTTTTGGCATTCATCGCGTTGATGGTAAGCATCACCCGACGGCCGGTCTTGACCGTTGCACCCGGCTTGGGATTCTGGCTGAACACCGCCCCGCGAGCCATCCGTTTCACGAAAACGGAATCGGCAATATCGATCCGCAGCGATGCGTCGTGGGCATATTGGTCCGCCTGGTTCACCGTCATCCCCGTAAAATCGGGCACCCTGATCACTTTCCCATGATGTGTAATCCGGGACAGCAGGAAAGCCGAGAGCAGGAGGGTGGCGACGATGGCCACCACCGCCCAAAGCAAATTCTTGACAATCCAGTTGTGAAAGAAACCTTTCTTTTCTTCGTCCTTTTTCATTTTTCTCAGAATGCGATTTGATAAATACCTTCGGCCAGCAGGGCAAGACCGATGATGCCAATGAGGATGCCACTGATCCGGTTGATCCACATCAATGTCCTGAATTTAAAGGAATTGCGCCAACGGCTGAACACCCAGGTAAAGCAGAACCACCAGGTTGCCGACCCCATGGCTACGGCAATGATAAGGGGTGCCACACGCAAATCCTGCGGCTGGTCGCCTACATTAAAGAAGGTAAAGAGGGCCAGCATGATGAAAATGGCACCCGGATTGGAAATGGCCGTCAGGGAAGCTTGGACAAAATCCTTCCAGGTTGCAGCCGGCGCCCCGCCATCTTCTTTCATCTTGCGGAACGGGTCACGCATGGCCATGGAATAACCCACGCCCATCAGGATGATACCGCCGCAAATGAGCAGGATATTCTGGTGCACGTTCACAAATTCCTTTACGATAGCCAGGGCAAAGATGGAGATGATGGCATAGGTGGTATCGACCAGTGTGGACCCCAGAGCAGACGTGAAGCCTCCCCGGTGTCCGTAATGCAGGGTCTTCTGCAGGACCAGGATGGCAATCGGCCCCAACGGTGCCGCCGCACAAATACCAATCAGATACGATTTAAGAATATCGATCAACATCTTTCCTCACCATTTCCTACAAAGATACTAAAAAATAATTCATATATTTGTAAAATATGAATCATCCGACACGATTGTTCCTGCTGCTTGCGGCCCTGACGGTCTTGCTGATGTCGGTACCGTTCCTGGTACCGCACTGCGGCTGGTTGGCCCTGATCGGTTGGGTGCCCCTGCTCTGTCTGGAACACATCGCCTCCCAGACAGGTATCCGGCGCCTGTGGCCCTGGCATTACGGGACCTTCGTCCTGTGGAATGCCGCCACGACCTTCTGGGTGTGCAACGCCACCCTTGGCGGCGGGCTGTTTGCCATCTTTGCCAATGCGTTGCAGATGTCGTTGATTTTCGGACTGTTCCGCCTGTCCAAGAAACACTTCACGGGGGTGGTTCCCTACCTCTTTCTGGCCCTGGCGTGGATCGCGTGGGAACGGTGGTACCTGACATCGGCCCAAATATCCTGGCCCTGGCTCGTGCTGGGAAACGCTTTCGCCCGATCTACCGGCCTGGTGCAATGGTACGAGTACACCGGGACCCTGGGAGGTTCGCTCTGGGTGTGGGCCGTAAATCTGTCGGTTTTCGGGATGATGGTCAGCTTGTCCAACGGAAATTGGCAGCGCTGGAACGGAAAGGCCCGGGCGGCCGCCGTTATCGGACTTGTTGCGCTGCTGGTCGCGCCGATCGGCGTTTCCATGCACCTGTTTGCCCGCTATGCGCAGCCGGATGAGAAACTGCCCGTGATCATCGCCCAACCCAACATCGACCCGTATCACAAATTCGAAGCTTTGAGCCAGGATGAGCAGAACGCCATCCTGGAAGACCAGTTCCGCCAGGCGCTCCGGGGACGGACCGATACGGCGGGGAACATCCTGCTGCTCTCGCCCGAAACCTTCACCAACGACGTCATCGTGGGTTATCCCGCCGAGAGCCGTACCTGGCGGCGGTTCACCGCCCTGCAGGAAGCCTATCCCGGCACGCACGTGATGCTGGGCGCATCGGGTTACACGCGGATGGAATCGGCCGAAAGACCTTCCCCGAACGCCCGGTTCCTGCACGACAACCTGTGGTACCACTCCCATAACCTGGCGGTGATGGCCGGTACCGGCGAGACCTACCTGAAGAGCAAGCTGGTAGTGGGCGTGGAGATGATGCCCTACCCGAAGGTGTTCCGCCCGCTGGACGACCTACTGGGCGGCGTGATGGGACGCTGCGTAGGCCAGGAAGAGCGGACGACCCTATCCTGCGGGGACGTACCGCTGGGCTGCGCCATCTGCTATGAGTCCATTTACGGCGAGTTCTGCACGGAATACGTTCGCGCCGGCGCCCGGGCGCTGGTCATCATCACCAATGACGCCTGGTGGGGCGATACGCCGGGCTACCGCCAGCACCTGAGTTACGCCTGCCTGCGGGCCATCGAAACGCGCCGGGCCATCGCCCGCTGCGCCAATACCGGCCTGTCCGCCATCATCGATGCGCGGGGCGATATCCTGGCCCAGTCTTCCTGGTGGACCAAAGAAATCCTCCAAGGCGAAATTTCCCTGGAGGATTGTCAAACCTTCTTTGTCCAGAACGGCGACATCATCGGCCGCCTCTGTTCGCTGTTGTTTTTCCTGCTCCTGACCGCCCTGGCCGTTCGCATACTGACCAGACGCGGTTAAACCTTTAGCGGCGGGGACCGCCCATCCCGCCGGGACCGCGGCCGCCGGGAGCGCGCATCTTGGAGGCGTCGAAGGTTCCGAAGCGGTAGGTCAGCGAAAGGACAATATACCGTCCCAGCGTGTTGTTGCGCGTTTCCGTATGATAGTTGGCCGTATCCGAAACACTCAGGTTCTTGGCCTGGTTCAGGATGTCGTAGGCATTCACGGCCAACGTCACCTTCTTCTTAAAGAGGAGTTTGGTAATCGTGGCGTTCAGCACATATTCCGAAGGCTGATCCGTAGAATAACCGTTGTACCAGTTGTAACGGAACTCCGAGACAAGGCCCAGACCGGCCGGAAGGGTCCAGTTCATGGAAAAATGAGCCTGGTTGTTCCAGGTCATGTTGGCATTGGAAGCATTGTTCACCACTGTGTACCAGGCTTTTGACATGCGTGTATGCGCACCGCCGGACAATTCCACCACGTCATTGCGCCAGGTCAGGCGGATGCGTTCGAAAACGCTCAGGGAACGGGTCTTGTTCAGGGTAAACTTGTCCGAATCGTCCAAATTGGGATAATCCCGGTGGAAGGAATCGTAATCAAATTCACCTTGCTTGTAGTACGGTGTCATGTCGAACCGGGTGCTGCCGATATAGGAACCCATGCTGTTGTAATTGGCATTGAGGAAGTTGGAGAGCGTGAAGTTCTTGCTCAGGACCGGCACGTTCACAAACATGCGGGCGCTCATGCGCAAGGAATTGGGGCCATTCACCGGGAAGGAATACGACACGCCCTGCAAGTCTGTCCAGGTAGCGTTCACGATGGGGCTCTGGACCATGCCGCCGTCCAGGGTAAGGTTCATGGAAGTGAACTTCTTCCGGTTCGAGTAACGGAATTCGGAACGGATATCGTGGTTGAAATACGGCTCCAGATAAGGGTTACCGAAACTCACGCGCAGCGGGTTGGTATTGTCGGGCACCGGCATCAACTGAGAAGTGGAAGGCTGGGCCGAACGTCCGAAATAGAAGAGGCGGAAGTTGGTGCTTTCGCTCGCATCCCAGCGGATCATCGCATTCGGTGCCCAGTTGACCACGTTGCTCTCGTAGTTCTGCTCCTTGCCGTGACGGGTGGTGGCGTTGGTCATCCGGGTCGGGTTCGCGCTCATGCCCACCTGCGCCTGCAGGCCGGAAATCTGATAAACCAGGGTGGCACCGATCTGCTGGGCGATGTGGACATTCTCGATGTTGTTGGAGAACGTGGGGTTCGGAATTCCGGTCTTGTCCCCCGTCCACGTGTCATAGTTGTGGATGAAGTCGGGGATATCCAGGCCGTCGTACGTATTCTTGTAGGATTTGGAACGGCTCCAGCTAAAACTGTAATTCCCCTCCAGGAACCAATGCTCGGCCAGGGGTTCGGTGTAGTTGAGCCGGCCCGACAGGCTGGCGCTCTTGCTGTTCTGGTCGTAGCGCTGGTTCACCACGGAATCCCGCTGTGCCCCCTGTTCGTAATAGGTGGTGAGGCTCTGGTTCAGACCGTTCAAGTCGTTGTTACTGAAGCTGTAACGGCCGAAGAACGAGAGGGTCCGGCCGGCCTTCCCCAGTTTCTGGCGCAACAAAAGGAAACCATTGGCCTGCCAGTTGTTGTTTTTACCACCGTTGAAGTTGAAGCCTTCGTTGGTAAGGGTCTGGTTACCGGCCGCATCCGCATTCCAGGTCTTGGAATCCGAGTACTCGTTGAAATTGCCCCGTCCCCAGTTCACCTGCGGCTGGAAAAGGATGGACGTGTTCTCGGAGAATTTGTGGTCGATCCGGAAACCGATGCGATTGCCGTAGCTGTTGGTATTGCTCCAGCCATCCGAGGAATTGATCAGGCTGGTCCCGTCGTCCCGATAGGTCACCTTATAGGAGGACTCTTCTACCGCCCGTTCGGAGCCGTTGTAGAGATAGTTCCCTTCCAGTTTCATCTTGTCGTCGAAAAGGTCGAAGGCGCCGTTCACACCGCCCATCCAGGACGTGGTGATACCGTTTCCGCGGCCGAAACCGCCGCTGCCCCGGCCCATGCCGCCGCCACCGCCGCGCATGCCTTGCATCATGCCGCCGGCCAGGTCGTTAAAGCCCCGGTTGTTGGTATTGTTCCCGTTCAGGATGATGCTGATCTGGCTTTTGTCGGCGAACTTGCCCGCAAAGGCGGCACCCTGGAAACGATAGTCTCCCTTCCCCGCATTGGCTGCCGGGACATCGTGACCGCCACCCAGCATCACATTCCCGAAAGAGCCCTGTTTCATGCCCGGATGGAAAGACAGGTCGATGATGGTCTCATCGTCTCCGTCATCGATACCCGTAAACTGGGCCTGCTCCGATTTCTTGTCCACCACCTTCAACTTCTGGATGGCTTTGGCGGGGATATTCTTGGATGCCAGCTGCGGATCGTCCAGGAAGAAGGTCTTTCCGTCAATGGTGATTTTGCTGATGGTCTTGCCATTGGAGGTAATGGAACCGTCCTCCCCTACTTCAATACCCGGGAGTTTCTTTAGGAGGTCTTCCAGCATGTCGTTGTCGGTAGTCTTGAACGAGGAAGCGTTGTATTCCACCGTATCTTTCTTGATGATGATGGGATTGCCGGCGGCGCTTACCGATGCAGCATCCAGCACCTGGCGGTCGGTTTCCATTTTCAGCACGCCCAAATCAATGTGCCCTTTAACGGTTACCTCCCGGGACAGGGGTTTGTAGCCCAGGATTTCCGCCTTGAACGTATAGGTTCCGGGGGCTACCTTATCCAGGACCGCACGGCCTTTGTCGTCCGACAAGGCGTATTTCTGGGCCTTGTTTGTACCCGTCTTGGTTAACGAGACCGTTGCGAATCCAATACCTTCACCATTGGCTGCGTCTTGAAGCGTTGCCGTTACCTTACCGCCCTGTGCGGCAGCCGGAATAGAAAAAACAAGCGCCAGCACGAGAACGGCGGCACCTGCAAACATCTGCCTGATGCAAAATCCCTTCATATATTAATACTATTGTCAAATATATTGACAGAAAAAAAGGGTTCCGGTTTAACCGGGAAAAGATTTATTTTATTCTTTCCGGATGATCCTTCAAGAACTGTGCCCATCCTTTCCCGCCGTTTTTGCCCACCAGCGGAGAAGTCATTTCATAAAAATGGCACATAGCGATGGCCAGGGCGTCGGTCGCGTCCAGGTGTTCGGCCTTTAAAGTAACCCCCAGGGTCTTTTCCAGCATCATCCCCACCTGCTCCTTGGAAGCGGCGCCATTGCCTACAATTGCCTCTTTGGCTTTGCGGGGCGCATATTCAAACACTTCCAATCCGGCTTCTACCGCCGCCGTGATGTCAGCTCCCTGGGCACGGCCCAGTTTGAAGAGCACCTGGGCGTTCTTGGCATAGAAAGGTGATTCCACGGCCAGGATATCGGGATGATAGCTCCGGCACAGCTGGCCGGTAAACTCCCAGATTGCATGGATTTTGGCGTAGGCGTCCTTCTCCTTGCGGATATCCAGGATGCCCATGTCTATATATTCAGCTTTGCGGCCCAAGGCACGGATAACCCCGAAACCAAGCAGATTGGTTCCGGGGTCGATGCCTAATATGATTTTCTCGTCCGGCATCAGTCGATGCGGTCGAAACCTGTGTACGGGCGAAGAACTTCGGGAATCTCGATGTAACCGTCTTTCTGGTTGTCTTCGAGCAAAGCGGCTACGACACGCGGAAGAGCCAGCGAACTGCCGTTCAGGGTGTGGCAGAGCTGGGTCTTGCCATTCTCGTCCTTGTAGCGGAGGTGCAGACGGTTGGCCTGGTAGGATTCGAAGTTGGAAACCGAAGAAATCTCCAGCCAACGGCCCTGGGCGGCGCTCCAAAGCTCAAAATCGTAGGTAATGGCCGAGGTGAAGCTCATATCGCCGCCGCACAGGCGCAGGATACGGTACTTCAGGCCCAGCTTGTTCACGATTCCTTCCACGTGGGCAACCATTTCGTCCAGGGCGGCATAGGAATCTTCCGGTTTCTCTATGCGGACAATTTCCACCTTGTCGAACTGATGCAGGCGGTTCAGGCCGCGCACATCCTTGCCATAGGATCCGGCTTCGCGGCGGAAGCAGGGCGTATAGGCCGTGAGCTTCTGCGGGAAAGCATTGTCGGCGAGGATCTCATCGCGGAAAATATTGGTCACGGGGACCTCGGCGGTCGGGACCAGGTAGAAATCGTCCAGACCCACATAGTACATCTGGGCTTCCTTGTCGGGCAGCTGGCCGGTACCGAAACCGGACGCGGCGTTCACCATGACCGGCGGTTCCACCTCCTTATACCCCGCGGCGGTATTCACGTCCAGGAAGAAGTTGATGAGGGCGCGCTGCAGTTTGGCACCCTTTCCCTTATAAACCGGGAAACCGGCACCCGTGAGTTTTACACCCAGGTCAAAGTCGATGATATCGTATTTCTTGGCCAGTTCCCAGTGCGGGAGGGCATCGGCCGGAAGATCGACCTCCGGACCGCCCATTTTCACCACGAGGTTATCCTCTGCGCCTTTGCCGTTGGGGACCAGGTCGCACGGGATATTGGGCAGGAGGACCAGTTTGGCCTCGAGTTCTTTGTTATTCTCGTCGGCGGCAGCGAGCAGTTCGGCGGAACGGGCCTTCAAGGCAGCCACTTCCTGCTTGGCCTGCTCGGCCTCTTCCTTGCGGCCTTCCTTCATGAGACCGCCAATCAGGGCCGCCTTCTGTTTCTGCTGCGAGGCCAGGGCATCGCTCTCGGCCTGCATCGAACGGCGGTTGGCGTCGAGGCGGATAATGTCCTCGACAATGGTGCGCGCGTCAAAATTCTTGACGGCAAGCTTGCGGATCACGTATTCCGGATCGTCGCGAAGCAATTTGAGTGTAAGCATAATCTTTTGCTATAAAACAAAAAAAGGACTGCACCCGAGTACCCGAAGTGCCAGTCCCCTTTTACGATTGTACAAATCTCCGAGTACTAGTTCTCAAAAGGAACCACGGAAACGTAAGACTTGTTCTCTCTCTTCTTCGTGAATTTGACGGTACCGTCCACCAGGGCATACAGGGTATGATCCTTGCCGATGCCCACATTGCGATCCGGGTTGTGTACCGTGCCGCGCTGACGGACGAGGATGTTACCGGCCTTTACGACCTCACCACCGAACTTCTTGATGCCCAAGCGCTTGCTCTGGGATTCACGACCGTTCTTCGAACTGGATTGACCTTTTTTATGTGCCATAATTTGTTCCTCCTAATGATTAAGCGATAGCATCGATACGGATCTTGGTGAGCTTCTGGCGGTGGCCGTTCAGCTTCTGGAATCCTTTACGACGGATTTTCTTGAAAACAAGCACCTTGTCGGCCTTGGCCTGGTCGTCCAGGACGGTGGCTTTGACAACAGCACCTTCTACATAAGGGGCACCGACCTTCACCGCACCCTCATTGTCCACCAGGAGCACCTTGTCGAACTCGACGGAGGCATCCTTGGCGGCAGCGAGGCGCTGCACGAAGATCTCATTTCCAGCTTCTACCTTGAACTGCTGGCCTGCAATGTCAACGATTGCGTACATAAAAACAAAACTTTTTATCGTTTGATCCGTAAGCGGCTATCTTTAAATAGCTCTTAGTCAGTAGCTTAGCGGACATATAATCTTTTAAGGGACTGCAAAGGTACGAATTTGTGCCGAATTTGCAAAATTATTTTTGCGATTGTAGCACCAGACAGGCCCAGGCCTGCGGGTTTTCGTCCGGATCCTCCCGGGTAAGGATGTCGGCCTCCGAGGCCAGCCCCAGCCCGCGGGCTTCCTCCAGAATCGCTTCCGCATCGGCATAATAGAACCCGCTCAGGAGCACCACACCGCCGCTTGCAAGAGCCGCTTTCATCCGCGGAAGCGCATCTAGGATGATGTTCCGATGGATATTGGCCAGGATTACATCGTACCGGCCACCGTCAAGTGCGGACGCATCCCCGCAGGAAACCGCAATCCGCGAACCCACCCGGTTCAGGCGCGCATTCTCCCGGGCCGATTGTACCGCCACCTCGTCGATATCGATGGCATCTACCTGCGCGGCCCGCATTTTCGCCGCCAGGATGGCCAGCACCCCCGTTCCGCAACCCAAATCCACCACCCGGCCACCCCGGATGAGTCCTTCGCATCCCAGCATGGCATAGAGCATAAGCCAGGTGGTCTGGTGATGTCCGGTGCCGAAGGCCATTTCGGGCAGCAGGGCAATGTGGAAGCGGCCGCCACGGGCCTTCGGTCCGCCGGCCGGCGCCACCCACACCTTCCCGTCCACACTGATGGGCGTAAAGCCTTCCTGCTCCCAAGTGCGGTTCCAGTTCTCCCCTTGCACCGCCTTGGACGTCCAGGAGGGACTTCCACACGCCGACAGGGCTTCGTCCAAGGCTGCCGGCTGGAACAGGGCCGCCTGGATATAGCATTTCAAATAGGGGTCCTCTACCACAAAAGAATCGAACGGAAGATCCGCCACAAAGGCTTCCACGATTTCGGCCGCTTCTTCTGAAAACGGCTGCACGCGGATGCTGACTTCGATGTATTCCCTGCTATTCATCTTCTTTCTTTTCCTCTGAAAGGGCTTCCACTACCACCCGGCCGGCCTTCAGCGAATCCAGACGAGAGCGCATAAGCGTATCTACCTGGGCGTCCGCGGTCTGGCTCAGGTAATCCCGGACCAGTCCCACCTGTTCTTTGCGTACGGCAATGGAATCCTGCAAGGCGCGGGTCCGCTCAAGGGCGATATCCACCCCTCGCGTAAAGATATTGTGGATGGAATTGATGAGGTTATACTTCAGCGTGTCCACCTCGGCGGTAAAGACCGGGACATCGGCACTCTTGTACAGGGCTTTTCCCAGTTTCCATTTCCAGGAGTCGAAGTTGCCGAAAATATTAATGCCGAAGCGGAACGGGAGCGGAGATTTGAGGACCGAAATATGGTACTGGAAACGCTGGTCGAAATGTTGTATGCCGCTCATAGCCAGGGAATAACGGTCCATACTGAGCACAAAGGGGAAGACCTCCAGCAAATCGTCCCGGATAATACCCTGGACGGACATATCTTCAATGGTGCTGCCGCTGCGGTTCTTGAACATGAGCGTTTTGGCTATTTCCCGCAGCTCGCCGCTTTCCTCCAGTTCCAGGTTGGTGCCGCTCAGTTTTATGATACCGTCCACGCTGGGCATGATGATATTCATGCTGGTATCGATATCTGCCGTGGCCGCCATCTCACAATCCAACATACCCTTGAAGGACTTCAGCATAGGCAGGATGCTGTCCACGGCCGGGAAGAGGGTAATGACCTTGTCGGCCGTGATATCGGAAAGGGTCAGGTCGAAACCGGCTTTCAGGTCCTTCTTGGTACGCGTGGAATAGAAACCCTCAAAATAGATATCGCCCATATTGGAGGTGGCCAGCGTATTGGTAAGCTGGATACAACGCTCTTTCATAAGGATATCGGATGCCATCCAGTTGATATTCAGGTCGGAATACTCAATTTCATTGGCCTGGAGAGACACCTTGGCGGTCAAGTTGGCCGGAATCACAATCAAGGGGCTCCCGATGGGTTCCGGGGAGGCCTCGTTCTCGGCATCCAGCTGCCGCTGGTACTCCTCGTCGGAAAGATTCTCCAGGGGGGACGTCTTTGTGGGGGCGATGAATTGGGTACCGGCAAAATAGGCAGTGAGCAATTCATTCGCATCCAGCCGTTGCGAGGTCATCCGCAGGTCCAGGTTCAGGTGTCCCTTGGTCCGGCGACCCGTCAGCGCCCGCTGCAAACCCGTGATGGAGCCGTTCGCGCTTACATCGGACCCGCCGCTCTGCAGGGTGGCGTTCCGCAGGGTAATGCCGTCGTTGGTAAAGGTTCCGCCGATATCGGACAGTTCGTTCCGAAGCGGGAAGTAGGGCGTCATGATGCGCCCGCTGCCGATTTCCAGCTTACCGGAAAGCGCCCACTCCCGGAAGTATTTCGCCAGCGATTCACCCAGGCGCAGGTCAATATCCTTATCCTGGAAGTCCTTGTCGCTCAAATAGTCCGGCATCTTCACCCGGGACAGACGGTCACGGAACATCCGCGCAAACAGGGAGTCGCGCGGCACCCCGGGATACACGCGTTCCAGGGAGTCCAGCAGATGTTTGCGGCGGATGGCATCCCGAACCGCCCTGCGGCGGGCCGATGCGGAGATCTTCGCATCCCGGACACCAAAGCGGTTTACCCCCTGCCGCATGAAGATGGCGCGGCTGTTGCTGGAGAAGGACATCTCCGGTACCCGCAAGCGGCCGTTGCCCTCCTCTGCATAACGGAAGGAATTCTGCATCCCGAACGCGCCCACAAAGCAGGAATCGGCATCCATCATTCCCAGGCTCCGCACGGTCAGGCGGCCGTCCAGGGCCTTTTTTCGGTTCGATGCCGCCAGCACCAGCCGGGTGCCGCGGATAAAGGTGCTGTCGCGGAAAACGGCTCGCAGGCTGTCGATGCTTGCCGTCAGGCCCACCGTGCTGTCTTTCGACTCGGGCACCGGTCCCAGGGACAGGACCGCATGGTCCAGGAAGGCGTTGATTCCGTAACGAGGCGCATCCACCGTGATTCCGCCGCTTTCCAGTTTTCCCCGCAGGTTCGATTCCGAAAAATGATACAGGTTCAGCTGCGACAACCGGATCTTTCCGTAAAGGTTTCCGTCCAATCTTCCGCTGGCCGAGATGTCCAGGCTGTCAGGAAGATAATGCGTCAGGTCGCCCATATTGGCGTGGATATCGGCATTCAGGTCGATAAGCGGATCCCTCCCCAGGACATCGCGGACCTTTCCACGGGCTTGCAGGTCCAAGCCCTGCACACCCAGGCAGAGGTCTTTCAGGTTGGCATCCAGGCGGCCCTTCCCGTCGGTCAGGGCAGTCAGGTCCATGTCAATGGTTCCCTTTCCGGCAACGCCCTCGTAGGCCAGGACCGAGCGGGGAATCTCCAGCCGTGCCTCCATAGCCGGAAGCCGGTTCCCTGCCGGAATGTACCACCCGTCGCACCGGGCGGTCAACGTTACGGCCGCATCGGTTTTGATGCGCTTCAATTCCGGGAAATTGGGGCCCAGGAAAGCAATCAGTTCATCTATCTTGCACCGGTCGATGCCTGCATTACCTTTTATATAGGTACTGTCCGGGTGCAGCACGGCTTCACCCTCGGCATGGAGGTCCAACGTGGCCACCCGGGCCTTGAAATCCTGCAGGAAGAAGGTCTGGTATCCGTCTTTGCGGGGATATCCGAATTTCCCTTCCAATTGGATAGGAACGGCCATCCGTCCCACTGAAGAAAGGGCCAGGAAGGCTTTGGCGGCAGCATCGAAATCTACGTAATCTTCCCGCTGGTTCATCCGGATGCGGTCCAGGCCCAGGGCCAGGGTATCGGCGGGCAGCCGACCGGTCACGAACAAGGTATCCAATTCCAGGCCGAAGCGGCTCGCCGGGATGTTGTCCACCACGGCTTTCCCACGGAAAATGAGCCTACGCATGCGCATAGAGGCGAAAATGGTATCGGACGGAGCGGTGAACACCACCAGGGGCCGGCCGGTAAGCGAAGCGCTGAGCAGCGTGACGGGCGGCAGGCCGGAGCCGTCGGTTTCCGTGGTATCTTTATGGAAAATATCCCAATTGGCGGCGGTGGAATCGTACTGGTGTGCAAAGATGCGCGGACCGTCGATATGGGCCCGGCGCACGCGGATGCGCCCGTGCAAAAGGGTCAGGTAGTTTACCGATGCAGACAGCTGACGGACCGAAAGAAGGGTATCCGCCTTTGCGCCTCGTCCCAATTTTCGCAGGAAGGACGGGGCCCCCAGGCTGTCAAGGGCCGCGAAACGATCGTGCGGGTAGGTAACAGCCAGGCTGTCTACGGTTACGTTCAGGTACGGGAAACTCCGGAACATCGAGGCCGAAATGCGGCCGAAACTCACATCCGCATCCACGAAACGGGGCACGAATCGGTTGGCCAGCGAGGTCAGAACCGCCCCGTTCAGGGCAATCTGGAGAACCAGGATAACAGCCACCCACAACCCCAGGACCGTGAAAAGGACGGCCCGGAGTACCGGATGCTTGCGTATTTTCTTTTCTGCCATTGCCAAAAGAGCCTCAACGTACAAATATACACAAAAAAAAGATGCCGGAAGCATTTCCGACATCTTTATTTACTCTTCTAAAGGGGAGGTTTACTGCTCGTCCTGGAGCTGCAGGTGCTGAACGTAGATCGCCTTCATACGGGCGGCTCTCTTCTTCACCGACGGCTTCTCGAAGTTCTTGCGGGCACGCATTTCGCGAACCGCACCGGTCTTTTCGAATTTCCTCTTGAATTTCTTGAGGGCCCGTTCGATGTTTTCACCTTCCTTGATGGGGACTATAATCATTGCTTTATCACCTCCTTTTCTTATAGCGGCTGCAAAGGTAAGAAAAAAATTATTTTCCTTCCAAATATTCTTGGAAAATTTCCATACCGCGGGAAGCCACCTCCCGGATCTGCGTGATGCGGGGATCCGCCACGGGAACTTCTTTCGGGTCGATGATATAAATCGGACATCCCGACGGGGCGTACCGGTACAGTCCCGCCGCGGGATACACCTGTAGCGAGGTACCCACGATCAGGAGGATATCGGCCCGCTCCACCACGCTGATCGCGGCATCAATTTTCGGGACGCTTTCGCCGAAGAAAACGATATGCGGGCGCAACTGGCTCCCGTTCGGGGCGGTATCGCCCAAATGAACCGCCGAATACCCCACATCGATGATTTCCGCCTCCGAGAACGAACTGTCATACACCCCGGTTTCGGGACGGACCTTGGTAAGTTCGCCATGGAGGTGGATGATTTTGGTGCTGCCCGCCCGCTCGTGCAGGTTGTCCACGTTCTGGGTAACCACCGTTACCTCATAGCGGTTCTCCAAAGCGGCAATAGCCAGGTGGGCGGCATTGGGGCGTGCCTTTTCCAGCTCGGCACGCCGGAGGTTGTAGAAATCCAGCACCAGTTTGCGGTTGCGGTACCAGCCGTCGATGGAAGCCACATCGTTCACATCGTACTTGTCCCACAATCCTCCATTGTCGCGGAAGGTGCTGATGCCGCTTTCGGCACTCACCCCCGCACCGGTCAATACAACGACTTTCTTCTTTCCCATTACTGCGGTTTCTTTTCAAAGTAATACCTTCTTACCCAATAATCGAACAGCGGATCGATGATCTGCGGTTCATCGTTCTCATTGAACGTGATGATTTCCTTCTTGATCAACGCATCCTTCAACCGGCGCACGTTGGCCGATGAATTCAGCCCGTAATCGCGGATGACTTCCGCGCTGCTGAATTTGGTATGACCGTCCACCACCGCCAGGAGCAGGTTCACCTGGAAGGTTGTCAGGTCGTCCATCATGGACACGAAACGCGGCTCGTGGATGGAGAGCAGGATGTTCAGCGCATCCATCAGCACCGCTTCTGTAATGTAACCTTTTGTAAGCGAATCACATACAGAGATAAAATGGTTGATGTATCCCAGATGGCAGCGGAAGAGGTTGCACATACCCAAAAGCAGGTTTTTCTCTACCACCTTGCCGCTGGAAAGGAAGCCGCGGACAATGTTGTCCACAATATCCTTGGGTTCCACCCGGGGGATATCGAACGGCTCCACCTGGCGGTAGAAGCGGCGGCGATGCTCGAAGATGTCCTGCATGGCATTGACCTTGGACCCGCACAGCAGCATCGAACAGGAAGTGTTGCCCGACGAGCGCATCTCTTTCATAATACTGTTCAGCGACTTGAAGAGACGGTCCCCGTCCTCTGTCAGGTCCAGGTTCTGGAACTCGTTCAGAATCAAGATCAGTTTCACCCCCCGGTCGCTGGCGATCCGGAACGGGAAACGCAGCATCTCGGTTACGTCCTTTTCGTCCGGGTCCCAGTTCAACGATACCACTTCCTCGCTCTGGGCGAAACGGCGACGGTCGAACACGAAATGGGTGTCGCCCAGGAAACGCTGGACCAGGTCGGCATACTCGACGGGCGTGGTGGCCACGCTGCGGAGCGCCGTGGAGCCGTACCGGACCAGGAAGGTGGTCAGGTGGCGGACATTCACCAGGTTCATCTCGCCCACCACGAACTGCGTTCCGCCGATGCGCATATTGAACAGGGTCTGCTGGATAAGCGATTTCTTACCGGTCTTGGGCGGGGCATAGATACAAACATGTTCCCCGTTCGACAGCAGGTTGCCCAGAATGGTACAACTTTCCTTGCGACCGATAAAATGCTTCCCGGTCACATACCGATCATATATAAAAGGGCTTTCCATGGGGTAATAACATTCTTGTTACTTGCAAATATAGCAAATACTTTCATAACTATCCCTTCGCCCCCAATTTTTTTTCTTATCTTTGCAACCGCTATATGCGGATGTGTTGAAATTGGTAGACAACCCAGACTTAGGATCTGGTGCCTCACGGCGTGGGGGTTCGAGTCCCCCCATCCGCACTTTACCCTCATTTCTCCT
>CADCCI010000017.1:2634-42547 GCA_902799895.1 uncultured Bacteroidia bacterium | reverse complement strand
TAATTTTCTATTATAAATTTTTTCAACTTCTTTTGGTGTTTCTTTTGTAGCAATTTCAGCAATAGCATACACTGCTGCTAATTTCATATCGGACGGTCGCTTGTGGAACAGGTTGTTCATTCTGGTCTAGCAGTCGCCCGCGAAAATCCACTTGATGTGCAATTACCCAGTCTCCCAACCGAAACGGGAAGGAAAAGAAGGCCGATGAGGGTAAGGGCAGCACAGAAAGAGACCGGAGCCACTATCGAATGATTGAAAGCCTTGGATACCATCGGGGCAATCCAAATAACGCCGAACACGCCCAGACGCGCGATGGCCATCTCCAGACCCATCGCAAGCGCCATCTCTTTCCCTTTGAACCACTTGGCAATGGCTTTGGAGACCGTCGTACCGGCCATCTCGCAACCGCAGCCAAAAACCATGAAGCCCAGCGATGCCATCTTGGCGCTGCCCGGCATGGTGACCCACCAGGAATTCAGCCAATTGCAGAACTCCGTAGTCTGGAACCAGTCGGAAATGCCGACGAATTTGATGGCTGCGCCGATAAACATCATAGAGGCGGACAGCACGCCCGTGAACCGGATGCCCATCTTATCCAGGATAATACCCGCCAGGATCAGGAAGCCGCACACGTTCAGGATGTATTCCGATGCAGCATAGGTGCCGAACACACCGCTGTCCCAGCCGCGGGCGTCCTCGACAAGCGATTTCAACGGGGACATCACGTCCACGAACATATAGGCGAAAAACATCATCGACGCCACCAGGACCAGCGCCGCCCAGCGCGCGGCCGGGTAATCATTCAGGAAAGTACGGGCTTTTTCACTCATAACATCATCTTTTATTCACGTAAAGATAACCATTTTTCCCAATAATCACAAAAATGCTTATCTTTGTCTGATTTATAGATGCGAACGCATGCAGACTACGATTTTGGATACAATCAACAGCCCGAAAGACATCAAAGGGCTGGATATGGAGGGCTTGCGGCAGTTGTGCGCCGAGGTACGGGACTATATGGTCGCGTGCTGTGCCGTGAATCCAGGGCACCTGGGTTCCAGCCTGGGCGCCGTGGAACTCATCGTAGGCATGCATTATGTGTACGACACCCCCAAGGACAAGCTGGTCTTTGATGTGGGACATCAGGCTTATGCGCACAAAATCCTGACCGGTCGTCGCGAAGCGTTCAAAGGCAACCGCACCCGGAAGGGCATCAGCGGTTTCCCCAAGATGGACGAGAGTCCGTACGACGCCTTTGGCGCCGGCCATTCTTCCACAGCCATTTCGGCTGCCCTGGGCCTGGCCGAGGCCGCCCGGCTGCAGGGACGCCAAGAGAAGGTGGTAGCCCTGGTCGGCGACGGCGCCATGACCGGCGGCCTTTCTTTTGAGGGACTGAACAACGCCGGCGGCTCCAAGGCCAACATCCTCATTATCCTGAACGACAACGACCAATCCATCGACCGGAACCTGGGCGCCCTGCACAATTACCTGCTGAAGCTCACCACCGGTTCCACCTACAACCGGCTGAAAACCTCGCTCTGGAACCGCCTGGGCCAGACCAAGCTCCGCGATACCATCCAGAAGATGACCAAGGACACGAAGTCGAACCTGGTTCGCAAATCGGGCGGCGCCCTCTTCGAGGCCCTGGGATTCCGGTATTTCGGTCCCATCGACGGAAACGACATCGAGCAGGTGGTCTTTGCCCTGCAGCGCCTGAAAAACCTGCATGGACCGCGCGTCCTGCATGTCCACACCAAGAAGGGAAAAGGCTTCAAGGCCGCGGAGGAGGATCCGACTACCTGGCACGCCCCCGGAAAATTCGATCCGGAAACCGGCGAACGCCTTTCCACCGGAAAGGGAGACCGCTTCCAGGATGTCTTCGGCCAGACGCTGCTGGACCTGGCCCGCGCCGACAGCCGCGTGGTGGGCATCACCCCGGCCATGGCATCGGGCTGCGGAATGTCGCTGCTGGCCCGTGAGATGCCGGACCGCTTCTACGATGTAGGTATCGAAGAGGAACATGCCGCTACGTTCTCGGCCGGACTGGCCGCCGGCGGGATGCGTCCTTTCTGCAATATCTATTCCTCTTTCTCGCAGCGCGCCTACGACCAGATTGTCCACGATGTGGCCCTGCAGCACCTTCCCGTGGTGTTTTGTTTCGACCGCGGCGGTTTGGTGGGCGAAGACGGCGCCACCCATCACGGGTGCTTCGACCTGGCTGCCTACCGGAGCATTCCGGGCATTACCATCGCCATTCCGAAAGATGAAAAGGAACTGCGCGACATGATGCACCAGGCCCTTGCAGCGGAAAACGGTCCGTGGATCATCCGCTATCCGCGCGGAAACGGGGAAGGCACCCCCTGGCGGGACCAGCCCTTCAGCCCCATCCCAGCCGGAAAGGCAGAGCTGCTGGCCGATGGGGAGCAGATTGCCGTCCTGGCTGCCGGACCCTTTGCCTACCGGGCCGTAGAAGCTGCCAACATCCTGAAACAAGAAACCGGCGTTTCTCCTATTATATATAATATGCGCTACCTGAAGCCGCTGGACGAGGAGGCCCTGCGAACCGCCGCTTCCTGCCGGGCCGTCGTTACCATCGAAGACGGTTCCCTGAAAGGAGGCCTGTACGGAGCCGTTGCCGAATACATGGCCGGACTGGACCGTCCCGTGCCGGTTCACGGGATTGGCATTCCGGACCGGTTCATCGCCCAGGACACGCAGGCGGCCCAGCGCGCCGAATGCGGCCTGGATACCGCAGGCATTCTGGAGGTCCTTCGAAAACTAAATAAAAAAGATTGAAATATTTTTGCTTTGTCCGAATTATTATCTATCTTTGCAGTCCCTTTTGACGAAGGAGGATTTGAGCGAACGCCGATATAGCTCAGTTGGCCAGAGCACGTGATTTGTTCGAATCCCTCTATCGGCTCAAAAAGGAAACATAACAGTTGGGGAGATACCAAAGTGGCCAACTGGGGCAGACTGTAAATCTGCTGGCGATGCCTTCGTAGGTTCGAATCCTGCTCTCCCCACAAAACGATGCGGAAGTAGCTCAGTTGGTAGAGCATCAGCCTTCCAAGCTGAGGGTCGCGAGTTCGAACCTCGTTTTCCGCTCAACAAAATAAGCCGGTGTAGCTCAGGGGTAGAGCGCATCCTTGGTAAGGATGAGGTCATGAGTTCAATTCCCATCACCGGCTCTTTTTGTGTGAAACACATTAAAACATAATATTATGGCAAAAGAAACATTCCAAAGAACCAAACCGCATGTCAACATCGGTACCATCGGCCACGTTGACCACGGTAAAACCACTCTGACCGCTGCCATCACCAAGGTGCTGGCCGAAAGAGTCTCTGGTAACGCTGACAAAGTCAAGTCGTTCGACCAGATCGATAACGCTCCCGAGGAGAAAGAGCGTGGTATCACCATCAACACCGCTCACGTCGAGTACGAGACCGAGAAGCGCCACTATGCGCACGTGGACTGCCCTGGTCACGCTGACTACGTGAAGAACATGGTTACCGGTGCTGCCCAGATGGATGGTGCTATCCTTGTTGTTGCTTCGACTGACGGTCCTATGCCGCAGACCCGTGAGCACATCCTCCTCGCCCGTCAGGTGAACGTTCCTAAGATCCTCGTCTTCATGAACAAGGTTGACCTTGTTGATGACGCTGAGATGCTCGACCTCGTTGAGATGGAGATCCGCGACCTGCTCGCTTTCTACAGCTTCGACGAAGACTGCCCGATCATCCGCGGTTCCGCTCTGGGTGCCCTCAACGGCGAGAAAGAGTGGGAAGACAAGGTGATGGACCTCATGAACGCTGTTGATGAGTACATTCCGCTTCCGGAGCGTCTCGTTGACAAGCCGTTCCTGATGCCTATCGAGGACATCTTCTCCATTACCGGTCGTGGTACCGTCGTTACCGGCCGTATCGAGGCTGGTACCATCCACGTGAACGACCCCGTCGAGCTCGTTGGTTTCGGTGAGAAGCCCACTGCTACCGTCGTTACCGGTGTTGAGATGTTCCGTAAACTGCTCGACCAGGGTGAGGCTGGTGACAACGTAGGTCTCCTCCTCCGTGGTATCGACAAGAAGGCTGTTAAGAGAGGTGAAGTTCTGGCCAAGCCGGGTTCCATCACTCCTCACGTCGACTTCAAGGCTCAGATCTATGTTCTGAAGAAAGAAGAAGGCGGCCGTCACACCCCGTTCCACAACCACTATCGTCCCCAGTTCTTCATCCGTACCCTGGATGTGACCGGTGAGATCATGCTCCCGGATGGTGTCGAGATGGTTATGCCGGGCGACAACGTCGAGATCACTGTCAAGCTCATCACCCCCGTCGCTATGAACGAGGGTCTGCAGTTCGCTATCCGCGAGGGTGGCCGTACCGTGGGCGCCGGACAGGTTATCGCAATCGTAGATTAATTCTACAGCATAACGGGATGTCCCTCTCCGCGGAGGGACATCCTTTCCACAGGGGAATAGAACAAGGGTAGTTCAGCGGTCTCCAAAACCGTCGATGTGGGTTCGAATCCTGCTTCCCCTGCCAATAATAATATCAAAGGTTACGATTTGGTAATTGTTTAACAGACGCCGTATCCGCTTCCAATTTACGGTGTCCATTAAAAACAAAGATGAGAAAGTTCATTAACTATCTTAAGGAGTCTTACGTCGAGTTGGCGCAGAAGGTTACCTGGCCCACTTGGGACAAGCTGCAGAGTTCTGCATTCCTGGTCCTGATTGCCACCGTGATCCTGGCTGCCGGACTCTTTGTCGTAGACTACGCTTTCGAGCATCTGATGAAATTCATTTACACATTGTAATTCGTTGATTACTATGGGCGAAAAGAAATGGTATGTTCTTCGGACCGCCGGAAGCAAGGAGAAGAAAGCCAAGGAATATCTTGAGAAAGAGATTGAAAGAAGTGGCCTTCAGGATCAGGTGGAACAGGTTCTGGTCCCGGTAAAGAAAGAGATTGTAACCAAAAATGGCAAGAGGAAGGCAGTGGACAAACTGCTCTTCCCCGGCTATGTTTTGATTCAAGCCGAACTTACCCCGGAACTTGAGTACATCATCCGCAACCTTGTCCCCGGAATGTCCGGCTTCCTTACGGAAAACCGCGGAAGCGGCGCCCAGGTCGAACGTGTCCCCGTCCCCCTGCGGGAAGAGGAAGCGCTCCGCATCCTTGGCATCCAGGACGAGAATATCGACAATGTTGCCGAGACCGAGGTCAACTATGAACTCGGCGAAGCCGTGCGCATCACGGACGGACCGTTCAGCGGATTTACAGGCACCGTGGAAGGAATCGAAGAAGATCGAAGCAAGATCAAAGTGATAGTGGTGATTTTCGGCAGGAAGACCCTGCTGGAACTCAGCTTTGCACAAGTAACTAAAGAGTAAAAAACAATCATGGCAAAAGAAGTTACCGGATTCATCAAGCTCCAGATTAAAGCAGGAGCTGCTAATCCTGCACCTCCGGTAGGACCGGCCCTCGGTTCCAAAGGCTTGAACATTATGGACTTCTGCAAGCAGTTCAACGCTCGCACGCAGGACAAGGCGGGAAAGATTCTCCCGGTTGTCATCACGGTCTATTCTGACAAGTCCTTCTCCTTCGAGGTCAAGCAGCCCCCCGTGGCCGTCTCGCTGAAAGAGGCCGCCAAAATCCAGAAAGCTTCGGGTGAACCGAACCGTAAGAAAGTGGCTTCCATTACCTGGGACCAGGTAAAGGAAATCGCCGAAGGGAAGATGCCGGACCTCAACTGCTTCACCATTGCATCCGCGATGCGCATGGTAGCAGGTACCGCCCGCAGTATGGGTATCAAAGTAACGGGAACTTTCCCTGAGAACCTCTAAATCACATTCCGAAATGAGTAAGTTAACGAAAAATCAGAAAGCGGTCGTCGCCAAGTTCGAGTCGGCCAAGCTGTATTCTCTCGCTGAGGCGTGTGCTCTTGTAAAAGAGGTTTCTTTCACCAAATTCGACGCAACAGTAGAGCTTTCCACCAATCTGGGTGTTGACCCCCGTAAGGCCAACCAGATGATTCGTGGCGTTGTCGCCCTTCCTCACGGAACCGGCAAGACCGTCCGCGTGCTGGTGCTCTGCACCCCCGACAAAGAAGCCGAAGCCCAGGAGGCCGGTGCCGATTATGTCGGTCTGGACGACTACATCGAGAAGATCAAGACCGGATGGACGGATGTGGATGTCATCATCTGCACCCCTTCCGTGATGGCCAAGGTCGGTGCCCTCGGTCGCATCCTCGGCCCCCGCGGCCTGATGCCGAACCCGAAGACCGGTACCGTTACGATGGAGATCGGAAAGGCTATCAAGGAAGTCAAGGCCGGTAAGATCGACTTCAAGGTCGACAAGACCGGTATCATCCACGCCGGCATCGGTAAGGTGTCCTTCTCCGCAGACCAGATCCGCGAGAACGCCGCCGCGATGATCGACGCGATCAACAAACTCAAACCCCAGACGCTCAAGGGTACGTACATGAAGGCCGCCTCCATTTGCTCCACCATGAGCCCGGGTATCAAAATCGATATCAAAGCATACTTAAACGGTGCTGAGAAATAAAATTCAAGGATTATGAAGAAAGAATTGAAAGACCAGGTCCTCGAGACCATCTCAGCCCAGCTCAAGCAGTATCCTAATTTCTACATTACGGATATCGCCGGCCTGAATGCTGAAGATACTTCCAAGCTCCGCCGTGCGTGCTTCGAAGAGGGCATCAAGCTCACTGTTGTGAAGAACACCCTCTTCCGTCATGTCATCAAGGGAATGGAGAATGAGGAACTCAACACGCTTTGCGACGTACTGAAAGGTAACTCCGCCATCATGTACTCGGAATCCCCGAACGCTCCTGCCAAGCTCATCAAGAAGCTGCAGAAGTCCGGTATGGAGAAACCGGTGCTGAAGGGTGCCTACGCACAGGAGTGCGCCTTCATCGGTGCCGACAAGCTGGATGAACTCGTTGCCATCAAGTCCCGCGAAGAACTCATCGGCGACATCATCTCCCTCCTCCAGTCCCCGATGCGCAACGTTATCTCCGCCCTCGAAAACGCTGGCGGCACGGTTGCAGGCATCGTCAAGGCTCTCGAAGAGAAGAAAGCATAAGAATAACAATAACAATTTAAAAATAAAACAATTATGGCAGACATTAAAGCACTTGCAGAAGAGTTGGTAAACCTTACTGTAAAAGATGTTCAGGAACTTGCTAAAGTTCTCAAGGAAGAGTATGGTATCGAGCCCGCAGCCGCCGCTGTTGCAGTGGCCGCTCCCGCTGGCGAAGCCGCCGCAGCCCCCGCTGAGCAGACCGAGTTTGACGTAGTCCTCGTCAGCGCCGGTGCCGCTAAGCTCCAGGTCATCAAGGCCGCTAAAGAGGCCCTCGGTCTTGGTCTGAAAGAGGCCAAGGATCTGGTTGACGGTGCTCCCGCCACGGTTAAGGAGAAAGTTTCTAAGGCAGAGGCTGAGCAACTCAAAGCAGCCCTCGAAGAGGCTGGTGCAGAGGTCGAGGTTAAATAACTCCCCCTCTCCCACACTTCGGGAACAAAACAGGTTTAGAGCCATTTTTGGGCTCTAAACCTTTTTCGCGTCTTAAATTTTTCTCTTTTTCCCCAAAGGCAGAATATGTCAAAAAAGACTAATAATAAGCGAGTTAACTTCGCAACTTCGAAGATTCTGGAGTACCCTGACCTGCTTGAGGTCCAGCTGAAGTCGTTCCACGATTTCTTCCAGCTGGAAACCACCCCCGAAAACCGCAAGGGAGAGGGCCTGTATCAGGTTTTCCAGGAAATTTTCCCGATCGAAGATACCCGAAACAACTATCGGCTGGAGTTTATCGACTATTTCATCGATCCTCCGCAGTATTCGATCGAGGAGTGTCTTGAGAGAGGACTCACCTACAGCGTTCCTCTGAAGGCAAAACTCCGCCTTTCCTGCACAGATCCCGAGCATGAGGATTTCGACACGAAAGTCCAGGACGTTTATCTGGGAAGCATCCCGTACATGACCCCGTCCGGCACCTTCGTCATCAACGGATCTGAGCGCATTATCGTCTCGCAGCTGCACCGCTCCCCCGGTGTCTTCTTCGACCAGAGCATGCACGCCAACGGCACCAAGCTGTATTCGGCGCGTATCATCCCGTTCAAGGGTTCCTGGATCGAGTTCGCGACGGACATCAACAACGTGATGTACGCCTACATCGACCGGAAGAAGAAGCTGCCCGTTACCACCCTGCTCCGCGCCATCGGTTACAACACCGACAAGGACATCATCGACATTTTCGGACTGGCCGACGTGGTTTCCTCCGACAAAGCCACCCTGGAAGAGAACAAGGGCCGCAAACTGGCCGCCAAGGTGCTCAAAACCTGGACCGAGGACTTCGAGGATGAAGATACGGGCGAGGTGATCCCCATCGAACGTACCATCCCGCTCGTCGAGCGCGGTGAGATTCTCGATGACGAAACCATCGAAAAGATTGGGGAAACGGAAGTGAAGACGGTTCTCCTTCAGAAGGATGAGGCCAATACCAATGAGTACGCCATCATTTTCAACACCCTTCAGAAGGACCCGACCAATACGGAAATCGAGGCTGTCAACTACATCTACAAACAGCTCCGCAATTCCGAACCGCCGGATGAGGCGACCGCCCGCGACGTCATCGAGAAGCTCTTCTTCTCCGAGAAGCGTTATGACCTGGGCGACGTAGGCCGTTACCGGCTGAACAAGAAGCTGTCCCTGACCATCGATCCCGCGGTCCGGGTGCTCACCAATACCGATATCATCGAGATCATCAAGTTCTTGATCCAGCTCATCAATTCCCGGGCTATCGTGGATGATATCGACCACCTGAGCAACCGTCGTGTCCGCACGGTGGGCGAGCAGCTCGCCAATCAGTTCAGCGTGGGTCTGAGCCGCATGGCCCGCACCATCCGCGAGCGGATGAATGTGCGTGACAGCGAGCAGTTTACCCCGGTTGACCTGATTAACTCGAAGACCCTGTCTTCCGTGATCAATTCCTTCTTCGGAACCAGCCAGCTGAGCCAGTTCATGGACCAGACCAACCCGCTGGCGGAGGTGACGCACAAGCGCCGTCTGTCCGCTCTGGGTCCTGGCGGTCTGTCCCGCGACCGTGCCGGTTTCGAGGTTCGAGACGTGCACTACACCCACTACGGACGTCTCTGCCCGATCGAGTCTCCTGAAGGCCCGAACATCGGTCTGATTTCTTCCCTGTGCGTGTACGCCCGCATCAACAACCTGGGCTTCATCGAGACGCCCTACCGTGATGTGAAAGACGGAAAGGTAGACCTGACCTCCAAGGGTTGGCACTATATGAGCGCCGAGGAAGAGGAGCAGAAGCTCGTTTCCCTGGCCAACGTGAAGATGGACGACAACGGCAACATCCTGGAAGACCGTATTCAGTGCCGTCTGGAGGCCGACTTCCCGGTGGTGACCAAGGAGCAGGTAGACTATATGGACGTAGCTCCGAACCAGATGGCTTCGGTGGCTGCTTCCCTGATCCCGTTCCTGGAGCACGACGACGCCCACCGCGCCCTGATGGGTGCGAACATGATGCGCCAGGCCGTGCCGCTTCTCAGCCCCGAGTCCCCTATCGTGGGTACCGGTCTGGAAGAGCGCGTCTGCATTGACTCCCGTACCCAGCTCATTGCCGACCGCAAGGGCGAGGTTACCTATGTCGATGCCAAGGAAATCCGCATCAAATACGACCGGAACGATGACGAACGTTTCGTCAGCTTCGAGCCGGAAGAGACGGTCTATCAGCTTCCGATCTATCGCCGGACCAACCAGAGCACGACCATCACGCTGAAGCCGATCGTCCGCAAGGGCGACAAGGTGGTTGCCGGACAGGTGCTCACCGAAGGATATGCCACCCAGGGCGGTGAACTCGCCCTCGGCCGCAACCTGAAGGTGGCCTTCATGCCTTGGAAAGGTTACAACTACGAGGACGCCATCGTGTTGAGCGAGGAAATGGTGAAGTGGGATATCCTCACTTCCGTCCACGTGGATGAATACCTGACCGAGGTCCGTGAGACCAAGCGTGGTATGGAAGAGCTTACCTCCGACATTCCGAACGTCAGCGAAGACGCGACCAAGGATCTGGACGAGGACGGTATCATCCGGATTGGCGCCCATATCGAACCGGGCGACATCATGATTGGTAAGATCACCCCGAAGGGCGAGAGCGATCCGTCCCCGGAAGAGAAACTCCTCAAGGCCATCTTCGGCGACAAGGCCGGTGATGTCAAGGACGCTTCCCTGAAGGCGAATCCTTCCCTGAGCGGTACCGTGATCAAGACTGCCCTCTACGCGAAAGTTGGCAAAGAGAACAAGCGCAGCGCAGAAAGCCCGCCTGGATGCCAAGCAGGAAGCTTTCGAGGCTTCGGTTGCCAAACTCCGCAACGAGTTCATCCAGAAGCTTACCGTTCTGACGAAGGGCCGCAAGAGCGTCGGTATCAGCGACCTCTACGGCGTGGAGATCATCCCGAAGGGCAAGGAGATCAAGGCCGACGCCCTCCGCGACATCGACTACAACAACATCAATTCCAATAAGTGGACCTCCGACGAGGCGACCAACGCCCTCATCCGCGAGCTCATCAACAACTTCTGCATCACCGTGAAGGTGGCGGAGGCTGCCTGCAAGCGGGAGATGGACAAGATCAAAGTCGGCGACGAACTCCCCAACGGAGTCATGCAGCTGGCCAAGGTCTATATCGCCAAGAAGCGCAAGATCACCGTGGGTGACAAGATGGCCGGACGGCACGGAAACAAGGGTATCGTGGCGAAGATCGTCCGCCAGGAAGACATGCCGTTCCTCGAGGACGGTACGCCGGTGGACATCGTCCTGAACCCGCTGGGTGTGCCTTCCCGTATGAACCTGGGCCAGATTTACGAGACCGTCCTCGGTTGGGCGGGCAGCGAACTCGGCCTGAAGTTCTCCACCCCGATCTTCGACGGTGCCAGCATCGACGAGATCTGCGAATACACCGACAAGGCCGGCGTGCCGCGCTTCGGTAAGACCTACCTGCGCGACGGCGGTACCGGCGACTGGTTCGACCAGCCTGCCACCGTGGGTGTGATTTACATGATCAAGCTCGGCCACATGGTGGACGACAAGATGCACGCCCGCTCCATCGGACCGTACTCCCTCATCACCCAGCAGCCGCTCGGCGGTAAAGCCCAGTTCGGCGGCCAGCGCTTCGGTGAAATGGAGGTCTGGGCACTCGAAGCCTTCGGCGCTTCCAATGTCCTCCAGGAGATCCTCACCGTCAAGTCCGATGACGTGACGGGCCGGTCCAAGACCTACGAAGCCATCGTGAAGGGCGACCCGATGCCGGCTCCCGGTATCCCCGAATCCCTGAACGTGCTCCTGCATGAACTCAGGGGCCTGGGCCTGAAGGTAACCTTGGATTAATTGATGTAAGACCTTTTTATAAAAAAGCATATGCCTACTTTCAACAATAAGGACAACAAGGCAAAGAACAACTTCCAGCGAATCAGCATTTCGCTTGCATCGCCCGAAGACATCACCGAACGTTCCTGTGGCGAAGTCCTCAAGCCGGAAACCGTTAACTACCGGACCTACAAGCCCGAGCGCGACGGCCTCTTCTGCGAGAAGATCTTCGGTCCCACCAAGGACTACGAGTGCTACTGCGGAAAATACAAGCGGATCCGCTACCGTGGCATCGTCTGCGACCGCTGCGGCGTAGAGGTTACCGAAAAGAAAGTCCGCCGCGAACGCATGGGTCACATCACCCTCACCGTCCCCGTGGCGCATATCTGGTACTTCAAGAGCGCTCCGAACAAGATTTCGGCCCTCCTCGGCATCCCGGCCAAGAAGCTGGAATCGGTGATCTATTACGAAAAGTACATCGTGATCCGTCCCGGTAAGAGCGGTCTGGAGAAAATGGACCTTCTCTCCGAAGAGGAATATGTCGATGTGACCGCCAAGCTGCCCGACAACAGCCTGCTCCCTGCCGATGATCCGGACAAGTTCATCGCGAAGATGGGTGCCGAAGGTATTTACGACCTTCTGAAAGAGATTGATGTCGAAGCCCTGGCCAAGGATCTCCGGATCCGGATGCACACCGAGACCTCGCAGCAGCGCAAGACGGAAATCCTCAAGCGCCTGAGCGTAGTGAAGTGGTTCCAGGAGTCCAAGGACAAGAACCGTCCCGAGTGGATGATCATGAAGGTGATTCCGGTCACGCCTCCGGACCTGCGTCCGCTGGTACCGCTGGACGGCGGCCGTTTCGCGACCTCCGACCTGAACGACCTGTACCGCCGCGTCATCATCCGCAACAACCGTCTGAAGAAGCTCATCGAAATCAAGGCTCCCGAGGTGATTCTCCGCAACGAGAAGCGTATGCTCCAGGAAGCCGTCGATTCCCTGTTCGACAACTCCAAGAAGTCGAGCGCCGTCAAGAGCGAGTCCAACCGGGCCCTCAAGTCCCTGTCCGACTCCCTGAAAGGCAAGCAGGGCCGCTTCCGCCAGAACCTGCTCGGTAAACGTGTGGACTATTCCGCCCGTTCGGTTATCGTCGTAGGTCCGGAGCTGAACATGCACGAGTGCGGTCTGCCGAAGTTCATGGCAGCCGAGCTGTACAAGCCGTTCATCATCCGCAAACTCATCGAGCGCGGTATCGTCAAGACGGTCAAGAGCGCCAAGAAGATCGTGGACCGCAAAGATCCGGTCATCTGGGATATCCTCGAAAATGTGATGAAGGGCCATCCGGTGCTCCTGAACCGTGCACCGACCCTGCACCGTCTGGGTATCCAGGCTTTCCAGCCGCGCATGATCGAAGGAAAGGCCATCCAGCTGCATCCGCTCGCCTGTACGGCTTTCAACGCCGACTTCGACGGTGACCAGATGGCTGTCCACCTCCCGCTGGGCAACGCCGCCATTATGGAGGCCTCCCTGCTCATGCTGGGTAGCCAGAACATCCTCAACCCTGCCAACGGTACCCCGATCACCGTTCCTTCCCAGGATATGGTGCTGGGTCTGTACTACATCACCAAGATCCGTCCGGGTGCCAAGGGTGAAAAGATGCGTTTCTACGGCCCTGAAGAGGTGATTATCGCCTACAACGAGAAGGCTGTGGCCATGCACGCCAAGATTGCCGTCCGCCTGCCGGTCGACAAGCAGGATCCCTCCAAGGGAACCCACATGGTGGAGACCACGCCGGGCCGCATCATTGTGAACCAGTTTGTTCCCGACGAGGTTCCGTTCGTGAACGAGGTCCTTGGCAAGAAGGCCCTCCGCAAGATCATCACCGAGGTCATCAAGCACACCGGTGTGACCCGCACGGCACAATTCCTCGACGATATCAAGAACCTCGGATACGACCAGGCTTTCCGCGCCGGCATCTCCTTCAACCTGGGTGACGTGATCATCCCGGCCGAGAAGACCAGCCTCATCGACGCGGGTTACGCCCAGGTGGAAGACATCAAGAACAACTACGCGATGGGCTTCATCACCAACAACGAGCGTTACAACAAGGTCATCGACCTTTGGACCAGTATCGACAACCGCCTTACCGGTATCGTGGAGAAACAGATCTCCGCAGACCAGCAGGGCTTCAACCCGGTTTATATGATGCTGGATTCCGGTGCCCGTGGTTCCACCCAGCAGATCAAGCAGCTCTGCGGTATGCGAGGCCTGATGGCCAAGCCGCAGAAGTCCGGTGGCGGCGGAGCTGAAATTATCGAGAACCCGATTATCTCCAACCTGAAGGAGGGTATGACGGTGCTTGAGTACTTCATCTCCACGCACGGTGCCCGTAAGGGTCTGGCCGATACCGCCTTGAAGACGGCGGATGCCGGTTACCTGACCCGTCGTCTGGTGGATGTGTCGCACGATGTGATCATTACCGAAGAGGATTGCGGTACCCTCCGCGGCCTCATCGCCACGGCCATCAAGAACAAGGACGAGATCGTCGAATCCCTCGGCGAGCGCATCCTGGGCCGTACTTCCGTCCACGATATCATCAACCCGCTCACGGGCGAACTGATCATCCCGGCCGGCGAGGAAATCAAAGAGGACGTTGCCGCCCTCATCGACAGCCTCCCGATCGAGCAGGTCGAAATCCGTTCCGTCCTCACGTGCGAATCCCGCAAGGGTGTCTGCGCGAAGTGCTACGGCCGCAACCTGGCTACCAGCCGGATGGTCGAGAAGGGCGAAGTGGTGGGCGTTATCGCCGCACAGTCCATCGGTGAACCGGGTACCCAGCTGACCCTGCGTACCTTCCACGTCGGTGGTACCGCTTCCAGCACCGCGGCCGATTCCTCCATCGAGGCCAAGTACGACGGCAAACTGGTCTTCGAAGAGCTCCGTACCATCCAGCGCGAGACCGAAAACGGTCCGCAGGACATCGTCGTGAGCCGAATGACCGAGGTGAGCCTGATCGATGTGAACACGGGTATTACCTACTCGCACTATGATGTTCCCTACGGCTCCATCCTGTACAAGAAGGACGGCCAGACCGTGAAGAAGGGCGACATGATCTGCGAATGGGATCCGTACAACGCCACCACCATCATCGAAACCGCCGGTAAGGTTCGTTTCGAGAATATGATCGACGGCGTAACCTTCCGCGAGGAAGTGGCGGACGAGTATTCCGTGAACAGAGCCCTGCTATCAACATCGTCGATGCCAACGGCGTTTCCCTCAAGCAGTACAACCTGCCGGTGGGTGCACACGTCATGGCCAACGACGGCGCCACGGTGGGCGCGGGCGACGTGCTCATCAAGATTCCGCGTGCCATCGGTAAGTCCAGCGATATTACGGGCGGTCTGCCGCGCGTTACCGAGCTGTTCGAGGCCCGCAATCCGTCCAACCCCGCCATCATCTCCGAGATCAATGGCGAGGTTATCATGGGCAAGGTCAAACGCGGTAACCGTGAGATCACCGTCAAGAACAAGAGCGGTGCAGAGAAGCACTATCTAGTTCCGCTGACCAAGCAGATCCTGGTTCAGGAGAACGACTACGTCAAGGCCGGTACCCGGCTGTCCGACGGCGGTGTCTCCCCGACCGACATTCTCGGTGTTCTCGGTCCTGTAAAGGCCCAGGAATACATCGTGAACGAGGTCCAGGCGGTTTATCGTCTGCAGGGTGTGAAGATCAACGACAAGCATTTCGAGATTATCGTGCGCCAGATGATGCGCAAGGTGGAGATTACCGATCCGGGCGATACCGAATTCCTGCCCGAGGAACTCGTCGACAAGTGGACCTTCATGGATACCAACGACGAAATCTACGGCAAGAATTACATCCTGGATCCGGGCGATTCCCAGCGCTACATCATCGGTGACATCATTTCTTCCCGCGACCTGCGCAACGAGAATGCCTCGCTGGAGCGTCAGGGACAGAAGATGATCGTCGTGCGCGAAGCCAAACCGGCCACCGCCCGTCTGGTGCTTCAGGGCATCACCCGTGCGGCGTTGAGAACCAATAGCTTCATCTCCGCAGCTTCGTTCCAGGAGACGACCAAGGTGCTTAGCGAAGCGGCTATCCGCGCCCGCGAGGACGACCTCGAAGGCCTGAAGGAAAATGTTATCTGCGGTCATCCGATTCCTGCCGGTACGGGTCTGAAAGAGTACCAGGATATCATGGTGCTCAATACGAAAGAGTCGTATGCGGAAGAAATGAACGATTTGTAGTAGGAATTTCCCTAAAAATTTGCTATATTCGTAGTCCCGTCCAGCAGGTCGGGACTACGTTGTTTTTTAACATACACATAATATATGGCACATGTCGTCATTATGCCCAAACAGGGCCAGTCCGTGGAGAGCTGTATCGTCTCCGAATTCAAGAAAAAACCGGGTGACCAGGTTGCTGTAGGCGATATCCTATTCGGTTACGAAACCGACAAGGCAACCTTCGAGGAAGAAGCAAAAGTGGCGGGAACCGTCCTTGCCGTCTTTTTCAAGGACGGGGACGAGATTCCCGTTTTGACGAATGTGATGGTGATTGGCGAGCCTGGCGAATCCTTCGCTGAATTCGCGCCCAATGCGGGTTCCCCGGCAGAGGCTCCTGCACCCGCAGCATCAGAGGGCAAAGCTGCCGGTACGCCGGTACCCCCTGAAACCGTCTCGCAGAGCTCGACCCCTCCCAGCGCAGGCGCTGGGCCCCTCCCCCTTATGGTGCCGGGGGTGGCACAGGTTTCAGAAGGTACCGGCGCACCGGCATCGCCTCGCGCACGCAAGATAGCGGCAGAGAAGGGCGTGGATACCAGCCGGGTAGCCGGAACGGGCCCTTACGGACGCATCATCGCCCGCGACGTGGAAGCCGCCGCCGCAGCCCAGGGTACTCTGACGGGACTGGCCAAGGCGAAGATGGCCGACGGCGGACTCGCTTCTCCTGGAACGGGAAGCGGCCTGGCCGGTGCCGTGAAGGGCGCCGACCTGAAGGTCTGGAAAGCCAACCACACCGACATTGCCGGAGAAGGCGCTGAGTTCGAAGTGGTGAAGATGTCCAACATGCGCAAGCTCATTGCCAAGAGCATGTACAATTCCCTGCAGAACTCCGCCCAGCTCACCCATATGCTCGGTGCCGATGCCCGCAAGGTCCAGGCGCTCCGCAAGAAAGCCAAGAAGGCCTTCGAAGAGGGCAAGGTAGATGTCAACATCACCATCAACGACTTTGTGTGCTATGCCGTGATCAAGGCCCTGCAGCAGTTCCCGAACCTGAACTCCCACTGCCTGGGAGACGCCATGCGCCTGTTCAAGAGCGTGAACCTGGGCCTGGCCGTCGATACCGAACGCGGCCTCATGGTGCCGGCCGTTCCCCATGCCGACGAGCTGAACATCACCGGCCTGGCCAAAAACCTCAAGAAGGTGGCCGAAGACAGCAAGAAGGGCAGCATCAATCCGGACCTGCTTTCCCCGGAAGCCGCTTCCTTCACGGTGTCCAACCTGGGCGGTTTCGGCGTGGAATGGTTCACCCCCATCATCAATGTGCCGCAGAGCGCCATCCTGGGCGTGGGCACCATCGTTCCGCGTCCGAAAGACCTCGGCGGCGGTGTGGTGGCCTTTGTCCCTTACATGGGCCTGAGCCTTACCTATGACCACCGCGCCATCGACGGCGGCGAGGCTACCCGCTTCCTCAAGCAGGTTGCCACGGAAATCGAGAACCTGGATGTTGAATTTTAAAAACCACACGATAACCATGTATGATTTAGCCATTATCGGAGGAGGTCCCGGCGGATATGTTGCCGCCGAGCGCGCCGGTGCGCAGGGCCTTTCGGTCGTCCTCTTCGAGAAAAGGGAAATGGGCGGTGTCTGCCTGAACGAAGGTTGTATCCCTACCAAGACACTGCTCTATAGCGCCAAAGTATTTGACTACGCCCGCCACGCAGACCAGTATGGTGTGAGCGTGGACGGCGCATCGTTCGATTTTTCCAAAATCATTGCCCGCAAGGACAAGGTGGTCAAGAAACTCGTCGGCGGCGTAAAAGCCGGCGTGAAGGCGGCCAAGGTCGAGACCGTTAAGGGCGAGGCCTGCATCAAGGGCCGCGGAGCCGACGGCATCACCATCACCTGCGAGGGCAATGACTATACGGCCCGCAACCTGCTGCTCTGCACGGGCAGCGAGGCGGTGGTCCCGCCCATCCCCGGTTTGAAAGAGGCCGGCGATGTCATCGTAACCAACCGCGAAATCCTCTCCCTGCAGGAACAGCCCAAGGATCTGGTCATCATCGGCGGCGGCGTCATCGGCATGGAGTTCGCCAGCTTCTTCAATTCCATCGGCACGAACGTGACCGTAGTGGAGATGCTCCCGAAGATCCTCGGTCCGATGGACGACGAAATCAGCACAATGCTCCAGGGCATCTATGCCAAGAAGGGCGTTACCTTCTGCCTGCGCTGCAAGGTAACGGGCATCGAAGGCAATACCGTGGTCTATGAAGATCCGGAAGGGAAGGTCTGCCGCGTGAGCGGGGACAAGATCCTGGTGAGCGTGGGCCGTCGCGCCAACATTGCCGGCTTCGGCCTGGAGACCCTGGGCGTGGACATGCTGCTGAACCGCGGCGGCAAGCCCTGCGGCGTAAAAGTGGACGAGCAGATGCGCACCAATATTCCCAATGTCTATGCCGCCGGTGACGTGACCGGCTTCTCCATGCTGGCCCATACCGCTTCTCGCGAAGGTGAGGTAGCCATCAACAACATCCTGGGCAAGAAAGACCGCATGCGTTACAACGCCATCCCGGGCGTGGTCTATACCAATCCCGAGGTAGCAGGCGTCGGCCTCACCGAAAGCGAGGCGGCCGCCAAAGGCATTGAATGCACCGTCGTGAAGCTCCCGATGGCCTATTCCGGCCGTTTTGTGGCCGAGAACGAGCGCGGCGAAGGCCTCTGCAAGGTACTCGTGGGCAAAAAGTACCACGAGGTGCTGGGGGTCCACATGCTGGGCAACCCTTGCTCCGAGATGATCCACAGCGCCTGCATCGCCATCGAGCAGGAAATGACTGTGGAGCAGCTCAAAGAGGTGGTCTTCCCCCATCCTACCGTATCTGAAATTTTGAAAGAAACCCTGTTTACCGTCAAATAATTATGCCCAAGTCATTGTATATCGACCCGAATGAGGTCCGCCGTCCGAAAGAACACAAAATCAAGTTCCCGGAAATTCCCGTGATGCAGTACAAGAAGAGCGTCGCGGACGAACTGAAAGAAAAGAATTTCACCAAGGAAGACCTGTTGCACATCTATCGCGACATGTTCACCATCCGTGAGTTCGAGACGATGCTGAATCTCGTCAAGACCACGGGCGGCTACAACGGGGTGGCTTATAATAACCCGGGTCCGGCCCACTTGAGCGCCGGCCAGGAAGCCGCCGCCGTGGGTATGGCCTACAACCTGGACACGGACGACTTTATCTTCGGCAGCCACCGCAGCCACGGAGAAATCCTCGCCAAGGGCCTGCGTTCCATCGAGATCCTCCCCGACAAGCAGCTGCAGAAGATCATGGACGAGTTCTGGGGCGGCGCAACCGTCGCAGTAGCCGGCAAAGGCTTCAAGGGCACGACCAAAGAGCTCGGTATCCGCTTCCTGATCTACGGTGCCATCGCCGAGATTTTCGCCCGCACGACCGGTTTCAACAAGGGTCTGGGCGGATCGATGCATACCTTCTTCACCCCGTTCGGCATCTACCCGAACAACGCCATCGTGGGCGGTAGCGGCTCCATCGCCGTGGGTGCAGCCCTGTACAAGAAGGTCAACCGCAAGAAAGGCATCGTCGTGGCCAACCTGGGCGACGGCGCCATGGCCCGCGGTCCGGTCCTGGAAGGCATGACCTTCGCATCCATGGATCAGTTCAAGACCCTCTGGGAGGGCGACATGAAGGGCGGTCTGCCGGTGCTCATCAACGTGATGGACAACCAGTATGCAATGGGTGGACAGACCCGCGGCGAAACCATGGGCTACACCTTCCCGGCCCGCCTGGGCGCCGGTTTCAACCCGGAGGCCTGGCACGCCGAGCGCGTGGACGGCTACAATCCGCTGGCCGTCATCGACGCTTTCCGCCGCAAGAAAGCCCTGCTGGAGAAAAAAGAAGGCCCTTGTCTGCTGGACGTGGTTACCTACCGCTACAGCGGTCACTCGCCTTCCGACCAGAGTTCGTACCGGACCAAGGAAGAAATCGCCGCCTGGGAAGCCGAAGACTGCATCCTCGGATTCGGCCGCGAGTTGATCAAGGCCGGTGTGGCGAAACAGAAAGACCTGGACAAGATCCAGGCCGAGATGAAGGAGGTCATCTTTGAGATGTACAAACTGGCCATCGATGAGACCGTATCGCCGCGCATGGACCTCGTGAAAGAGAACGAGCTCCTGGGCGACATGATGTTCTCCAACGGCAGCGTGGATTCCCTGGGCGACGCCAAACCGGAAGTCAACCACCCCCTGGAAGAGAACCCGCGCGTGAAACAGATTGCCGGCAAGTGCCGCTTCTACCTGGATGCGGAAGGCAAGCCGGTGTCCAAGATGAAGATGTACAACATCAAGGATGGTCTCTTCGAAGCCATCGTGGACCGGTTCTATAAGGATTCTTCCCTCGTCGCCTACGGTGAGGAGAACCGCGAATGGGGTGGTGCCTTCGCCGTGTATCGCGGCCTGACCGAAGCCCTTCCCTACCATCGCCTGTTCAACTCCCCCATCGCCGAGGCGGCCATTATCGGCACCGCGATCGGCTATGCGATGTGCGGCGGCCGCGTCATTCCGGAAATCATGTACTGCGACTTCCTGGGTTGCTGCGGTGACGAGATCTTCAACCAGCTGCCCAAGTGGCAGGCCATGAGCGGCAACATCCTCAAGATGCCGGTGGTGGTGCGGGTTTCCGTGGGTTCCAAGTACGGTGCCCAGCACAGCCAGGACTGGACGTCCCTGTGCACCCACATCCCGGGCCTGAAAGTGGTGTTCCCGGTGACCCCGTACGATGCCAAGGGTATGATGAACGCCGCCCTCCAAGGGACGGATCCGGTCATCTTCTTCGAGAGCCAGCGCATCTACGACAAGGGAGAGGAGTTCCACCAGGGCGGTGTGCCGGAAGGCTATTACGAGATTCCGCTCGGTGAACCCGATGTGAAACGCGAAGGCAAGGACGTGACCTTCCTCACCATCGGTGCCACGCTCTACCGCGCCCTGCAGGCTGCCGACGAGTTGAAAGAGAAATACGGTCTGGAAGCCGAAGTCATCGACGCCCGCTCCCTGGTGCCGTTCAACTATGAGAAGGTGATTGCATCGGTCAAGAAGACCGGCCGCATCATCATCGCCGGAGACGCCAGCGCACGCGGCAGCTATCTGAACGACCTGGCCGCCAACATCGCCGACCTGTGCTTCGACGACCTGGATGCCGCCCCCGTGGTGCTGGGTTCCCGCAACTGGATCACCCCTTGCCACGAGCTGGAGGCCGCCTTCTTCCCGCAGCCTTCGTGGTTCCTGGACGTCATCAACGAGAAGATGGTCCCGCTGAAGGACTATGTCCCCACTGGCAACTTCACGGCTGCCCAGCAGATCATCCGGGCCAAGAAAGGGGTCTAGCTTATGAGCACGATCATCGATGTAAACGCCCATTTGCACACGCCGTATTCCTTCAGCGCGTTCGACAGCATCGGGCAAGCCGTGGACATGGCGGCCCGCGAAGGCGTGAAGGTGGTGGGAATCAATGATTTCTATTCGATGGACGGTTACGGAGAGTGGAAAGAGGAATGCGCCCGGCGCAGCCTCTTTCCCCTTTTCAATATAGAATTCATCTCGCTGAACCAGGAAGACCAGGCCGCCGGCCTGCGGGTGAACGACCCGAACAACCCGGGCCGCACCTACCTGAGCGGAAAAGGGCTTAACTGCCCTCCCACGCTCTCGGGCGCGCCGAAGCGCCAGCTGGAAGAGGTGAAAGCCGAGTCCAACGCCCAGGTGGAGCGAATGTGCGCCAAACTCAACGACTGGCTGAAGGCCGAAGGAAAGGATATCCAATTGGATATCAATGAGATTAAGAAAACCCTGACCAAGGGACAGCTTCGGGAACGCCACCTGGCCAAGGCCCTGCGCCTGGCCCTGTATCCCGATGCCGAGAATCCCGCGAAAACCGAGAATGAGTTGCGTTCGAAACTGCTCAAATCGGGCGGTGCCGCCTTCGTACCCGAGGATCCGAAAGCCTTCCTGCCCATGGAGACCGTGTGCGATATCATCCGTGCCGCGGGCGGCATTCCCACCTATCCCTTCCTGGCCGACGATGCGAAAGGCAACTTCACGGACTTCGAGGGCGACCTGATGAAAGCGGCCGATACCCTGCGCAAACGGGGCATCGGCAGCGTGGAATTCATCACCACCCGCAACACCACTGCGGTACTGGAGCAGTATGCCGGTTACCTGGAGGACGAGGGATTCATCGTGACCTTCGGTTCCGAGCACAACACCCCGGCCCTGGAGCCCATCCGGCTCCGCACCCGCGACAACGAGGTCCTGAGCGAAAAGCTCCGCGCCATCAACTGGCGGGGCGCCTGCAGCGTAGCCGCCCACCAGGCCGGCCTGGACAGCCCCGCCGCCGGAGAAGATCTAATCCTGAAAATAAAATTATGAAAGAAATAGACAACCTCATTGCGGTATCCCGCAAATATGGTGCTGACAGCCGGTTCGTGATTGCCGGAGGCGGCAACACCTCTTATAAAGACACCACCCATCTTTGGGTGAAGGCTAGCGGTCACGCCCTGGCCACCATTGACGAAGAGGGCTTTGCCGTCATGGACCGCGCCCGCCTGGACGCCATGGCCACCAAAACCTACCCGGCCGACGCCGCCGAACGAGAAGCACAGGTAAAAGAAGACCTCTCCGACGCCAACCTTACCCGCGGACGCCGTCCCTCGGTGGAAACCTCCCTGCACAACTGCATGAATTTCAGCTATGTCGTCCACCTGCATCCCACGCTGGTGAACGGCCTCATGTGCTCCGTGACGGCCGAAAAACGCTGTGCGGAACTCTTCCCGGACGCCCTATATGTAGCCTATACCGATCCGGGTTACACCCTCTTCAAGAAGGTGTATGATGCCATCGGCCAGTGGAAAGCGCAGCGCGGAAGCGAGCCGCAGGTCATCTTCCTGCAGAACCACGGCATCTTCGTAGCCGCCGATACGGTAGCAGAAATCGATGCTATTTATGAGGACGTAATGACAAAGCTGGAAGCCCTGGTGGCCCCCCTCCCGGAAGGGGAAACACCTGTGTGCGACTGCGTGAGCGAAGTGCTTCCCGCCATCCGGCAGATCCTGTCCCGCGGCGGACGCGGCCTCAAGACCCTTCAGGTTACCAAAAACGCCCTGGTGGATGAATTCCTGGCCAACCCGAAAGGCGTCCTCACACCCTTCTCGCCCGACGGCATCGTCTATTGCAAGAGCGAATACATCGTTGTGGACGGCGAGAACAAGGCGGCCGAGGCCGAAGAAAAAATCGAAGCCTATGTCACCCGCAGGGGCCACACCCCCAAGGTGTTGCTCATCAAAGGTATCGGCCTGGTGGCCGTAGGAGACAACGCCAAGAACGCCCGCGTCATCACGGAAGTCTTCCTGGATGCCATGAAGGTGGCTTTCTACGCCCGCTCCTTCGGCGGAGAACACGGCATGGAACCGGCCTGGATAGACTTTATCGATAACTGGGAGGTGGAGAATTACCGCCGTACCGTGGGGGCTGGCGGTGCCCGCGGAACGAGGTTACCGGCGAGAAGACGGCCGAATCGTTCAACACGCTGGCCGGAAACAATCGCGCCATCTTCGTAAAGACGAACGTAGCCGACATGGATAGCCTGAACAACCTCATCAAGACCACCATTTGCAACTTCGGTGCGCTGGACACCTTCGTCAGCAACGCAGGCGTGGTGCGGGCCGGAGACCTGGAGGCCATGACACCGGAGAACCTGGAATTCGTGACCAAGATCAACTACAGCGCCTATTTCTACTGCGCCAAGGTGGCCCAGCACGTCATGAAACTGCAAACCGCCGCAGACCCGGAATATTTTGCCGATATCATTCAGGTGAACAGCAAGAGCGGCCTGGTGGGCAGCAAGGCGAATTTTGCCTACGCCGGCAGCAAGTTCGGCGGCATCGGCCTCACCCAATCCTTCGCCCTGGAGCTGGCCCCCTTCCGCATCAAAGTAAACAGCATCTGCCCGGGCAACTACCTGGACGGACCGCTGTGGAGCGATCCGGAGAAGGGCCTGTACATCCAATACCTCCATGCTGGCAAGGTGCCTGGCGCCAAGACGGTGGAAGATGTGAAAGAGTATTACCTGTCCAAGGTGCCCATGCACAAGGGCTGCAACCCGGTGGATGTGACCAAGGCCATCCTTTATGCCATTGAGCAGACCGGAGAGACCGGCCAGGCCATCCCGGTTACCGGTGGCCAGGTTATGTTAGCATAAATAACTAATAATCAAGAATATGCAAACCAGAGCTGTCAGATTGTACGGAAAAGACGACCTCCGACTCGAAACCTTCGAGCTGCCGGAGCCGCGCGAAGACGAAATCCTCGCCAAAGTCGTCAGCGATTCCATCTGTATGTCTTCCTATAAGGCCGCGCATCAGGCCGATACCCACAAGCGGGTGCCCCGCAACATCTCGGAGAAGCCGGTCATCATCGGCCACGAGTTCGCGGGCGAAATTATCACCGTGGGCAAGAAATGGCAGGATCAGTTCAAACCCGGAGACAAGTTCTCCATCCAGCCGGCCATCAACTACGAAGGTGGTCCCGCGGGCTTGTACAGCGCCCCGGGTTATTCCTACCCGTATGCGGGCGGCGATGCCACCTATATCATCATCCCGAACGAGGTGATGGAAAAAGGCTGCCTGCTGCAATATACCGGCGAAGGCTTTTACCCCGCCTCGCTGAGTGAGCCGCTTTCCTGCGTCATCGGTGCCATGCACGCCAATTATCATACGCATCCCGGCTCCTATGTCCATAGCATGGAGATCAAACAGGGCGGCAAGATGGCCCTGCTGGCGGGTGTGGGTCCGATGGGCCTGGCCGCCATCAACTATGCCCTGCATCGGGACGACCGTCGGCCTTCGCTGATGGTGGTGACCGATATCAACCAGGAACGCCTGGACCGCGCCGCAACCCTGTACACGGTGGAATTCGCCGCATCGCGCGGAATCGACCTGCGGTACATCAACACGGGTGGCGTGGAAGATCCGGCCGCCATGCTGATGGAAATTTCCGGCGGAACCGGCTACGATGACGTATTCTGCTTTGCTCCGGTGGCCCCGGTGGTGGAACAGGCCGACGATATCCTGGCCTTCGACGGTTGCCTGAATTTCTTTGCCGGCCCGTCCAAGGCCCCGTTCAAGGCTCCGTTCAATTTCTACGACGTGCACTACAACCAGTCGCACGTGGTGGGCACCAGCGGCGGCAACAACGACGACATGAAAGAGGCCCTGGTGATGCTGTCCGCCGGACTGGACCCGGCCGGCCTGGTCACCCATATCGGCGGCCTGAACGCCGTTATCGACACCACGCTCAACCTGCCTTCCATTCCGGGCGGGAAAAAGCTGATTTATACCCATATTGAAATGCCGCTTACGGCTATCGCAGACTTCGCCGAGAAAGGCAAAACCAGCCCGGTCTTTGCCCGCCTGGCCGATATCTGCGCCGCCCACAACGGTCTGTGGAGCGTAGAGGCCGAAAAGTACCTCCTCGCCCACGCAAACGAACTGTAACATTTAATTAAAGTTAATGAAACAACTGGATGTAAAACTCATGCATCCCGCAGAGCAGATCGCCATCATCATCGGGCGTATCTATCGCAGCGGGATGACCACCACCTCGGGTGGAAACGTGTCCATCATGGACGACAACGGGGACATTTGGATTACCCCTGCCGGTATCGACAAGGGTTCCCTTACCCCCGCCGACATTATTTGCGTGAAACCGGACGGCACCGTCATCGGCCCCCACCGGCCTTCTTCCGAGTATCCTTTCCACCGGGCGTTGTACAAGATCCGCCCGAAAATGCACTCGGTGATCCACGCCCATCCCCCGGGACTGGTTACCTTCAGCATCGTCCACCAGATTCCGGACACCAGCATCATCCCGCAGGCCCGCAGCGTTTGCGGCCCCGTCGGTTTTGCCCCCTATGCCCTGCCGGGCAGCGAGCTGCTGGGCGAGAAGATCGCGCACGAGTTCAAGAAGAACCCGGACTACAAGGCCGTGATCATGGAAAACCACGGTGTGGTGCTGATGGGAGAGGATATCGCCGATGCCTACCAGCGGTTTGAGACCCTGGAGCTCTGCGCCCGTACCATCTTGAACGCCAACACCCTGGGAGAGCCGAAGTTCCTTTCCGAGGAGCAGATCCTGCGGCACGAGCAGGCCATCAACACCAACCTGCGGCCCTTCATGAACGTGAAATATCCGTCCGACGAGCGGGCCATCCGCACGGAAATCTGCACCATCGTACGCCGCGCCTGCTCGCAGGGACTCATGTGTTCCTCCTATGGCACCGCATCCATCCGCTGGCGCGGAGACGACTTCCTCATCACCCCTTCCAACGTGCAGCGCTGGGACATCGAACCGGGCGATATCGTCCAGGTGAAAAACGGGATGGTGGAAGCCGGCAAAATGGCCAGCCGCAGCGTGGCCCTGCATCATGAGATCTACCGCCGCAACCCGAAGATCAACTCCATCATCCTTACGCAGAGCCCTGCCCTGATGGGTTATTGCACCACGGGCGTGGAGTTCAACGTGCGGACCATTCCGGAGAGCTGGATTTTCCTGCAGGATGTACCGCGCTTCCCCTTCGGCAGCCAGTACGACAACCTGGACGCCCTGGCCGAAGAGTTCAAGACACGCCCCTGCGTGCTGCTGGAGAACGATTCGGTTATCGTTACGGGAGACAAGCTTATCAACACCTTCGACCGCCTGGAGGTGGCGGACTTCAGTGCCCGTTCCCTCATCATGGCCGCCCCGGTGGGCAAGCTCCATCCCATCAACGACGAACAGGTGGAAGAGCTCCGCAAGGCCTTCCACGTGGGTGAGTAAGGGTTTGACGGGTTCTACGGGATGATGACCGTATAGGTCTTGCCCGCTTTATTGGTCAGCTTATCGGACCGGAGCCACAGATTGGCTTCGCGCAATTTGGAATAGGTGGTGCCGTTCGCCTTGGCAAAATCGACCAGGCTCGGCACCGCCTCTTGTATTTCTACCTTCTTCCTGACGGTGCGGGCCGGATAATAATCCTTTTCGGGCACATAGAAGCCAAACTTTTCGGGATGCTCGAAAAAGAGTTTTGCGGCCAGGATGCGATACATGTAGCGGGCCGTCTCCTCGGGGAGCCAGAGTTCCAGGGCCGATTCTTCCTGCTGCTCTTCCAGGCGACGGCTGATGCCCGCCTGTCCGGCATTGTAGCTGGCCGCCACCGTCATCCAGTCTCCGTATTTTGCATAGGCTTCGCGCAGATACTGGCACGCGGCCCGGGTGGCCTTTTCGGGATGATAGCGTTCGTCTACCTCGTCCCCCACTTCCAGGCCGTAATGCCGCCCGGTTGCCTTGGTGAACTGCCAGAATCCGGCCGCCCCCGCATTGGAGAGGGCCTTGGGGTCCAGGTTGCACTCAATGGCGCAGAGGTATTTCAGATCCTCCGGAATGCGCTCTTTGCGCAGGAGGGGCACAATCTGGGAGAACACCCTTGTGGAGCGCTTGAGCATCAGCACCGAATTGGTGTGCATGTTGGTGAAAGACAGCAGCTCACGGTCCATCCGCTCGATGCGTTCGGGCGTATCGAAATACACCGTATCACCTGCAAATACCACGTATTTTGGCACCTTCGGCGCGGGCACATGATAGTACTCCACCGTCTGGGCACCCAAAGGGAGGGCTGCAAAGACCAAAAGGATCAATAAAGTTATTCTTCGCATACAGGACAAATTACGTGATTAATAAAAGAGGGAAAGCAGTTCTTCGGGTGAAAGACCGTCGAAATAGAGGGCAGGACGGGCGATGGCGAGGCGTTCCAAGAGGTCCGACCGATCGAAACGGCAGCCTTCCAAGTCAACTGCAAGGGCCTCGGCCGGCAGGTTCCCCAGAAAATCTCCACCAAACTGCAAACCGTGGATGCATCCGTTGTCAATACTCCAAGTGGCCTGGACCGTGCCGCAGGAGAACTTCCGGCTCGCCGAGAAATCGGCCCGGGGTGAGCGGCCGTAATTCCATTCCCAGGTACGGAATTTGGTTTCGGCTTCGCGGGAAATCGCCTCCAGCTGCTCCTGAGTGAGGGGAAGGGGGCCATCGCCCGCCGAAAGCATCTGCTGGAGAGCGGACTGGAAAGCCTGGATTGTAGCAAATTGCGGCAAATAATCCTTCAGATTGGCTACCCGGCTGCGGACCGATGCTACCCCCGCGGCAGAAAGTTTGCTGCCCGGAACAGCCAGTGCGGCGGTCAACTCGGCCAGATCCACATCGAACATCAAGGTGCCGTGCACCATCAGCCGATTTTTCCAAACCCGTTTGGCATAGCCCGAGCATTTGCGGCCGTCCACCAGGATGTCGTTGCGGCCGCTCTGTTCTGCGGCAACCCCCAGTTGCCGGAGCGCATTGACGACGAAGTGCAGGTACTCCGGATAGTCCCGGTCCAGGTCGCGCGAACGACCCACGATGGTATAATTCAGGTTGTTCAAGTCATGATACACGGCCCCGCCACCCGTTACCCGCCGCGCCAGGACGATGTCTTTTTTGGCCAGGTAGTCCAGGTTAACTTCGGCATAGGCATTCTGGTTAAAGCCGATTATGACCGAAGGCCGGTTCTGCCACAGATAGAACACGGGCTCGTCCAATGGAAACTGTTCCAGGATAAACTCGTCAAACGCCATGTTCCAGTGTGGATCGGTGGACAGGTTGGTCAGATACTTCATAATCCTAAAATTTGAACAGTACCCATTCAACCCAGCAGGGATTGCAGGACGGGAAGGAGGTATTGTTTGGTTTCGGGGAAATTGGGAAGATGGCCGCCGGGATAGTCCACGCGGGCGGCGGCGCCGTAATGAAGGGCAAATTCATCGCCGCAATGCACCAGCTCGTCCTCCGTGGCAAAACAACCACGGGTCAGCGCACGCTCGGCAGCGTCCAGGCCGTCAAACTGCACCGCCTCCAGGGCCTCATAGGTATCGCACAATTCCGGGCCGATCCAGAACGAACGGGCCCCGTCTGCACGGGGCGAAAGGTAAGGCACCTCCCCCAGTTTCGTCCGCATCAACCGCGAAACATGAAAGTCGGGGTTCACGAGGACCTTCTTCAGCCCCCGCAGTTTCTGCGCCCAGAAACCGCCCCAGGACAGCCCCACCACCAGGTCGGGATGCTCCGTAAGGCAGATGTCGGCCAACAAAGCTTCTACACGGTCCGGCTCGATGGGAAGATCGGGCGCAAGCACCTCACACCGCAGCAGGATGCGCAGGGTGGAAGCCATCTTATAGGCACCCGATGAGGCCAGACCATGCAGAAACAGGAGTTTCATCGCGCCACGCGATTCAGGAAGCAGGCGATGGTGTTCTCCATCAGGCAGGTGATGGTCATGGGGCCCACACCGCCGGGCACCGGGGTAATGACCGATGCCTTCGGCTCCACGGCGTCGTAATCCACATCGCCGCAAAGTTTTCCGGTGGCTGCATCGCGGTTCACTCCCACGTCAATCACCACCGTTCCCTCGCTCACCATATCGGCCGTCACAAAGCGCGGCCGGCCGATGGCGACCACCAGGATTTCCGCCTGACGGGTCACCTCGGGGAGGTTCTTTGTCCTTGAGTGGCAGATGGTTACGGTTGCATTGCGGTCCAGCAGGAGCTTCGCCACGGGCAGGCCCACTATCTGGCTGCGGCCAATTACCACAGCCCGTTTGCCGGAAATCTCCACCCCCGCCTCGTCCAGCATCCGGATGATGCCTTTCGGGGTACACGCAACCGTGCAGGGCTGTTTCATCCACAGCGCCGCCACGTTCAGCGGATGGAATCCGTCCACGTCTTTTTCTTTGTCGATAGCCGCGATGATGCGGTCTTCGTTGATATGGTCCGGCAGCGGCAGCTGGACGAGGATGCCGTCCACACCGTCATCGGCATTCAAATCGGCAATCAGCGCCAGCAGTTCCTGCTCGGAAATGCTTGCCGGCCGCAGGATGGTGGTATTCCGGATGCCCACCACCTCGCAGGCCTTTCCCTTGCCCCGCACGTAGGACTGGCTGGCCGGGTCCTCCCCCACCAGAATCACCACCAGATGCGGCACGCGGCCATATTTTTCCGGGAACAGGGCTACCTGCTCCGCCATTTCGGCCTTCATCTTGGCCGAGAGATCTTTTCCACTAATGATTGTTGCCATCTTCGTCTAAATTTACAACACGCGCCAGCCAATATCGGACCGATAGAACAAATTGTCGCACTGCACGTTACGGACGGTTTCCAGGGCAAGGTCGTGCGCCTCTTGCAGGGTTTTGCCGGTGCCGACGACCATCAGCACGCGGCCACCCGCCGTCTTCAGCACCCCCTCCTCGCACTTCGTTCCCATATGGTACACCCTGACGGCACCAGCGGCGACACCCGGCAAGGAAATCGGGAAGCCCTTCTGATAGGAGCCGGGATAGCCTTTGGACGCCATCACAAAACCCATGGTCACCTCCGGCGACCAGGAGAGTTCCGGCATCGGCGTTCCATCGGCCACCGCACTGAACACGTCATAGATATCGGTCAGCAGGCGCGGCAGCACCACCTCCGTCTCGGGATCGCCGAAACGGCAATTGAATTCGATCACCTTCGGGCCGTCCGCGGTCTTCATCAGGCCGCCGTACAGCACGCCCTGGAAGGGGCAGCCTTCGGCGACCATCGCAGCCGCAACCGGCTTGAGGATATGTTCCAGCGCAAAATCGATGTCTTCCTGCGGGATGATGGGAACGGGCGAATAGGCGCCCATTCCTCCGGTATTGGGACCTTTGTCCCCCTCAAAGGCACGTTTGTGATCCTGGGAAAGGACCATCGGCGTTACCACAAGACCATCCACAAAGCACATGAAGCTGAATTCCGGGCCGGTGAGGAATTCTTCCACCACCACCTTGCCCTTGCCGAAGCACTCGTCCAGCAGCATGTCTTTCAGCGCCTGTTCTGCCTCGGCGGGCGTCTCGGGGATAACCACGCCCTTGCCGGCGGCCAGGCCGTCGTATTTCAGGACCACGGGGAATTTGCCCTTCCGGACATACTCCCAGGCAGCGTCGAAATCGGAGAAGGTGCGATAAGCGGCCGTGGGGATGTTGTGCCGGGCCATCAGCGCCTTGGCGAAGTCTTTGCTGGCTTCGATGCGCGCGGCAGCGGCCGAGGGGCCGAATATGCGCAGACCCGCGGCGCGGAACTCGTCCGCAATGCCCGCCGAAAGCGGCACCTCGGGTCCCACCACCGTCAAGTCAACCTCATGGGCGATGGCAAACTCCTTCAACTCAGCGATTTGCAATTCTTTCAGGGGAACGCATTCCGCCAGTTCGGCGATACCGGCATTCCCCGGTGCACAATAAATCTTGCCCACCTGCGGACTGCGGCTGAGCGCATCCACAATGGCATGTTCGCGGCCTCCGCCGCCGATGACGAGAACGGTCTTCATCATACAATGCTCCAGGGTGATCTCCCTGACTTGCTGATCAAACTTTTTTCTGGGAAAAATATAAACGCTGTCCATGGATCAATGCTTGAAGTGACGCTGTCCGGTGAAGAGCATCACGATGCCGCACTCGTCGGCTTTCTTGATGGAATCTTCGTCACGGACGCTGCCGCCGGGCTGGACGATGGCGGTGATGCCGAATTCGGCCGCCAGGGTGACGCAGTCGTCGAAGGGGAAGAAGGCGTCAGAGGCCAGCACAAGACCCTCGGTGCGGATATCCTTACCGGCTTCCTTGAGGGTTGCCGCGGCTTCTTCCAGCGCGATCTTGGCCGAGCCGATGCGGTTCATCTGGCCGGCACCGACACCCAGGACCATGCCGTCTTTGCCGACGAGGATGGCGTTGGATTTTACATGCTTGACCATCTTCCAGGTGAAGTTCAGGTCTGCCAGCTGCTTGTCCGTGGGCTTTTTGGCCGTCACGCACTGGCCGGCTTCGACCGGGACGATGTCCAGGTCCTGTTCCTGCACCAGCAGGCCGCCATTTACCGATACCAGTTGCATCTGCTTGCCGGCAGTGGCCGAAAACCGAGGAGCATATTCCCTCGTTTCCTGCGACGAGGTTCCGGCTACTGCCGGCATGTCAACTTCGAGAAGACGAAGGTTTTTCTTGGTGCTGAGGAGTTCCAGGGCATCGGGGGCGAAGGAAGGCGCCATGATGATTTCCAGGAAGATGGGCTTGAGGAGTTCGGCCACGGCGAGGTTCACCTCGCGGTTGAAGGCGACGATGCCGCCGAAGATGGAGGTCTTGTCACCCTCGTAGGTCTTGGTCCAGGCTTCTACCACATCCTTGCCCGTACCGGCGCCGCAGGGGTTCATGTGCTTGAGGCCCACGCAGAAGGGCTCGGAGAACTCGCGGACGATGTTCAGGGCGGCATTGGCATCCTGGATGTTATTGTAAGACAGTTCTTTGCCGTTCAACTGACGGGCCGTGGCCAGGGAATAGGGCACGGCGACAGGACCGCGGAAGAACTTGGCGTTCTGATGAGGGTTCTCGCCATACCGCAGGGGCTGTTTCTCGTCGAAGGCCAGGAAGAGCTTCTCCGGCAGGCCGGCCTGGGCACGCATATAGGTCGAGATGGCCATATCGTATTCGGCCGTGTGGGTATAGGCCTTGGCGGAAAGGGCCAGGCGGGTTTCGCGGGTGGTGTTGCCGGTGGCCTCAATCTCCTGGAGGACGGTGGCGTAATCGGAAGGATTCACGACCACGGTCACGCTCTCCCAGTTCTTGGCGGCGCTGCGCAGCATGGAAGGACCGCCAATATCGATATGCTCCACCGCATCTTCCATGGTCACATTGGGTTTGGCGATGGTCTCGCGGAAGGGATACAGGTTCACGCATACCAGGTCGATTTTCTCGATGCCGTTCTCCTGCAGGGCCTGCATATGGGCGGGCACGTCGCGGCGAGCCAGCAGGGCACCGTGAATCTTGGGATGCAGGGTCTTCACCCGACCGTCGCAAATCTCCGGGAAACCGGTTACATCGCTCACGCTCGTCACGGGAAGGCCCGCTTCGCGAAGCAGTTTCATCGTGCCGCTCGTGGACAGAATCTCCCAGCCCGCGGCTACCAGCCGACCGGCGAATTCTACCACGCCGGTCTTATCACTAACACTGATTAAAGCTCTCATATCTAAATAATTATAAAAGTTCGATTTCTACGCCCGGCGTGCCGGTCACCTCGCCGATTACCGTGGCCTTGTCTCCGTGGGCGGCCAGGATTTCAATGGCTTTGGAGGCCTCGGATGCATCCAGGGCCAGCACCATGCCTACACCCATGTTGAAGATGTTGAACATCTCGCGGTGCGGGATCATCCCGTACTTCTCCAGGAAGCGGAAGATAGGCAGGATCTCCCAGGAGCCTTCCTTCACACGGATGCCCTGGCCCTCGCGCAGGATGCGGGGGATGTTCTCGTCAAAACCGCCGCCGGTGATGTGGGCCACGCCGTGAACATCACACTGGCGGATGACATCCAGCACCTGCTTTACGTAGATGCGCGTGGGGGTGAGGGCCACCAGGCCGAGGGGCTCGCCGCCCAGTTCGGGATAGACCTTGTGGAGGTCCAGGCCGGCATCGGAGAAGATCTTGCGCACCAGGCTGAACCCGTTGGAATGGATACCGGTAGAGGCGATGCCCACCAGCACGTCGCCCACTTTCACCTTGGTTCCGTCGATGAGTTTCGATTTCTCCACCACACCCGTGGTGTATCCGGCGATGTCATATTCGCCATCGGCATACATGCCCGGCATCTCGGCGGTTTCGCCGCCCACCAGCGCGCAGCCCGCCTGACGGCAGCCCTCGGCCACACCGGCCACAATCTGCTCCACCACTTCGGGATAGGTCTTGCCCTGGGCCACATAGTCCAGGAACACCAGGGGTTCCGCCCCCTGCGCCAGCACATCGTTCACGCACATGGCCACGGCATCGATACCGATGGTGTCGTGCTTGTCCATGGCGAAGGCGATTTTCAGTTTGGTACCCACGCCGTCGGTGCCGCTCACCAGAACGGGTTCCTTCACGCCCAGGGCGCTGAGGTCGAACATGCCGCCAAAGGAGCCGATGTTGCCCATCACCCCCAGGCGGTCGGTAGAACGGACGTGCTTCTTGATGCGCCGGACCACGTCGTAACCGGCTTCCAGGCTCACGCCTGCTTTTTCGTAATCAACTGCCATATCGTAAATTAGAATTTTCCGTCTTTGTTTGCATTTTCAATGGCCGTAAACAACGGCGTAGGATATTTCCCGTTGAAGCAGGCCAGGCACAGGTCGGCCCGTTTTCCGGCATCGAACAGGGCTTGTTCGGACAGGAAGGCCAGGGAATCGGCCTCGATGGCCTCCCGCGCCTGTTCCACCGTCCGCGAAGCGCACAGCAGCTCCTCGTACGTGCTGATGTCCACCCCGTAGAAGCAGGGATATTTGATGGGCGGGCTGGCGATACGCACGTGCACCTCGTTCGCACCCGCTTCGCGCAGCATCCGGACGATCCGCAGCGAGGTGGTTCCCCGGACGATGGAGTCGTCGATCAGCACCACCCGCTTTCCGGCGATGATGCTCCGCACCGGCGACAGCTTCATTTTCACCCCCTTGTCGCGCAGCTCCTGCGAGGGCTGGATAAAGGTCCGGGCAATATACTTATTCTTGATCAGGCCCATTTCGTAGGGCAGACCGCTCACATCGGAATAACCCATGGCGGCGCTCAAGGAGGAATCCGGTACACCCACCACGATATCGGCATCGGCCGGAGCCTCCGTGGCCAGCAGGCGGCCGGTTTCGCGGCGGAAGGTATGCACGTTGCGGCTTTCGATGTCGCTGTCGGGACGCGAGAAATAGATGTATTCCATGGCACACATCGCGTGTCGAATCGAATCGGAATATTTGCGGCAACGCAAACCGTGGTGGTCGATGGTGACCACCTCGCCGGGCTCCAGGTCGCGGATGAATTCGGCCCCCACCGCCCCGAACGCGCAGGTTTCGCTGCTCACCACGTAACCATCGCCCAGACGACCCAGCGACAGCGGCCGGAAGCCGTATTTGTCTCGGGCCGCGTAAATGCGGTTCTTGGTCATGATGAGGAAGGCAAAGGCTCCTTCCAGACGGTTCAGCGCCTCTACGATGGAGAAAATGCGCGGGTCGTTCTGGGAGAAGGTGCTCTTCTTGATAAGGTGGGCCAGGATCTCGCTGTCGGACGTGGCGTGGAAGAGGCTGCCCATGTCTTCCAGCTCGCGGCGCAGTTCGTAGGAATTGACGATGTTGCCGTTGTGGGCCAGGGCAAAGTCGCCCGTGTGGTGCCGGAAGAAGAAGGGCTGGACGTTTTCGATACCGCCGCCGCCCGCCGTCGAATAACGGACGTGGCCGATGGCGCAATTGCCCGGAAGTTGGGCCAGGTGCGAGCCGTCGAACACCTTGGACACCAGGCCCAGGCCCTTGACACGGCGCAGCTGGCCATCTTCTCCCACAGAGACGATGCCGCAGCCTTCCTGTCCCCGGTGCTGGAGCGAGTGCAAGGCGTAATAGGTCAGTTCAGCGGCATGGGGAACTCCCCAGACGCCAAACACGCCGCATTCCTCGTGTAGACCACCTATCATATTCCACGGAAATAGTTGACGGCGTTGCGGAACAGCGGCTGCTCAAGATCGTCGTCGATATTCTTGAACAGATTCTTTTCGTACCGCTCCGAGTGGCCCATCTTGCCCAGGATGCGACCATCCCGGCTGATGATGCCCTCGATGGCGTAATAGGAACCGTTGGGGTTCTCGGGCGAAGACATCGTTATTTCGTCAGAGACCGCATCCACATACTGGAAGGCCACCTGGCCGTTGCGGAAGAGTTCTTTGGCCATTTCCTCGCTAACCACGAACTTGCCTTCTCCGTGGCTCACCGGGATGGCAAACTCCTGGCCCACCGTCAGGCCTGCCAGCCAAGGTGAGTTGGTGGTGCTGACGCGCGTGGTAACCATCTGGGAGATGTGGCGGTTGATGTCGTTGCGGAAGAGCGTGGGCGAAGCCTCTGTTACCTGGCCCAGGCGGCCGTACGGAAGCAGGCCGGATTTCACGAGGGCCTGGAAACCGTTGCAGATGCCCAGGATAAGGCCGCCGCGGTCCAGCAGGGCATGCACCTGCTCGGCAATCTTGGGATTGTTGAGCACGTTGGCAATGAACTTGCCGCTGCCGTCGGGTTCGTCACCGGCCGAGAAACCGCCCGCCAGCGCCAGGATGTGGCACTGTTTCAGGGCTTCGGCCATTTCATCGATAGACCGGAAGATGTCTTCCTGCGTGAGGTTGCAGAACACGCCGAAACGGACCTCGGCACCCTCCTTGCGGAAGGCTTTGGCGGTATCGTAGTCGCAGTTGGTGCCCGGGAACACGGGGATATAGACCACTGGCGTTTCCACTTTCTCGCCGGGATATTTCAGATCGGCCTTGCGAGCCTTGAACGGCTTCTCGCCCTCCATTCCTTTCGGGAGGATGCGTTTGAAATCGGCCTTGCTGCGATCGGGATAGACCTGCGCCCAACCGGCCAGGTTGGCGTTCATCAGCTCGAACAGATCCACCGCAGTTCCGTTGATGTGCAGCATGCCGTCCTCGCCGGAGGTTACGTGGCCCAGCAGGACCGCGTTCGGATAATCCAGCGCGCCTTCCGCCTCTACGACGATGCAGCCCGGTGCGCCGCCGAAGAGATCTTCCTCGGAGGCCTTGACTTCCACGCCGAAGGCATTGCCGAAGGCCATCTTGCAGAGGGCTTCCGCCGCTCCGTTCGGGCCGGTGGCGAAGGCCGATACGATATGGCCGGCCTCGATTTCGCGATGCACGAAATCCCAGTTGGCCTTGAGCTGGTCCACATCGGGCATCCGGTTGTCCAGCGGGGTATGGCGGATCAGGTAGAGGTTGTTGCCTTCCCATTTCAGTTCCGGCGAGATGACCGTTCCGGCATTTACCGTGGTGATACCGAAGGCCACCAGGGTGGGCGGAACGTGGATATCTTCGAAGGTGCCGCTCATGGAATCCTTGCCGCCGATGGACGGAAGGCCGAAGGCTACCTGCATCTTCAGGGCGCCCAGCAAGGCCGCCAGCGGCTTGCCCCAGGTGTGGGCGTCGGCCGTCATCCTTTCAAAATATTCCTGATAGGAGAAGCGCATGCCTTTCCAGTCGCCGCCGGCGGCCACCACCTTGGCGCAGGCTTCCACCACCGCATAGGCGGCGCCGTGATAGGGGCTCCAGGATGCCAGCCAGGGGTTGTACCCGAAGGCCATCATGCTGGCCGTGTCGGTGTACCCGTCGGTAGGCAGTTTCTGGACCGATACCTGGGTCTCCGTGGTCTGGAGCATACCGCCGTAGGGCATCAGCACGGTGGAACGGCCGATGGTGCTGTCGAACATTTCCACCAGGCCTTTCTGCGAGCAGACCTGCGGGTCTGCCATCAGGCTGAACAGTTTCTCTTTCAATGTCTTGCCATCGAACTCTTCCCGCGGGAGGAAGGGCTCCTTGTCTTCCACGGGACCCACGATGGCGCGGGAATAGTGCTTGGCGCCGGCGCTGTCGATGAAGCTGCGGGCCAGGTCGGCCACGCATTCCCCGTGATAGAACATGCGCATGTGGGCGGTATCCGTTACCTCGGCCACATGGGTGGTTTCGATGTTTTCCTGGCGGCAGAACTCGCGGAAGGCCGCTTCATCCTTCGCTTCGATGACCACGGCCATCCGTTCCTGGGATTCGCTGATGGCCAGTTCCGTGGCGTTCAAGCCGCTGTATTTCGTAGGTACGCGGTCCAGCCAGATATCCAGGCCGTCGGCCAGTTCGCCAATGGCGACGCTCACGCCGCCCGCACCGAAGTCGTTCGATTTCTTGATGAGCCGGGTTACCTCGGGACGGCGGAAGAGGCGCTGCAGTTTGCGTTCTTCCGGCGGATTTCCCTTCTGGACCTCGCTGCCGCAGGTTTCGAGGGAGGCCTCGGTATGCTCCTTGGATGATCCCGTGGCTCCGCCGATGCCGTCTCGGCCGGTGCGGCCGCCCAGCAGGAGGATAATATCGCCCGGGACCGGGCTCTCGCGGCGGACGTTTTCCGCCTTCACGGCTCCCACCACCGCTCCGATTTCCATGCGCTTGGCGGTATAGCCGGGATGGATGATTTCGCGCACGTGCGTGGTTGCGAGGCCGATTTGGTTGCCATAGGAGGAATATCCGGCAGCCGCCTTGCGGGAAATGACTTTCTGCGGGAGTTTGCCGGGTAGGGTCTCCGGAACCGGTTTCCAGATGTTGCCCGCACCCGTGACGCGCATGGCCTGATAGACATAGCTGCGGCCGCTGAGCGGGTCGCGGATGGCGCCGCCCAGGCAAGTGGCCGCGCCGCCGAAGGGCTCGATTTCCGTCGGATGGTTATGGGTTTCGTTCTTGAACATCAGGAGCCATTTTTCTACGACTCCGTCGTTGTCCACGTCTACATAGATGCTGCAGGCGTTGTTTTCTTCGCTCACCTCCATGTCGTCCAGCAGGCCTTTGGCCTTGAGGTAACGGGCGCCCACGGTGGCCAGGTCCATCAGGCAAATGTCCTTGTGGGTGCGGCCCAATTCCTCGCGGATCTTGGCATACATTTGCAAGGTGCCGTCGATATCTTCTTTGATGAAGGATTCGTCTACATCGATGCTCTGCAGTTGCGTGGTAAAGGTCGTGTGGCGGCAGTGGTCGCTCCAGTACGTGTCCAGGATGCGCAGTTCCGTTTCGTTCGGGTCGCGGCCTTCCTCCCGGAAATACTTCACCACCTCTGCCAGGTCGTCTGCATTCATCGCCAGTCCGTACTGCTTGCAGAAGGCTGCCAGAACGGCAGCCGGCTGCTTGCCGGACTGCTTGCCTTCAGCGGCGGCAGGACCTCCTTTCGCTGAGCCTTCTGCGCCAGCGGCGGCAGGGTGCCCCTCGTTCGCTGAAACGAGGGGATATGCTCCCTCGGGGCACCCTGCTGCCGCTTTGCACGCTGCTGCCTCTTTCGGAAGCGGGAGGTTGCGGAAGCCGTCCAGAACGGGGACGGGGCGCACCGGCGCCTGCTCGGTATCGGTCAGACGAGACAGATCCTTCTCGCGGCACTCCACCGCATTGATCATATAATGGCGGATGCGTGCCATCTCATCGGCAGACGCGCCCTCGGCGATCACCAGTTTCGCACTCTTGATGCGGATATCGGCCGATGGATCCAGCAGCTTCACGCAGGCTTCAGCCGACGCGGCGCGCTGGTCGAACTGGCCGGGGAGGTATTCGATGGCCAGCGCATCGGCCTCCCGAAAGAAGCCGGCGGCCGCATCCCCCTCGGCCACGGTCACATCGTCCGTCACCACCTCTCCGAAAACGGAATACTTCGACTTTGCGACAAGTTCTGCCGAAAAGCCGAAGAGGTCATAGACGTTGAGTAACCGTAGTTTGGGGAGAGAAAGTTGCAGGTTTTCATTCAGTTCTGCTCGGAGGCTTTCGGCCTCGACCCGGAATGCGGGCTTCTTCTCAACAAAAATACGGTAGAAGGGCATATCGTCTGTTATATTTGCGTTTCTTTGATTTTCTGTGCCTGTCGCACACGGTCTTCATTCAGTTTCTCCGTCAGGGCCGGGTCGCTCAGGGCGAGCATCTGGATGGCGAGCAGGGCGGCGTTCTTGGCTCCGTTTATCGCAACGGTCGCGACCGGGACCCCGGAAGGCATCTGCACCATAGATAAGAGGGAGTCTAACCCGCCGAGGCTCTTGGTCTGGATGGGGACTCCGATGACGGGAAGTGTCGTGAGTCCGGCGGCCACACCAGCCAGGTGGGCGGCACCGCCGGCGGCGGCAATGATAACGCCGATGCCCTTTTCGCGGGCGCTGCGGCAGTATTCAACCATGAGGTCGGGGGTTCTGTGTGCGCTGATTACGCGCTTGTCATACTCTACGCCAAAAGCGGCGAGCGTCTCCTCCGCGGCGGCCATAACGGGCCAGTCGCTGGCGGATCCCATGATAATGGCAACTTTCATCTAAAGTCCGTTTTATAAAAGTCATGCAAAGATACTCACTCTTTTTGACTCCGTCAAGATTTTCCACCGATAGTTATCCTCAACTTTTCAACAATGTTGAACAATCTATCTCAACCCTCCCTGCAAACCCTACTGATGCTGGCTGTCTGACCAAACCGGCAGGCAGGGTTAGTGATCATACCCTGTGTATTTTTGCCAAGGGTATGATCATTTTGGGCCGTTTTTGATCATACCCTCCTTCATTTTTTCAAGGGTATGATCAGTGGCTCC
>CADCCI010000017.1:0-2522 GCA_902799895.1 uncultured Bacteroidia bacterium | reverse complement strand
TTGCGTGGGACCGTCCAAAGGAAGGGGTGGGAGAAGGGAAAGGAGGGCTGGAAGGAACTCGTGAAAAGGGGAATGGAGGGCTGGAAGGAACTCGTGAATAGGGGAAAGGTGGGCTGGAAGGAGCACGCAAAGGGGCAAGGGGCGGAGCGGTTTTTTTGGTCGTTGTTGGGGAATTGTGTATATTAGCAGGTTCAAAGAGTAGTGAAGATAACAAGGATTATTATAGGAGGAATATGCGAGACTTATTTCTGACCAATACGATGAGCCGGCAGAAGGAGCTTTTCAAGCCCATTCAGCCCGGTCATGTGGGGATGTATGTGTGCGGCCCGACGGTTTATGGCGATGCCCATCTTGGGCACGCGCGTCCGGGCGTTACGTATGATGTGCTGTTCAAGTTGCTCAAGTATCTGGGCTACAAGGTCCGCTATGTGCGGAACATCACGGATGTAGGTCACCTGGAGCACGATGCCGACGAGGGCGAGGATAAGATTGCCAAGAAGGCGCGGCTGGAGCAGTTGGAGCCTATGGAGGTGGTGCAGACCTATACCAACCGCTACCATGAGGCCATGCGGATGCTGAACGTAGCGCCGCCCTCCATCGAACCGCGTGCATCGGGACACATCATCGAACAGATCGAGACCATCAAGGCCATCCTGGATGCCGGATACGCCTACATCAGCAACGGCAGCGTATATTTCGATGTGGAAAAATACAACCAGGAGCATCGGTACGGTATCCTTTCGGGCCGGACGCTGGACGACACCCTCGAGGGCACCCGTTCGCTGGACGGCCAGAGCGACAAACGCGCTCCCTACGACTTTGCCCTGTGGAAAAAAGCCGAGCCGCAGCACATCATGAAATGGCCCTCGCCCTGGAGCGAAGGTTTCCCGGGCTGGCACCTGGAGTGCTCGGTGATGGGAGAGAAATACCTCGGCCGGGAGTTCGACATCCACGGCGGCGGCATGGACCTGATGTTCCCGCACCACGAATGCGAGATTGCCCAGAACGTGGCCTCGCGCCACACGCAGGGCGTACACTACTGGGTGCACAACAATATGATTACCATCAACGGCCAGAAGATGGGCAAGAGCCTCGGCAACTTCATTACCCTGCCGCAGCTATTCAGCGGGGATCATCCCAAGCTGGACCAGGCCTACACGCCCATGACGGTCCGTTTCTTCATTCTCCAGGCGCACTACCGCGGAACGCTGGATTTCAGCAACGAAGCCTTGCAGGCATCGGAGAAGGGTTATAAGCGGCTGATGGCCGCGTGGCGGGAACTTTCTGCCGGGGCGGATGTTCCGCCCGAGAGAGCATATTCCCTCGCTTCAGCGAACGAGAGCGGGACATCCGCCCCGGCATGCAAAGGCGAAGGACCCGTTCAGGCATGCAAAGGCGAAGCATCCGCATCGGTAAAGGCCCTCTGCGAGGCCGTGGTGGACGCCCTGTGCGACGACCTGAATACGCCCATGGCCATTGCACACCTGTTCGAGGCGGTAAAACTCATCAACGCGGGCAACCTCTCTCCGGCCGATAAGGCGGCGCTGGCGAAACTGTTCGACGAAGTGGTGGGCGGCGTGTTGGGCCTGGTGGACGAAGAAGCCGCCGGCGGCTCGGGCAAGGCCGAAAAAGCCCTGGAAGGCGTAATGGAAATCGTGCTGGAAGACCGCCGCAAGGCCCGTGCAGAGAAAAACTGGGCCGAGAGCGACCGCATCCGCGACCTGCTGGCCCAATACGGCATCACCGTGAAAGACGGCAAGGAAGGCACCACCTGGAACCTCGAATAATATGAAATTCATATCCTGGAATGTAAATGGCCTGCGGGCCGTGGCCGGCAAGGGGTTTGCGGATATCTTCGTAGACTTGGACGCCGATTTCTTCTGCCTGCAGGAGACCAAGATGCAGCCGGGCCAGCTGGACCTGGAATTCCCCGGCTATACCTCTTATTGGAACTCGGCCGACAAAAAGGGTTACTCCGGAACGGCCATCTACAGCCGTCACCTGCCCCTGAACGTCACCTACGGCATCGGCATCGACGAGCACGACCACGAGGGCCGCGTGATTACCCTGGAAATGGAAGACTTCTTCCTGGTCTGCGTCTATGTGCCCAACAGCCAGGACGGCCTGCGCCGCCTGGACTACCGGATGCGTTGGGAGGATGATTTCCGGGCCTATCTGAACGGCCTCGCCGCCCGCAAGGGCGTGGTGGTCTGCGGCGACCTGAACGTCGCCCACCGCGAAATCGACATCAAGAACCCCGCCGCGAACCGCCGAAACGCCGGTTTTACCGACGAGGAACGCGAAAAGTTCTCGACCCTGCTGGAAACCGGGTTTACCGATACCTGGCGGGTCCTGCATCCCGACGAGGTAAAATATTCCTGGTGGTCGTACCGCTTCCGCGCCCGCGAGAACAACGCCGGCTGGCGCATCGACTACTTTCTGGTGAGCGATGCCCTGAAGGGGCGCATCGCATCGGCCGACATCCACAATGAGATTTTCGGATCGGACCACTGCCCGGTGGA
>CADCCI010000016.1:18038-20896 GCA_902799895.1 uncultured Bacteroidia bacterium | reverse complement strand
CCACCCCGGGACACCAAGAAAACCGGCATCACCGCCGCTCAACGGCCAGGAGCGGCGGCTACGGCTCGGCCGGGATGCGGGGAACTCAACCCAAAAGGTTCTCCTCCCCGGCCGGCCGTTGCCGGGAGGGTTAGCGTTGGCGCTGGCGGACGGCTTCGTAGAGGAGGATGGCGGCGGAGACGCTGACGTTGAGGGAGTCCAGGCGGCCGAGCATGGGGATGAGGATGTGGGCGTCGGCGGCCTGGCGCCAGGCGTCGGTAAGGCCGGTGGCCTCGGTACCCATTACCAGGGCAGTGCCACAGGTCATATCTACATCGTAATAGGGGGCGGAATCCTGCAGCTGGGCCGTGAGGATGCGGATGTCATTCTCTTTGAGCCAGGCAATGGCTTCGTCCGAGGTACAGGCCACCACCGGTACGGTGAATACGGCGCCGATGCTGGCGCGGATTAGGTTGGGGTTGTAGAGGTCGGTGAGGGGGTTGCAGAGGATGACGCCATCTGCGCCGGCGGCATCGGCGCTACGCAGCACCGCGCCCAGGTTGCCGGGTTTTTCGACGCTTTCCAGCACCATAATCAGCGGTGCATGTTCCTTGGGCAGCAGGTCTGCCAGGGCGCGTTCTTTCCAGCGGACTTCGGCGATGACGCCTTCGGTCCCTTCCCGATAGGCAACTTTCGCATAAACTTCTTTCGATACGTGTACGATCCGCGCCGGGAGCCCCTTGCCCCCTGAAGACCGTGCCGCCCTCGGCATCGGAAGAGGGGGGACCGTGAACGGAGTGAACGGTGGGGTCGAGCGAAGCGAGACGTCTGAAGGGGGCAAGGGGCTCCCGGCAGGGTCAAGCCCGGCAGTGAGGTCAAGCCCGGCAGGGGCAAGCCCGGCAGGGGCAAGACCGGGCAGGTCAGGACCGGCAATCTCGGGGCAGAGGAAGAGCGTGTCAATCTGGAAGCCGGCGGCGAGGCAGTGCTCCAACTCGCGTCGACCCTCCACCACAAACAGCCCCTCCTCCCGGCGCAGGCGGGACTTCTCCTGCAGCGCCAGCAGATGCTTGATCTTCGGATTCTGGGCCGATGTAATACGCTCGATCATCCTTTCAACTTCCGTCTATTGGTATTCGAGGACCGCCTTGATCAGTTTATACTTACTCACCATTCCGGTCTGGCTGGTCTCGTGCGATTTCGTACGGGTATTGAAGGCCAGGTATCGCTCACCGTTGATGTACACGAAGCCCGGCGCGGCCAGCACCCACTTCTCGTCGGCTTCCACCCAGCGGTTCAGGGCGCAGGGCAATTCGCGGACGAAGGGACCGTCGGCCAGGTAGCAACGGAAGAAACAGGCGTCGGTGGTGCCGCCGTGGGTATTGTAATACGTGGGGAAGAGCAAATCGTACCGTTCGTCCACCTTACAGGCCGCGGTATTGTACAGGAAGTCTCCCGCCAGGATTTCCGTATCGCTGATCTGTTCTCCCTCCTGGTTGAACTCCGCAACCGTCATTCTCCGGTTCTTGTAGTGCTCCTGCGTGACCCGGGAATACAGTTTCAAGCGGTTGCCGCGGGGAATCATCACGTTCTGGGTATCGTGCAGGAAATCGTACAGCATCTTCCTGTCCGTGAACGTAATACCGTCCTTCGACTTCCACAGGAACATGCCACGTTCCCAGCTCTTTTCCCCAATCCACTGGTTGCCCACCATACGGTAGGGATACTCCTTATCCTTCACCAGGAAAACGGTCTGCTCCACCAGCTCGTCCATCAGCTTACCCTTCAATTCATAATGGAAACCATCCTGCGATTCGGCATAATACAGGTTCTGGAGGTGCTCGTTTTCCGCAATTCCATCCTTGGGATTGGCGATAAAGTACATCCGGTAGGTTCCGTCCGGTATCCGGATGATATTGAACATGTTAATCAGTTGCATCCCGAAATCCGCGTTGGACACGATCTCTACGGGCGGATCAGGGAAGGCGACGCCAACCAGCGTCTTGGGGCGGCATCCGCACGTCAGCCCAGCAGCCAACATGCACGCCAGGGCGCAGGGAAGGAATTTTTTCATATAGAGGGATTTATTCTTCTTCGTCTTTCTTGACCACCTTCTCCGGCCGCATCTGCGGGAAGAAGAGGACGTCCTGGATGGTCGTCTGACCCGTCATGAACATGGTCAGGCGGTCGATTCCCATGCCCAGGCCCGAGGTCGGAGGCATTCCGTACTCCAGGGCGCGGACAAAGTCGTAGTCGATGAACATGGCCTCGTCGTCACCGCCGGCCTTCAGCTTGGCCTGCTCCTCAAAGCGCTCCAGCTGGTCAATAGGGTCGTTCAGCTCGGAATAGGCGTTGGCCAGTTCCTTTCCGCAGACAAAGAGTTCGAAACGCTCGGTCAGGGTAGGGTCGGTCCGATGCCGTTTGGTCAGCGGGGACATCTCTACCGGATAGTCAATCACAAAGGTGGGCTGGACGAAATTCTTCTCGCAGTATTCGCCGAAAATGGCGTCGATCAGTTTGCCCACGCCCATCGAAGGGGCATACTCCACATGCAGTTTGTCGCAGGTGGCACGCAGCTGCGCCACGTCCATTCCCTTCACATCCACGCCGGCGTACTCCTTGATGGCATCCAGGATGCCGATACGGCGATAGGGAGCCTTGAAATCCACCTCGTTCCCGGCGATATTCACCACCGTAGAACCGTTCACGGCAACGGCCACCTTCTCCAGCATCTTCTCCACGAACTCCATCATCCACAGGTAGTCCTTGTAGGCCACATAAATCTCCATGCAGGTGAATTCGGGATTATGGGTCTTGTCCATGCCTTCGTTGCGGAAGTCCTTTGCGAACTCGTATACACCGTCGTAACCGCCCACGATGAG
>CADCCI010000016.1:0-18018 GCA_902799895.1 uncultured Bacteroidia bacterium | reverse complement strand
GCGCATTGTGGTGGGTAATGAACGGACGGGCCGTAGCACCGCCCGGAATGGCCTGCAGGATAGGCGTTTCCACCTCCAGGCAGCCGGCTGCGTTGAAGTATTCGCGCATGGTGGCGATAATCTTCGCCCGTTTGATGAAAACATCTTTCACCTGCGGGTTCACGATCAGGTCTACATACCGCTGGCGGTAGCGCAGCTCCGGATCGGCAAAGCCGTCGTGGACGGTTCCGTCCGCATCGGTCTTCACGATGGGCAGCACGCGCAGCGATTTGCTCAGCAGCACCAACTCGCGGGCATGAATGCTCAACTGCCCGGTCTGGGTGATGAAGGCAAAGCCTTTGATGCCGATGATGTCGCCGATGTCCAGCAGTTTCTTGAACACGGTGTTGTACAGGGTCTTATCCTCGCCGGGGCAGATATCGTCCCGTTTTACATATACCTGGATGCGGCCGGAGGCGTCCTGGAGCTCCATGAAGGAGGCGGCGCCCATGATGCGCCGCGACATGATGCGGCCCGCGATGCAGACGTCCTGCAGGTTCCCTTTTTCGGGATCGTATTTCTCCGCAATTCCCTGGGCGGTTTCGTTAACCGGATACAAGGCTGCCGGATACGGTTCAATGCCCAACTCCTTGATTTTCGCCAGGGATTCCCGGCGCAAGATTTCCTGCTCGCTGCGTTCGATGTTTGCCATAAAATTCTTCTATACTGATTTACAATTTTGCAAAGGTACAAAAAAATTGCTATTTTTGTCTGATTAATAACTGTCGTATGTTCAAGGAACGGAAATGGATCATCAAGGAAGCGGCCGACCCCGCAAAGGCCGGTGCGCTGGCGGCCGAACTCGGGATTGACCGGGTCCTGGCCGAATTGCTGGTCAAGCGGGGCGTGGAGACCTTCGAACAGGCCCGCTCCTTCTTCCGTCCCAGTCTGGACAACCTGCACGATCCCTTCCTGATGACCGATATGGACGCCGCCGTGGAGCGGGTCCGCAAGGCGGTTACCGAGGGCGAAAAGATCCTGGTCTATGGCGATTATGATGTGGATGGTACCACGGCGGTCGCCCTGGTCTATTCCTTCCTGCGGCGTTTTACGGAGCAGATCGACTATTACATCCCGGACCGATATGACGAAGGGTACGGCGTCTCCTACAAAGGCATCGACTGGGCCTCGGACAACGGTTTCACCCTGATCATCACCCTGGATTGCGGCATCAAGGCCATCGAAAAGGTGGAATACGCCCGCGACAAGGGAATCGACATGATTATCTGCGACCATCATCTTCCGGAAGACGCCCTTCCGAAAGCGGTCGCGGTCCTGGATCCCAAGCGGGAAGACTGCCACTATCCTTTCGACGACCTGTCCGGTTGCGGCGTGGGCTTCAAGCTGGTACAGGGCTATTCCCAGCGGTACGACATTCCGTTTGAGTCGCTGCTTCCGCTGCTGGACCTGCTGGTGGTGAGCATCTCGTCGGACCTGGTGACCATGGTGGGCGAGAACCGCGTACTGGCCCATTTCGGCCTGCGCCGGCTCAACGAAGATCCCCGCAAGGGCCTGCTGGCCATGATCAACCTCTCCAAACTGGAACCCGGCCATGTAGGTATCGACGATATCGTATTCAAAATCGGACCGCGCATCAACGCGGCGGGCCGGATGGAGAGCGGACGCCTGGCGGTGGAGCTGCTGACAGCCTCGGACGACCAGACGGCCTTCCGCATCGGCGAGCAGATCAACGACAACAACAACGACCGCAAAAATATCGACCGGGAAATTACCCAGGAGGCCCTGGATATGGTTGCGCAGGGCAACTGCCTGGCCCACGAGAATGCGACCATCGTCTTTAACCCGCAGTGGAACAAAGGCGTGGTGGGCATTGTGGCGTCCCGGCTGGTGGAGGCCTATTACCGCCCCACCATCGTGCTCACCAAATCGAACGGATTCGTGACGGGATCGGCCCGCAGCGTGGCGGGATTCGACCTGTACGAAGCCATCGAAAGCTGCGCCGACCTGCTGGAAAACTTCGGCGGACACGTCTATGCCGCCGGCCTCACCCTCAAGGAAGAAAACCTGGCGGAATTTGCCTCCCGAATCGATTCCTTCATCGCCGGAAAGATTACTCCGGAGATGCTGACCCCGTTCACGGAGATCGATTCCCGCCTGGATTTCTCGCAGATTACCCCGAAATTCTTCCGCATCCTAAAGCAGTTCCAGCCCTTCGGACCGGGCAACAGCAACCCCGTATTCGTCACGGAAAACGTGTACGATGCCGGCAACGGCCGCAAGGTAGGAGCAGGCGGCGTGCACATGAAATTGGACCTCATCCAGGAATCGCAGCCCTACCACCAGATTGCCTCCATCGCCTTCAACATGTCCGAATACTACGACTACATCAAGGCCGGCAATCCGCTGGACATCTGCTACTCCATTGTGGAGAATTATTATCGGGGAAATTCCACCATCCAGCTCCGCCTGAAAGATATGCGTGAGCGGGAAGAATTCATTTAGAGCTCTTTACGTAACCTCGCCTTGGGAATATTCAGCATGTCGCGATACTTCGCGATGGTGCGCCGTGCCACCTTGTAGCCGCGCCGCGTCATCTCGTCCACCAGCTGGTCGTCCGTGAGCGGCTTGCGTTTGTCCTCGGCCTCGATGCACTCTTTCAGCGCCTTTTTCAGTTCGCGGGTCGATACCTCCTCTCCCTCCTGGTTTTCCAAACCCTCGGAGAAGAAATATTTCAGCGGGAAGATGCCGAAATGCGTTTCGATATATTTGCTGTTCACCACGCGGGAAATGGTGGAAATGTCGAAGCCGGTGCGCTCGGCGATATCTTTTAGCACCATGGGGCGGAGGTTGCTCTCGTCCCCGTCCACAAAATAATCGTGCTGGAAATCCAGGATGGCCCGCATGGTCTTCTCCAGGGTATTGTGGCGCTGTTTCAAGGCCTCCACAAACCATTTGGCCGAATCCAGTTTCTGTTTGACAAAGGTTGCGGCCTCTTTCTGGGCGCGGTCCTGGGTATACTGGGCGTTTTCCAGGATATCGGCATACTTGCGGTTCACGCGGATTTCCGGGATGTTGAAACGCGGCATGCTCAGTTCAAACTGCCCCCCGTTATAGTCCAGCACGAAATCGGGGATGATTTGCTGCGCCTGGTCGCTATAACTGTCGTCAATCTGGCCGCCGGGCGAGGGATTCAGTTTCACGATGCGTCCCATGGCGGCTTTCAGCTGGTCTTCGGAAATGCCGGCGCGGGACATGATTTTCTGGAAATGCCGGTTAGAGAATTCCTGGAAATAGTCTTCCAGGATGCGTTCCGCCAGGCGGACGTCCTCGGTCTGTTTTTCGGACTGCAGCTGCAGCAGCAGGCATTCGCGCAGGTCCCGGGCCCCGACACCGGCCGGTTCGAACTCCTGGATGACTTTCAGCAGGCTTTCCACTTCTTCGTAAGTGGTTTCGATGCCGGCCCGGAAGGCCAGGTCGTCCACCAGGGAATCCAGGTCCCGGCGCAGGTAGCCGTCCTCGTCCAGGCTGCCGATAATAAACGCGGCCACTTCGCGCTGATGCTTGTCCAGGTCGCGGAAACCCAGCTGCCGCATCAGGCTCTGGGTAAAACTCTCTTTGACGGAAAAGGTATTGTATTGCGGCCGCTCGTCCTTGCCGTAATTGTTCACGTGCAGGCGATAGGCGGGGGTAGGGTCGTTCTCGTCGATTTCATCGATGGAAACGTCCTTGGGTTCGTTGTCGTCGCTCTCGCGGGTGGGGGCATCGTCGTCAAGCACAGGATTGTCCTCGAACTCACTTTTGATCCGCTGTTCCAGTTCCTGGACAGGGAGCTCGATGAGCCGGATGGTCTGCATCTGCAGCGGGGAAAGCCGCTGCGTCTGCTTCAGTTCGAGTCCTTGCTTGATCTGCGTCATGCGTTATTGCACGGGGTTAACGGCCGGATAATTAATGCTTTCGTGCACCAGGAAGGCGGCCGGGAATTCGTATTTGATCTTTGACAGCAGGCGCAGCGCCTCGGATTTGGTCCGGAAATCGCCCACGGTGACCCGGAAGAACGAATTGGAGAAATTCCGGTAAGCGGGAATGTCCGGATAGCTGGAACGGAAGCGGATCAGGGCCGCTTCGGAATCGGTGCGGGAGGTCTGCTTGTTGTCGAAGAAGATCCGTACCCGGTAGCCGCTGACGGACTTGTCCTCATTTGCGCTGACGCGACGCAGCACCGCCCCCCGGATGGCATCGGACTGATGCACTTTGACCTGGTCGGGCAGCAGGTTGAAGATGCTGCGGCCCACGAGGGTGGAATCCACGGTATAGACGTTCAAGGGGGCCAGCGTGTCGGCCGGAGAAGTCGTTACAGGAAGGTCCTGGGCCTTCACGGCGCCGCAACCCAGCAGCAGGGCGGCAAGCAGGAGCAGTTTCTTCATCATTTTATCCAGTCTTTGATGGAAATATCGGAATAACGGAGCGTCTTGGAAATGCCTTTCACCCGGACGCGTGCCACCACATCCACGTTCAGGTCATCCAGCTTTTGGGTCTCCATAAGGGCAAACACATGCAGGATGGTGAACCCGTCGCACAGGGAGAAGGAACAGGGCACTTCGTAAACCTGCTCGCTTTTCCCGGCCAGCTGGATGCCGGAAGTGGTCTCGAATCGGGCAAATTCCTTTTCGTTGGTGTGGATCAAGCCTTCCAGCCGGTCGATGGTGACGCTCATGGCCGGATTGTCGATGCCGACCGCAATCGTCGCGTTCAACCCGCGGAACCCTTGCGGCTTGACATCCCGGATTTCCCACGAGGTAAGGCGGATATCTTTGACCTTCTTGGCCGGGGAACACCCGGCGACAAGCAGCACTGCCACCACCAGGAGAAGGATATGTTTGACTTTTCGCATAACGCAAAGATATGAATATTCGTTGAAAAATCCTATCTTTGTACATCAAGCACCATGCCAATGGAAAAGAAAATCTACATCGAAACATATGGATGCCAGATGAATGTGAATGACACCGAAGTCATTTTCTCGATTTTGGCCAAAAAAGGCTATGCCCGCACGGAGGAGATGTCCGAGGCCGACGTTATCCTGGCCAACACCTGCTCGGTGCGCGACAATGCCGAGCAGCGCATCCACGGCCGCATCGAGGTCTTTGCGCAGCAAAAAAAGGCCCGTCCCGGCGTGATTGTGGGAATCGTGGGGTGCATGGCGGAACGCCTGAAAGACAAGCTGTTGGAGAGCGGAAAGGTGGATATCGTGGCCGGACCGGACGCCTATCGTTCGCTGCCTCGGCTGCTGGACGCCGTATCGCCCGGAAACCCGCAGATCGATGTCCTGCTTTCGCACGAAGAGACCTATGCCGATATCGCCCCGGTGCGCATCGACAAAGGGGGCGTGTCGGCCTTCATTTCCATTATGCGCGGCTGCAACAATGTCTGCTCCTACTGCGTGGTGCCTTATACCCGAGGGGCGGAACGCAGCCGGGACCCGCACAGCATTGTCCGCGAGGCGTGCGATGTCTTTTCCCGAGGGTATCGCGAGGTGACGCTGCTGGGACAGAACGTGGATTCCTACCGCTGGACTTCGCCGGAAGGGGAGGTGGTGGATTTCGCGCAGCTGCTTGCGCGGGTGGCCGATATCGACCCGAAACTGCGGGTGCGGTTTGCGACCTCGCATCCCAAGGATATCTCCGATACCGTCCTGGAAACGATGGCTTCGCGGCCGAACATCTGCCGGCATATCCATCTGCCCGTCCAGTCGGGCAGCAACCGCCTGCTGGAAAAGATGCGCCGCCGCTACACGCGGGAATGGTACCTGGAGCGGGTGGCGAAAATCCGCTCCCTGATGCCCGACTGCGGCCTTACGACCGATGTCATCGCAGGTTTCTGCTCGGAAACCGAGGAAGATCATGCCCTGACGCTGAGCCTCTTCCGGGAGGTCGGTTTCGACTCGGCCTTTATGTTCGCCTATTCCGAGCGTCCCGGCACCCTGGCCGCCCGCCATTATCCGGACGATGTGCCCCAAGACGTAAAGGTACGCCGGCTGAACGAAATCATCGCCCTGCAGAACGAGATGAGCCTGCAGCGGTACCGCGCCCAGGTGGGCCGGACCCTGGAGGTGCTAGTGGAGGGGCCGTCGAAACGGGATCCTGGCCGGCTGTGTGGCCGCGCCTCCAACAATATGATGTGCGTTTTCCCCGCCGGAGCGTACCGGGCGGGCGATTATGCTACCGTAAAGGTGACTGCGTGCACCAGTGCAACCCTGATTTGTGAACTTGCATAATATGGAAAAATGTATCCTTTCCCTGGACCAGGGGACCAGTTCGTCCCGGGCCATCGTTTTTGACCACGCCGGCAATGTGCTCAGCGTGGCGCAGAAAGAGTTTACCCAGCATTTCCCGCGACCGGGTTGGGTGGAGCATGACGCCCGTGAAATCTGGGCCACCGAGGCGGCCGTGATGACGGAAGCCGTGGCCATGGCCGGGCTCTCGGGCGAGCAGGTGGCCGGTATCGGTATCACCAACCAGCGCGAAACCACCGTGGTCTGGGACGCCCGCTCGGGCGAGCCCATCTGCCATGCCATCGTTTGGCAGGACCGCCGGACGGCCGATTATTGCGACAGCCTGAAAGCGCAGGGCCTCACCGCCCGCATCCGCGAGAAAACCGGCCTCATCATCGATGCGTATTTCAGCGCGACCAAGGTGCGGTGGATCCTGGAGAACATTCCCGGAGCGCGTTCCATGGCCGATGCGGGATACCTGCGGTTTGGTACCGTGGACAGCTGGCTGGTGTGGAACCTTACCGGCGGGAAGGTGCATGTGACCGATGTCTCCAATGCATCGCGCACCATGCTGTTCAATATCAACACGTTGCAGTGGGATACCGAGCTGCTGGATCTCTTCGGGATCCCGGCGTCGATGCTGCCGGAGGTGCGTTCCTCCAGCGAGGTGTACGGCCATACGGCCCTGCTGGGAGGCGAGGTCCCCATCAGCGGGATGGCGGGCGACCAGCAGGCAGCCCTTTTCGGACAGATGTGTACCGAGCCCGGCTCGGTGAAGAACACCTATGGCACCGGCTGTTTCCTGCTGATGAACAGCGGCTCCAAGCCGATCCTGTCTGCGAACAACCTGCTGACCACGGTGGCGTGGAAGATCGGCGACCGCACGGATTATGCCCTGGAGGGCAGTATTTTCGTGGGCGGTTCCGTGGTACAGTGGCTGCGTGACGGGCTGGGCATCATCGGGTCCTCTTCGGAGGTCGAGGCCCTGGCCGCCTCGGTGCCCGACAACGGCGGCGTGTACTTTGTCCCGGCCCTGACCGGCATGGGCGCCCCGTACTGGGATCCTTACGCCAAGGGCGGCATCCACGGGATTACCCGGGGTACGACGGCGGCCCATATCGCACGGGCGGCCCTGGAGGGCATTGCCTTCCAGACCATGGACATTGTGCGGGCCATGGAGCGCGACGCCGGGGTGCATCTGTCGGAACTGAAGGTGGATGGAGGCGCTTCGCGGAACAACCTCATGATGCAGTTCCAGGCCGATATCCTGGGGGCGGAGGTTATCCGGCCGAAGGTGACCGAGACCACGGCCCTGGGCGCCTGCTACCTGGCGGGCCTGGCGGTGGGCTATTGGGACTCCATCGACGAAATCAAAGGCCAGTGGCAGGTGGAGAAGGCTTTCTCGCCGCAGGCAGACCCGCAGCGGGTTTCCACCCTGTGCGCGGGTTGGGCCGATGCCATCGGACGAACGGTAAACTGTAACCAATAACGATATGGAACTGACCCTTTTCCACAAATGTGTGTTTGAGTTTCTGGGCACCATGGTGCTCGTGCTGATGGGAGACGGCGTCTGCGCCGCCGTTACGTTGAACAAATCCAAGGCGCAGGGCGCCGGCTGGGTCGTCATTTCCCTGGCCTGGGGCCTTGCCGTCATGTGCGGTGTGTTCATTGCGGGCCCGTATTCGGGTGCACACCTGAATCCGGCCGTCTCGGTGGGCCTGGCCCTTGCGGGTAAATTCGCCTGGAGCGCGGTGCTGCCCTATGTGGTGGCCCAGATGCTGGGTGGCTTTGCCGGTGCGGTGCTGGTCTATGCCTTCTATGTGGATCATTTTGCGGCCACGGCCGATAACCCCGACGGGATGCTGGGCTGCTTCTGCACCATGCCGGCCATCGATCACCGGACGGTGAACTTCTTCAGCGAGATGCTGGCCACTTTCGTGCTGGTGTTCATTATCCTGGCCTTTGCCACATCCGGCAATACAGCGGAGGTGGGCCTGGGTTCGCTGGGCGCCTTCCCGGTGACGGGCCTCATCATGGCCTTGGGCATGTCGCTTGGCGGAACCACGGGCTATGCCATGAATCCGGCGCGCGACCTTTCCCCGCGCCTGGCCCACGCCCTCCTGCCCATCCGCGGCAAACGCGACAGCGGCTGGGACTACAGCTGGGTTCCGGTTCTGGGCCCCGTTACCGGCGCCTGCGTGGCAGCTGCTTTGTATCTGCTTGTATTTTAAGATAAGATGAAGACGCGCTGCATCATTACGTCGCGTTCCTATAACGGAGACGAGACCTATTTCCGAGGCAAGGACATTCCTTGTGCGCGCCTCGTCCCGGGCCGCGATCTGGTTGCCGGCCTGGGCCTGAAGGACAAGGCCAAGGTAATAGAATTCACCGGCGAATTCCTGGCCTTCTCCTGGCATGGCGAAGAAATGGCCGTCCCCCTGGACGACCAGTCCTATCTTCTTCCCGACGCCCTTACCGCAGACGGCCAGAAAGTGGATGTCATGATTGAATTTGACGAGGATTAACTCCCAGCCGTAACGGCCTGTTTGCAGGTGAGGGCGGCGTCGGCGTCGGGCAGGCATTTGAGGTGCCAGCACGGCGTGAGGGTTACGACGGTTTCGGCCGTCTTGCTCAAGGCGTCCATGATGTCTTTGCGCCAGCGGATAGACGCGGCCGATGCAATAACGTTGGCATAGGCCTTAATGCCCGCAATCTGCGCCACCTCGTTCTTCGGTGCCTGCTCCAGCCGGACAATGCCCCCGATGGGCACTTCCACCTTGCGGTAGCACGGGGTCTTGCCGCTCCAGGGCGAGCCGTAAATCCGGACGGAACCGTCCGTAACCCGGATGACGGGATTGTCGTCGTTCAGGAGTTCGGAACCTTCTATGTGCTTGAGCCACAAGCGGCTATGCGTACTCTTCCCGGTTCCGCTCGTCCCCAGGAATACATAGGCCTTTCCGCCGAGCCGGACCGTAGAGGCATGCATCAGCAAGGTCCCGTTCAAGGCGGTGTTATACGTGTAGAGAATCATCAGGACCGTGCTGATTTGATGAATGACAGCATAAGGGCCGATGTTCGGGGCGGGGAAGAAATCGGCGTCGCGGTCGCCCTTATCCACCACCAGATAGCCCGCGATTTTGCCGGGAGCCGGTTCAAATTCGTACAGCGTCCGTCCGTCCGGCAGGCGGAAGATGTAATACCAGGGGAGTTGGTTATCGACTCGGAGGATTTCCTGGAGCACGGAACGGTTTTCCAGCACCTTTTCCAGCCACTGGGGATAAGCCTGCCGCACCCGCAAGGTAAATACCGGCTCGGTCTGCACCTGGTCTGTAAAAGGTTCATATTGCGAGAAATCCAGGGTGTGGCGGTCCATATCGGCCGGCAGTTCCTCCTTGGCCGTCACATAGGTCCGGGCGGGAACATCGTCCCCGGCGCGCACAGGGGCAATATCGAGAACCTCGCCGGCGGCGGCCCGGCGGATGCGGTCTGCCACGACAGGGGTGTACTCCATAAAGCGCCAAGGTTCTTCCAGCGCCACGGTAAACGTCTGTCCTGCTACGGTATAACTCCTGGTCTGCATTTCTCTTGCTGTTTCTAAGTTATTGATTTATAGCTAATTCGCCAAAATCTGGTTCCTAATTTTTGGGAACCGGGTTTTATGGTAAGGTGTTGGTTTTCAAAGAGTTAGGAATTGCACCAAAGAGGGCTAGGGCCTGTTCCAGTGACAAGGCCTTGTCAATGGAATAGTCTCCCGTCCGGGTGCGGCAAAGGCTTTCAAGGAAGGCGCCGCTGCCCAGGGCCTCGCCCAGGTCGCGGGCGAATGCGCGGATGTAGGTGCCTTTGGTACAGGCAATCCGGAGGGTGGCCACCGGAAGCCCCAGCGCCGAGTTATCCGTCACCCGGATCCGGTTGCTTGCCCCGGCAGACACGGCCGAGAGAGCATTTCCCCTCGTTCCTGCGAGCTGGCGCCCTGTCTCGGATGGAGTGCCGGCCGGCTCAAAAGCCTCCAGGCGGAGGGAGTGAATGGTAATCCGCTGGCGCGATAGCAGGGCGGCGGCATCCGAGTTGTCGCGGTGCTCGCGATACAGTTTGCGCGCAAGCTCATAGGCCCGCTGTCCATCGACCGATTTGGCGGAAAACAGCGGCGCAATCTGCTCCTGCTCGCCCAGGAACCGGGGCAGAACTGCTTCCACAGCCTGGGCGGTAATGTGTTCGTACGGGAAGAAACGGTCGATTTCCTTCTCGCGATCGTACGAGGGGGTGGTAGCCCCGAAGGCTATCCCCGCCAGGTACTCTTTGTCGTGTTTCTGCAGCGTCTCTGCCTGGCGCGTAGCGGCACCGATGCATACCAGCAACACGCCCGTCGCCAAGGGATCCAGCGTACCGGCGTGACCCACCTTCAGGTTCTTTTTGCCGAAATGCTTGATAGCGGCATACTTAACCTTGCGGATCACATCGGCCGAGGTCCAGCGATAAGGCTTGTCTATCGGGAGGATGATTCCTTCCGGGTAGGCATCGATGCTGCGCTCCAGGACCATTACGCGCAGGGGATTTTGCTGATACGGCGTTCGTGGCGGGCACCTTCAAAGGCAGTGGTAAGCCAGGTGTTGACGATGCGGGTGGCCATGGCGTAGGAGATGAAGCGCGCCGGCATGACCAGCACGTTGGCGTTGTTGTGCGCCTTTACCAGGCGGGCAATTTCGCTGTTCCAGGCCAAGCCGGCCCGGATGCCCTGATGCTTGTTCAGCGTCAGGGCCATTCCGTTGCCCGTACCGCACAGGGCGATACCGGCGTCAACCGTCCCGTTTTCCACGGCCTTGGCCAGGGGATGGGCAATGTCCGGATAATCTACGCTTGCCGGCGAGTCGGTTCCGAAATCCACCACCTCATATCCTTTTTTGCGCAGCAGGGCAATCAGTTTCCCTTTGTATGCAAACCCGGCATGGTCGCTTCCAATTCCAAGTTTCATACGAAAGGATTAGAATTTATAGGCAAGGCCGATGTGCAGGTAGCTGATGCTGGCGGTGGTACCGCTCACCTGGCTTTGGTTGAGCAGACCCCAGTCATAGCCAAAGCGGAGTTCGAGTTTGTCGTTGTAGCTGAAACCGGCGCCAATACCCAATTTGATGTCGAAGCGCTTCAGGGTGCTGTCAAACAGATCGGTTGAGGCACCATCTTTCTTGTCTGTGGCCGACAGACCCAAGGAGAAGGTAGGACCGGCCAGGGCGAAGAAACCGAACTGGTTGTCCAGCGGGAAGCTGTATTTGGCCTTTACCGGGACGTTGAGATAGTGGAGGTTTTCTTTCATACCATCTTTCTTGTCCATGTACCAGGAATAGATCACGCCACCTTCAATACCCAGGTTCTGAACGCCCTCAAGCGGCATTTCGCCGAGGACACCGGCATAGATACCATTGTCGGTACCAGAAACCGTAATACCGCCCGATTTGTAAGAAAGGGTTGCCTGGCCAAAGCCGGCAGTCGCGCTCCAGCGGATCTGGGCAAAGCTGTTGACGGAAATTATTGCAGCGAACAGAACGGCCGCAAGGGTGATAATCTTTTTCATAATACTTTGATATTAAATTAATTAGAATTTATAGGCAAGGCCGATGTGCAGGTAGTTGAGATGGCCCGTTCTACCACTGACCTGGGAGATATTGAGCAGACTCCAGTCATAGCCCACGCGGAACTCGATCAGGTCATTGTAGCAAACGCCGGCGCCAATACCCAGTTTGATGTCAAAACGCTTGAGGTAATTCTCGAACAGGTCAAGGGTGGCACCATTATCTTTGTTCGTGGCAGACAGACCCAGGGCGAAGGTGGGACCGGCCAGGGCGAAGAAACCAAACTCGTTGCTCAGCGGAAAACTGTATTTGGCTTTTACCGGAAGGTTGAGCGCATGGAAATTCTGTTTGACGCCTTCCGTCTTGTCCGTGAACCAGGAATAAACCAAACCGGCTTCGATACCCAGGTTCTGAACACCCTGGATCGGCATTTCGCCGAGAATACCGGCGTAGATACCGTTGTCGGTATCGGAAACCGTCACGCCCCCGGATTTCTCAGACAGGGTTCCCTGGCCAAAGCCGGCGGTAGCACTCCAACGGATCTGGGCAAAACTGTTTGCGGAAATCATCGCGGCAAAAACAACGGCTGCAAGGGTAATAATCTTTTTCATAATGTTTTGATATTTAATAAGTTTTATTTCATTAATGCTTTTTCGGCAGAGGCTACGCGGGCGGCCACTTCGGCGGGACCCAGCAGGGCGGCCAGGTCGGCGATACCCAGTCCACTGGCGGCGCCGGTGAGGGCAAGCCGAAGGGCGTTCATCACCTTGCCCATGGGCCATTCCTGGGAGCGGATATGCTCCACGAGGGCTTCTTCAATCCCGACTTTGGTCCAGGGACCGCTATAGTCCTTGCAGAGCCAGGAGGCGGCGGCGCCCACCAGCGTGGCATTTTCCGCCGTCCAGAATTTGGCCGCATCTTTTTCATCATAGCTGTCTGGGGCCACGAAGAGACACTTTGCCACGGTCCAGAAATCGGCCACGAAGGTCACGCGCTCGCGGGTAAGGGCCACCACGGCGGCCACATAATCTTTTTCGCGATGGATGCCGTTCTGTTCCAGGATGGGGATAAACAGACCGGTCAGTTCTTCGGTCGATTTCATCCGCAGGTATTCGCGGTTGTACCAGTGGGCTTTCTCTACGCTGAAACGGGCTCCGGAACGGACGATGCGGTCCAGCGAGAAGGCCTGCACCAGTTCGTCCATGGAAAGGATCTCCCGGTCATCGCCGGGATTCCAGCCCAGGAAGGCCAGCAGGTTCACGAAGGCCTCGGGGAAATAGCCGTCCTCGCGATAGCCGCGGGACACTTCTCCTTCGGGATTCACCCAGCGGAGCGGGAACACCGGGAAGCCCAGTTTGTCACCGTCGCGTTTGGAAAGCTTGCCCTTTCCGTCGGGTTTCAGCAGCAGGGACAGGTGTGCGAAGCGCGGCATGGTATCTTCCCAGCCAAAGGCCTTGTAGAGCATGTAATGGAGGGGGAGCGACGGCAGCCATTCCTCGCCGCGGATCACCTCGGTAATCTCCATCAGGTGGTCGTCCACGATGTTGGCCAGGTGGTAGGTCGGCAGTTCATCGGCCCGCTTCCAGAGGACCTTGTCGTCCAGCGTGTCGGTATTTACCTCGATGTGACCGCGGATGAGGTCGTCCATCACCACGACGGTATTTTCCGGCATCTTGAAACGGATGGTCCAGTCTGTGGTGGTCTCCAGCAGGCGGGCGGTTTCTTCGGCGGGCAGCGTCAGGGAATTGCGTAACGTCTTGCGCGTGACCTGGTTATAGATGAAGGTCTGCTTTGCGGCCTCAGCCTCGGCGCGCCGTGCGGCAAGTTCGTCGGCCGTATCGAAGGCATAATATGCGAATCCGTTCGCGATGAGCTGCTCGGCATATTGCCGGTAGATGGGTTTGCGCTGGCTCTGCCGGTAGGGAGCGTGCGGATGCCGCTCGGAAGGGGTCTCCACCACCTTCCCGGAAGCGTCCACACCCTCGTCGGGGACAATCCCGCACCAGGAAAGGGCTTCGATGATATATTCCTCGGCTCCCGGCACAAAGCGGTGCGAGTCCGTATCCTCGATCCGGAGGATAAAATCGCCGCCGTTCTGCTTGGCGTACAGGTAGTTATACAAGGCTGTACGGACACCGCCCATGTGCAGCGGGCCGGTCGGGGAGGGTGCAAAACGCACGCGTGTCTTTCTGCTCATATCTTTTTAATTGATAACGTCGTTTGTGAGTTCGGTATTGGGAACGGCCGGGTCGGGGAAGCGTCCCAGCAGGTAGGGACGCACCTCCCTCCAGCGGTAGTACACCCCATTCACGGCTTCCAGGGCAGGGATTGTCCGTTCACGCTCATTATAGATAAATTTCACCAGGATGTCGCCCTTGCGGTTCCGGTAGAAAACCCACTGGATATTGGAGGCCATGGAAACCTCGTTCCCGCTTTTCCAGCGCTCGTGGTTCTGCCGGGTCAGGCGCTCATCAAACCCCTCGATCCCCATCCACGAGGCCAGGGCAATCAGGCCCCAGTCGTGTCCGAAACGCAGGTCGGCGCAATAGCGGCCCGCGTCCACGCACTCGTCGGCCTTCTCTACGAAATCCTTTACCAGCGTGCTGGCATAGGGCATCCGGAGGTCTCCGAACGGTGCCGAATTGCAGTGGTTGAAATACAGGTTCGCGTTCTTGATGCTCCAGAGTTTATAGGCTTCCTCGAAGGGAAGATACTCGTACATAGGCGTCTCGTCAAAATTCTGTGCGATGGAGCACACCACGTGCAGGTAGCGTTCGAATTTTACGGGATGATGCATGATTTTCATCGCCTTTTTCAGATCCGTCACCAGCGGGGCGATGGCGTCCTCCGGAACGAGCCAATGATCGTACAGGCTGTCCAGGTAGGGTTTCACCCGGTCGTGAACGATGGAATCGGGCGGCGTGACCATGATGTAGGCCATGAGCGCCTGGGCGGAATCGGCATCGAAGGTGAGCTTACGGTTGCAATCCTGGAGCGCGACGGTAAAATGCCGCATGCTGGCGTGGCAGCGGTCCGATACGCTGCTGACCTCCCGCACGGCCTTGCGGCCTTTGAATACGGGTTTGAACGATGCGTACAGGTTCCGCGCGAGACGGTCATGCTCGCCGGCTCCCTTGGCCGTGAGCTTCCCCTGGCGCGGTTCCTGCCATTCCCACTGGTGGCGTACATGTTCCAGCAACTCGGCTCCCTTCGGGGAAAGCAGCCCCGCATCGCCCAGTTCCGTCAGTTTGCGGATGATGTATTTGTGCGCGGACGAGTAGGTGATCATACGGGATCCATGCCGGCCATAATGGCTGATATAGAAGGGCTTATATCCCTTCGGGGCGGGGGTGTACGCCAGCGGATGGAACTCGTACCCGTGGTAGTTCGCCGCCACCCGGTCGATATTCTCTTGCAGGTAGGCCCGGCCATCCTGGTCGCGCATGTCGGGAGTCTGCGCAAAGGCGCCGACTCCAAAAAGGAATACCGTTAGAATTCCAAAGACAAATCGGACAATTCTCATAACTTACAAAGATACGAAAAATGTCCGAATCGTCAAGCATTAGAACAGAATACTATAGCGGAGGGTAAGGGCCGGTGTGAATTGTTTCTGGCGCTGGCTTCCCTGGATGATGGAAGCGCCGTCTCGTTCCTCCCAGGAATCAATGAATTGGCTTCTTTGCAGCAGGAAACCCAAGGCCAAGGCGCTTCTGCGCCCGAATTTCCAGCCCAACTGCGGCTCAAAGAAGAAGCCGCTGTAGCTGGGATCCTTCTTATTCGAGCCCCCGACCTCGTTTCCTGAATAGCGCGTAAAAATACCGACGGCATAGCCCGCATCCAGATGGGCAAAGAAATGCTCTTTGCCATACCCGAAGCGAAGATACAGGGGAATGTCCAGTTCTGTGCAGAACGACCGGCTGCCGGACCCGTTTGAAACGGTATATTGATAGCAGGGCCGTCCGATGCGGAATCCGACCCCGGCTCCTGCCGTAAAGCCACCTCCCAACGGATATTGGGCGGTAAACTGGGGCGTTACAAAGAAAAGAGGCCCCTGCTTGAAGCCCACGCCGGCCGTCAGCTCGGCAGAATATATCCAACGGTCTTGTGCCTGAAGTGAAAGGCCCGCAAGGCAAAGCAGGGAAGCAATCAAAATTGTTCGAATGCGTTTCATGGGTAATATGAATTAATAATCAATGTCCTATTGTTATGCGAAGTCCCGATGATACCGAAAACATCAGAGGATTTTTTGTCCGATAAGTTTCCGGTACCGGGTTTTCCGGTGTTATGGTACAACTTAATGCCGGCTCAACGTAAACGCCAAATCTCTTTGTAAGATTAAATTGAATTCCACCTGCACCAAGCAGAGAAGCGCAGAAGGCGTCTTTTGCAATCCGCTCTCCGGCAAGCGTTGCTCCCAGACAAAAATCTCCTTCAAATCCTCCACCTACGTATATATCCAGCCATTTGTTGGAGGCAAGTGTCCAATCCAGGCGTACAGGGATTCCCAGGTAATGCGCATTCTGAATCTTTTCTCCAGACACCGAATAGGTAAACGAAGACTTATACCACGAATAATCAAGTCCTGTCGTAATGGAAAGCCTGTCACTTATGGGGAATCTGGCCGACAAACCCACTTTGAGCGGGAAATAGTGAACTGCATTTCCTGTGCGTTCATCTTTTGGAGAATCTGGTGTCAAAAAGTCTGTTCCACCCGGCTTATCGGAATCAGCCATGAGATCATTGTCCATCTTAGTCCCAGCTCCAAGAATAGGTGGGATAATCGCAGCCAAGAGCCCCCCTCCGGCAATCATACCTGCGGCGGGGCCGACCTTCATCTTCACCGGCGTAGCTTTGGTGCGCTCAGGGATGAAAGGCGAAGTGGTGGTCGTGATGGGGCGGTCAGGCGTTTCTTTATCAATAGTATCCGGCATATCCGTCTGCGGGACATCTGCCTGCGTAGCCTTATCATCAATAGTCGTGGCTGTATCCTCCTCTGCCGGTTCTACATTTTCAACGATCTCCACCTCCTGGGGCTTCACAACAGCCTGCCGTGCCACCTTTGGCGTAACCACTTGGGCAATGAGTGGCGTCGTCTGGTCGGGTTCGGCAACCGTGGTGGAATCCGTTACTACAGCAACGGGAGTCAATGGCTGCTGGATAATCTGGATGTCTCCCTCCGGCACGGAAGGCTTATGGAGGAGCAAAACGGCTGCGAGACCGGCAGCAACAGCGGGAACAACAGCCCACATCAGCGGGAACCGCTTCGGGGCTGGAGCAGCAGTTGCTGCCTCCCGGCGGGCGCAGAACTCGGCAAAGACGCTTTCAGGAAGTGCGCCTTCCGGCTCTTCCATCTTGTCCTTGATTATGTCTTCCCACTGTCTCATCGGTCTTGTTCCTTCAAGTATCGTTGAATCTTGTCTTTCAGTTCTTTTCTTGCTTTTGCCAGCGTGCTGGTGGAGCCTCTCTCGCTGATTCCCAGCATCTTGCCTATTTCCTGATGCGAGTATCCGTCAATGCAGTACAGGTTGAAAACCGTCCTTCTCATAATCGGCAGCTCCGCAATCCATTCCCGCAATTTCTCCTTTGGAATCTCGGCCACCTCCTCTTCGGTGGGTTCCGGGAGGTTGTCTTGTGACCGGAAGTCCAGGGGAACCATTCGCCACCGGTGACGCTTGATCTGATTGAGTGCCATGTTGATGGCAATCCGGCTAATCCAAGCATACAAGGAACCTTTTCCCGTATACTTGAAGGTATCAATCTTGTTCAGAGCCTGGATAAGCGTTTCCAGCATCAGGTCCTTTGCGTCATCTTCGTCTCTAAGGTATCGACAACAGAGCGTATACACCCTAACTGCATATCTTCTATACAGTTCATCCTCTGCCATTCTGTCCTTCAGAGAGCAGTACCTGGCCAGTGCCTGCTCATCCAGTTCTTTATACACTCACGCCTTCATTAGAACTGTAAAGGTAACACATTTCAACCGTATAAACACACAGTCCCTCGAAATGCGTCTCGGAGGAAGGAATAATAACGATAATTTCGGGAAAGAACCTGCTAGAATTGCCGGGATTGGCAAGAGTCAGATGTGTCTAGTCCTGATATAAGTTTACCGATGTTGAACAATAAGTAGTTAGGACATTGATGTCCTGATATCGGTTTACATTGATGATGCGAAGATACAAC
>CADCCI010000015.1 GCA_902799895.1 uncultured Bacteroidia bacterium | reverse complement strand
GACGCCGCATCCGACGCAGGCGTCTGTGGAGAAAACGATTTTTTCGGAACGGGTGACCGTAGGCCGCTTACGGTCACGCCCGGAGGAACGGTAATACCCTTCGCAGATCATCCTGTCCATCTCGGTGACCGGCAGGATGTAATTTTCGCGCTTGTCGATGGCCGCGAGAACGGCGGCGATCTTCTCGGGAATCAGCTGATTCTTCGGGTCCGCCTTCTCCCTCTCCGCATCAAAATACGGCAGGTAGGTATCGACCATCTGGATCGTATTGATGTAATTCATCTGGAAACCGTTCTCCTTGGCCAGGTTGTCCACGAACTCCGGAAAGATCGTGCTGTGGGCGCCGAAAGTGCCGACGGTGAAGAAATAATCGGCCTTGAAAGTGGAACGGGCGATGAAGTCCTGCACGATGGCCGGCGGGATGAAGCAGTAGACCGGGCAGACGAAGCCGATTTCTTCCGCCTCATAAACAGGATTCTCATTGTGGATTTCCTGCGAGATGCTCAGCAGGGTGCCCTCTTCTCCAGCGATCTGGCGGGAAACATAAAGGCTGTTGCCGGTGGCGGAGAAGTAGAAGATCAGGCGTTTGATTTTCTTCTCATTCTTGGTGTTTCCGGAGGCGGGAAGGGTCGGGACACAGGTGGCAAGCATGCCGAGGCCCAACACCTTGAGGGCCTTTCTCCGATTGATGGGGCGATTGATATCCATACTGGTTTGATTTTTACAAAAGTAGCGTGTTTCATCTGAAACGGCATAACACATTTTTGCCCATTATTAACCAATTTCGCAGATAATCATTATATTTGTCAAACCTCCAGAGACTCACACGCATGAAAAAGGTTTTACGCATAACCAATCCGAATGACTATGCGGCTTATGTCAACGCTCCCCCGCTTCATCCGCTTGTATGCATCCTCCGTTATGAAGAACTGGGGCTCTTCCGCCGGAGCCTGAACCTGTACAGCGTGTATGGACTGTTCATCCAGGACGAGTTTGTCAAGGGCATTTCCTATGGAATGAGGACCTATGAGACCAACGGTCCTTCCATCATTGCGGTGGCACCGGGGCAGATTGGAGGCGTGGAAGACAACGGAGAACTGATATCCCGAAAGGGATGGGTTCTCCTTTGGTCTCCGGAATTGATGCAAGGAACCGCCTGGGGGAAAAAGATGGAAGAATACGGTTTCTTTTCCTACTTCTCCAGCAACTCGCTGGAGATGACACCTGCGGAATGGGACCGGATCTCCCTGCTGATCGGTCAGATGCGTAACGAACTGCAGGACCATGATGACAGCCCTGCCCTACGGGGTGTACTCCAAGGCTATCTCCATGTGATCCTCGAGTATTGCAACCGCATCTATCTGCGACAGACCTCGTTCGGTGACAAAGATTCATCCGACATGCTCAAGCGCTTCAATCAACTGCTCCTCGACTATTATGCGGAGAACAAGCAGTCGGGCCTAGGGGTCCCATCCGTCCAATACTGTGCGTCAGAACTGGCGTATTCTCCCCGCTATCTGGGCGACATGATCCATAAGGCTACAGGCGGTACGGCCATCGGCTACATCCATTCTTTCGTGGTTGAAAGGGGGAAAAGCCTCCTGATGCACGGACACAATGTCAGCGAAACGGCCCATTTGCTGGGCTTCGGATACACGCACCACTTCAACCGGATCTTCAAGAAAGTCACAGGCCTCACCCCTTCGGAATTCCTGGCGAAATAGGCGTTCACGTGTCCAAAGAACACGGAAAGCGAGTCTCGCCAATCCGTTCTACATCTACCTGAATACCAATAAGATAAACCTCAAATAAGTCATCCGGAAAAGTTAGATATAAGTTTGGTTTTCATAGATTTACAATTCTGTGAAAAGCCAATTTCTGAGAGAATTCCGAAGCACCCCCCCGGCAATCCTTAACTGGACTGTCGGGGTGTTTTCAATTCGACAAACAGGAATTTACCAGCTACTCCTCATCAGGCTGCTGGCCGTCGTGGGCCTTCCAGGCGCACTCCGTAATCTTCATATCCGTAAACACGGCCGTAAAAGAGGATTCCTCCGGGGAGCAGGCGTAGATGCCGAAGCTGATCTTGTCGGTGGCAGCGTACATATGGCAGACGCGCATCTGGCTGAAGTTGATTCCATCGGTGGAGCACTCGATGCAAAAGTCGTCCTCCCTGCGGGAGAGACGGTACCACATGGTCTTTACCTCGGCCGAGATTGCAGTGGTGGCCCAATCAGAATAGCCATTGTTGGTGGCCACACTTCCAAGGTGCTGGAACTCCTCATTCTCGAACTCGACGGAGCCCTTGAGCCAGTTGTCGCTGTCCAGGTACATCACGATGCCGCACTGGTCGAAGCGCTGATGGCTCTGTGTGAAGTCCGTCTTCACCACGAAGCTGAAGAACTTCTCCCTGGTCTTCATCTGAAGCACCGGGGCATTATCGTTCCTGAAATGGTAGTATGTCCGCTGCCAAAGGTCCGTGTGAGGGGCCGTAGTAATGGAGATGACACCGTCATTCATTTCACAGGCAGCAGGCTCTCTGGTCCACTGGAGCTGGTCCAGATCGATTTGTCCACCACATGCGAGAGCCTCGGCTACGCTGTCGGTAAATACAGTGTCAGACGCTTTCTGTGACGGGTTTACGCAGGCAACTGCACAGAGGCAGAGGCCTAAGCAAAGGAGTTTGGTGATGTTGGTCATATGGTTGATGTAAATTCCGATTTGTCGACGTAAAGATACGAAGAATTACTTGGTTCAGCCCATTCGTGGAGTATCCGTCAAAGCGGTAGCTTCAGATCACTTCAATGTAGAAACTCACCGGCCGGAAGCCGTCGTTGCAGCTAATCATGGCGCTATTCGGATTCTTCATCCAGCCGTCGTAGAAGTTTCCTTCACCACGGGCCAGAGCCTCGACAAACTCCCTCATGGAGCCCCAGGCCGAAGGGCACATCCCTTCAGGGCACCTGCCGTCTATAGAGATCCACTCCTGCCCCTCCAGCACATCGCAAGTGTGTTCGATAGGGTTCTCATATTTCACCATCAAATCCGGGTACGAAGCCTTCCTGATGGCAGTGATTCTCATTTTCATAGTTATTCAATCACAAAACTGCGCGGGTAGAAATCACTGTAGAAGCGGCCGTCGGTGGCAGTGAATTTGAGGACGCAGTAGTTCGGGTCGGTGACGCCGCCGGGATAGTATTGCGTGTCACCCTTGCGCCAAATCATTTCCTTCGAGGCGGCATCCGTCAATACCTCCATAGTGCCTCTGAGCATCATGCCCTTAAATCCCTTGGCATCGCAAAAATAGACGCTTGCCTTAGGGTTTGCTTTGTATTGAGCTACACGAATTGAGAAGGTATTGGTGGTAAAGTAGAAGGTTTTGATACCCTCACGCATACGTGGCTTCAACATAGCCTTGGTCCAAGGGAAACCGTCCTGGTCCACTGATGAGATGTAAGCAATGGGCAGTTTATCGGCCATTGTGCCGATGAGCTCCTTCACGCCGGAGAGAGCGGGATTCTCCGGCATGGAGTCCGCAAGTGTCAGCTCCTTGCGCCAGCGTTTCAGGTGGGGGAAATACAGCTTCATCTGGCCGATGTACTCCTCTTTCGTGATGGGCTTCGGCAGCCCTTTGTTCACTTCGCCCACAAACTGGGCGCAGTGCTCGATCATTTCCTCCATCGTGCACTCCTGCAGGAACTTCCCGTCCTTATAGCAGTAGATGCAGTAATCTTCATTCTTGCTCCCGTCGGCATTGGTGCCGAGGACTTCTTCCGTGAGCGGCATTCCGCAGCTCTGGCAAAACTTCATTTCCATATCGTTTTTCTTTGGGTTCAATCTTGGCTATAGGTGCCGGGGGAACGGCTTCTAAAGTCTAAGTAATCCAGCAGCCTGGTTCATGGCGCCAGTAACAAAGATAAATCATTTTCCTTCAAAGGTCAAATGCTTATTGTCGGATTAAACCTGTTATTTCTGGCAAAACTAGCTGAAAAAAAAGTATATTTGTTTCCGAAACCACATTTATCTCATGAAACGCGGCCTTACATACGCTGTCATCATTTTCTGCTGTCTTGTCCTCTTCTCGTCGTGCGGCAAACGGCAGGATGACACCCCCGTCCGCATCGGTATCGCCTGGCGGGGAGACGATACGGCCATCACCTACACCAGTACGCTGCAGAGCGTACGGGAGGCAGGCGCAATCCCCGTACCGCTGCCGCTGCTGAAGTCGCCCTTTATGGAATACGAAGGGGATCAGCTGCTGGCACAGTATACCGATGAGCACGGCGTTGTACTGCAGGAGTATGCCGACAAGGTGAAGGCCAATCCCTTTGTCGGGCAGGATATCGCAAGTCTGCTCAACGGTTTGGACGGGCTTATCTTCACCGGCGGTTCAGACATCGGTCCTTCCTTCTACAAGACCCCCGAGCCCTGGCACGGCATCGAGGCGGAAGGCAACTGCGACGGACGGCGCGACGTGTCGGACTATATCCTGATGAGGTGGTGCCTGGAGAAGGAACCGGCACTGCCGGTATTGTGCATCTGTCGGGGGATGCAGATGCTCAGCGTCGTTTCAGGCGCACAGATGATACAGGATCTGCAGACCTACTTCGAGGCGCAGGGACTGCCCTATTCCGGAGAGCACCGCATGGAGCCGACGGCAGAGCACGGGCGCGACTTTGCCGTGCACGATGTCTCAATTACGGATCCTACATCGCTGATGCGACAGATCACAGGCAGCGAGACGGTCTGCAAAGTGCCGTCATGGCACCATCAAGCGGTGCTGAGCGTGGAGGGGACGTCGCTCAAGGTGACTGCTGTCACCAAGACGAGCGGCATCGACATCATTGAGGCTGTGGAGCGTACCGACAAGCCCTTCTTCTTTGGCCTGCAATACCATCCCGAAGTGGCGGTGTCCAAGCATGCCAACGGTGCCGCCGACGCCTCGCGTTTCATGGATTACGAGAGTGCCCTTTGCTATTTCCGCGCCCTTGCGAAAAAGGGCGACTAAGCGTTTCCCTTATTTCTTCAGCGAGCGTTCAGGATGGCGCATCCAACGAATGGCTGGAGCCTGTGAGCGAAGAGCAATATCAGAGGGTCCGGTAGTATTACCGCGTCAATTTATTCCTGCTTTGCGAAGGAGACACGAATACTGCCGGTTCCCAGGGCTTCCTTCAGACCATCCGTGCCGGTGAGCTTCCCGATACGGGTATAGCTATAGCCGCCGGCGCTGCCGTAGAACAGTACGACACAATTGCCGGAATAGAGCATCAGGTCGCCGGCGGCGATGGAATCGTAGTGCTTATCGGCTCTCGGCAGTTCTACGCCGTAGCAGTATTTCTCGTTTCCGTTGAGCTCAGACATATCCAGCGTGAGCGGGAGTTTGGCAACAAATGCCCTCCCGGTTTCGCTGTCTTCAATATGGGCGGTGAAGGTTTTTTCGCCGACGGCAATATGGATGGTCATAGACTGCTTTTCTGCTTTCACCTGCTGTTCCTCCTGTCCCGCCTGAACGGGCAGTTTCCCACAAGCGGGCAGAGCCAGGAAGAAGCAGCATAGAAGGGTGGATATCAAGCTTTTCATTACTTCAGATTAGTTTTGAAATAGCTTTCCATCTTGTCGTAGGGAATCACGCCGGCCTCATCGTCATAGAGATCCACATGGGAGGCGCCGGGGATGATCATCAGCTCCTTGTTGGTGCCGGTCAGCAGGTTGAAGGCATACTCGCTGAAATAGCGGCTGTGGGCTTTCTCCCCGTGGATGAGGAGCACGGGCGTCTCAATCTCTGCAACCCAGGCCAGCAGGGGCTGGTTCAGGAAGCTCTGGCAGCCGATGACATTCCAGCCGTCCGTGGAATTGCCGCTGCGCTCGTGATAGCCGCGGGGCGTCTTGTAGTAGGCATGATAGTCCTTGACAAACCAGGGTGCGTCTTCCGGAAGCGGATCGACCACTCCCCCGGCCCGCTCGTACGAGCCTGCTGCATAGTCCTTTGTACGCTGGGCCGCCAAAGCTTTGCGCTTCTCCATCCGCTGGGCGGGCGTATCCTCGCTGGCGAAATAGCCCTCGACGTTCACCTTGCTCATGTCGTACATGGTGGAAGTTACCGTCGCTTTGATGCGCGGGTCCAGCGCAGCCGCATTGATGGCCATGCCGCCGAAACCGCAGATGCCAATGATGCCGATACGCTCCGGATCGACCATCTCGCAGGTGGAGAGGAAGTCCACGGCCGCCAGGAAGTCCTCCGTGTTGATGTCCGGAGAGGCCATCCTGCGGGGCTCGCCGCCGGATTCGCCCGTGAAGGAAGGGTCGAAGGCGATGGTCAGGAAGCCTCTTTCGGCCATGTGCTGGGCGTACAGGCCGCTGGACTGCTCCTTCACGGCGCCGAACGGGCCGCTCACCGCAATGGCGGGAAGCTTTCCTTCAGCATCTTTATCTTTAGGAACATACATATCGGCCGCCAGCTCAATGCCGTAACGGTTGTGGAAAGTGACCTTGCAGTGATTGACAAGTTCAGACTTCGGGAACTTCTTGTCCCATTCCTGGGTGAGGGTAAGCGTACTCATATCTTTCGTGTTTTGTTTGCAGCCAAGCAGCACCAGGGCTGCTGCAGATAATTCGATGAAATGCTTGAAATTCATATCCATAGGGTTGGTTGATGCAAAGGTAGGCGGTCTTTGGGTATATCTTTTACCGATTTTGGTTCATTTTCTACCAATACCGCAGATTTTTACATAAATTTGCAGCAACACAAACCTTTTCCAGCGAAATGAAGAACATCCTTCGCGTCTCCGATCCCAATGTATACGCCCGTTTTGTGGACGCCCGGGAATTGCATCCCCTGGTCAGCGTCATCCACTACGACGAGGTTTCGCCCATTCATACCAGCCTGAACCAGTACGGCGTCTACGGGCTCTTCATCCAGAAGAATTTCCCCAGGAATCTTACCTATGGCATGAAGATGTTCGACGCGGCCGACGGTTCCATCATCGCCGTGGAGCCGGGCCAGATCGGCGGCAAGGAAGACGATGGCGAAGAACTCCATATCAGCGGATGGGCACTGCTGTTCTCTCCGGAGCTCATCCGGGGCAACGACCTGGAGGCAAGGATGAAAGAATACCACTTTTTCTCCTACTTCGCCATCGAAACCCTGAAAATGGCCCCAGCAGAATGGGGCCGCATCATCCAGCTTCTCACCCAGCTCAGGCACGAACTGCAGGAAAACGAGGATTCCCCGGCGCTGAGGGCCGTCTGCCTGGGATATATCCGCCTGATCCTGGAGTACTGCCAGCGCATCTATCTGCGCCAGCTCTCCAGGGAAGACAGAGGCTCATCGGACCTCCTCAAGCGTTTCCACAACCTGCTGCGGGAGTACTACCTGGACGGCAGGCAAATGGACCTCGGCGTCCCTTCTGTTCAATACTGCGCGGAGCAGCTGGCCTATTCGCCCCGCTACCTGGGCGATGTGATCCACAAGGCAAGCGGCGGCACGGCCATCGGCTATATTCACTCTTTCGTGATCGAACAGGGCAAGAACCTCCTGATGAACGGCCACAACGTCAACGAAACCGCCCACATGCTGGGCTTCGAGTTCCCGCACCACTTCACCCGCCTCTTCAAGAAAGTGACCGGCATCACGCCGACAGACTTCCTCGGAAAATGAACCTGCAGGCGGCAAAGATGAGCATCGGACCCAGACCGGAGTAATCAGAATCTCTTGCCGAGGCAGAACTGGATGCTCTCCGCGGCCCTGAACCGATGTGCCTTCAGGACAATTCCCAGGTACATGTCGGCCAATTTGGGGAAGTAGTACTTGAGCGCCACCATCTGATACCAGACCTGGGCCTGTTCCAGGCCGTCGTTGTGGTGCAGATACCGTCCCACACCGACCATCATCGAAAAATCGCGGTAGCTGAACTCATGCAGGGCGGAAATACCAACTGAGACAGGGTCATACTTCAGGCCCTGGCCGTCGCTTTCCGCGATCTTGTCGCAGAAAGGTGTGACATACAAATCGATTCCCAAGCCGCTGGCCATCGAGCGAGAATACCTGTAAATAGCGTTGACCTGGAAAGAATACTTGAAGTAGCGGTCATTGACCCAGGTGCCGGTCTCTTCCAAAGTCTTCAAATAACTGGCCTCGTTGCTCATAATGCCGCCCGATACCTGCACGGCAAACTGAAAGCGGCGCTTGAATCCATCGTCTACCGGCTCGGCGGGCAAGTGTTCCTTGCTGCGTGGAGATTTCATTCCCACGCGCATGGCAAGTTCGACGGCATTCAGGCCATAATTCGGGAAGGTGACAGCTCCATTGGAGTGATGGTTGAAAAAGAGGCCGATACCCACATCGTAGCGGGACGAAAGGGCATACGTCGCCTGCAGTCCCAAAGAGATATGGGCGTTGACAGGCGACGAAATGATCACATTCCAGGGGTTCGTGTCAGGATCATAACGTCTGTTGAACATGAATCCAAGGCCAAATTCCCCGCTATATCCGAGACTGAAACGGCCCGCTGTGAGGAACGGACGGTCAAAATATGCGTACAGGCTGTAAATATTGCCCATACCCGGCCCGTTCGCCGCCTTTACGCCTGCGACACCGTCAAACTGAAAGCCGATACCAACCTCCGGGTGCTTGCAAATGGAAGCGAAGGGAGACGAACTGTTATCGGTCCAGCCCACCTTGACATCAAAGGTAGGGTATACCGGCGCCACCTTATCCCCGAAAAGGCCCGGATAAAACCGTCCGTCATACAGCGTCTTGCTGGCACCGGCGTAAACCGAGACATTCTGCGCGGCCACCCTTCCGAAAGAACCTGCCAGAAAGATTGACAAACAGAGTATTAGATGCTTTTTACTCATAGTATTCCGGGTGCTAATATAACACTTTTTTCATATCTGCCGTTCTCAAACAGGCAGCGTCTGAAGGAAGGTATTCGGAAAAAACGTAAATTTGCACCATGGAGTACCTGTCAAAGCAACGATACGACGAGATAGCTGCTGAGCTGAAACACCTTGTGGGCGAAGTTTACCCCAAGGTGCAGGACGAACTCGCTGAAGCCAGCGCGCAGGGCGACCGGAGCGACAATGCCGGGTACCGCGAAGCCCGGCGGATCCAGGCGAAGACCATCAGCCGTATCCGTTTCCTGCAGAAGATCCTGGAGCATTCTCGCGTGATCGATCCCGACGCCCTCCCCAAAGACAGGGTCAGCCTGCTGAGCCAGGTGGAGTTCACGAATCTCACGACCAACAAACGGATGAAATTCGAGATCGTCAGCCCCCACGAGATGGACCTCGAGGCCGGCAAGATTTCGCTGAAATCCCCGATCGGCGCCGCCCTGATGGGCAAGAAGGTCGGCGAAATCGCCGAGGCTCAGGTTCCCTCCGGAACCCTTCGTCTGAGAATCGAAAGCATCACACTGGATTAATAAATGATTAACAGAGTCTTTATCCGGTCGCTTATCGCGATCGTCCCTGCCTTGATCCTCGGGTGTAAGCCCCGGCCGGTACTGAAAGACGTCGCATTGTATTGATGAAAAACGGCCTCTCAGAATTCTGAGAGACCGAACACTAATTATACTAACTAAAACTAAGGATAGTTTCAACAAGATTATTTCACTGCGACGCAGCGAGTAGGGAAGGCATTGGCGCGGGAAGCGTATGAAGCCGCCTCCACCATCAAGTCCTCCTGCAAACTAATTCTGACATGGAAAACAAATGCATCTACATTTTGCTGATCTGCAGGAACGTCGCTGGACCAAATATTGGTTGTGTTACCTCCGTCATATAACTTGCCGTCAATGTAACTATAGAAGCCATTGAACGGATACCAGATGGAAGCGGCGTTACCGAGTGTTCCGGCAAAGTCATAGCCATGGCGTGTTTTGTCCCAATCTGGAATATAGACGGGCCAATTGACCAATGCGTCGAACCAGAGACCCTCGTCCTTTTTAACGAATGCCCTGGGGAGTGTCCATCCTGCCGGGCAGGGATCATAAAGGTCTTTTTTCTCATTCCAACGGGTGTTGTCCGTGGTGTTTTGGACATCCGTGTAATACCAATCCACGTTAGAGGATACGTTCCCGGGGTAAAGGATGGTTGTCGGATGAGCGATAGCGTATTCAATGGTGCCTTTTTCTGCATCCGTCATGACCGGGTCGGGCCATTTCAGGGTGGATACGGCGGGAGTGTGCTCGGTGACACCGTCATTTCCCAGGAATGGGTCCTTGCGTCCCCACTGATAGAGCAGGCCGAAGCTTTTAACGTCGTCGATGCTAGTTGACGTGGCACCCAGGTTGCGGTCCATCACGGCGCCGTAGGTGATAGTGCCATTGCTCTTGTTAAAATATTTCTGGGCCGTTGCGGCGGCATCCCAGCCATTGCATACCCAGATGTGCCAGGACCAGAGGATGTTGTTGGAGGCGTCCTTGGCGGCAATCAATGCGTTGCCATCCTTCAAGGTAGCCGGGGTCCTGAAGTAAACCTGGCCGTCTTTGTAGTAAGCCTGGGATATGATATTGCCCTTGGACGGTTGTTCGGTGGTGCCGAAGGACTCCCAGAGGACCTCTACCGAGGCGATGGCGCCCACGGCCTCATGCGTTTTGCCCTTATTGGCTTTGAAGGTATAGAAACCGGGGAAGTTCACCATAAAGCAGTTGGCGGGTTCAGCGAAAAGGGTTGCTTCCGGTTCGTCATCCGAAGATTTTTTACAGGAAACGGCCGCCATAAGTCCTGCTGCCAGCAGGAACAGGGAGAATCTAATGAATTTTTTCATGCTTCAATAAATATTAATTGGTTATTATCAAATGCAAAGTTACTGCTTTTTTTGTTTTGGAACTCTTTTTTCCTCCAAAAAATGTTATCGATAATGGTGAATATGTTATCAAAATGTGTTATTTTTGACAAAAATCAAAGAAATAGTGTAATTTTACAGAAAAAAGGCAAGACAATGAATCAGATTGATACATCACGCGACAATCTATTGCAGATGGTCGAGCAGGACGACGTTTGTGTGAGAAAAGCGTTATACGGTTTCCATCGGACCGGTGTGGATGTCGTGTCTTCGCATGTCAGCATCATGCTATGCCTGCAGGGCACGGGACGAGTCATGTGCGACATGCAGGAGTTTACGCTTGAAAAGAATGATTTCGGAATCCTCCTGCCCGGCCATGTCTTGCGGCGCATATCCTGTTCCGAGGATTTTGCCTATGCCTGCGTAATCCTTTCAACGGGAATTGCCAGCGAACTGCAGGCGCATGTCTTCAGCCATGACTTCGAAAAGTTCAACTATACGCCGAAATGTCATCTGACCGACGCGCAGGCCATGTGCATAATGGCGCTGATGGAACTGCTTGAGGCGATTGCTTTGCATGACCACCATGACCTGCAACTGCGTCGTCAGATGCTGCTGTCGCAGTTGGCAGTGGGCTACGAGTTCATCAATTATTATCGTCGGGAGCAAGACCGGAAGTTGCCGGATAGCCGTCCGGCAGCGCTTTACAAGCAGTTCTGCGACCTCGTGGTGAACCACTACAAGGAGAACCGCAATATCAATTACTATGCCCGGCTGATGAACTACGATCCGCGGTATTTTTCGAAAGTGTTCCGCCAGTACAGCAACGGCCGCTCACCGTTGGAATGGATCCAGCAGTATGTGGCGATGCAGGCAAAGCGCATCATGGACATGAATCCCAGTCAAACGGTCAAGGAAACCGCCTGGCAACTCGGTTTCCCTACCACCGCCAATTTCTGCCGCTACTTCAAACGAGCCACCGGCATCTATCCGCAGGAGTATAAAAACTATAGCGGCAAACCGTAGCTGTTTTTGATTTTATTCATCACGAAGGAGCTTTGGACGGACCCGAGGCTGTCTATCGTTCCGAGGGTGTTGATTAGAAAGTCGTTTTTATAGAACCATACGCAAAAAAAAATTTTCTATCTTTTTTCTATCTTTGTGGCATGATGAAAAGAATATTACACTTTTTTGCTCTTGCCGCCAGCGTTGCGGTAATGGTTTGTTCCTGTTATGGTGATTCGACTCCGGAAACCCCGGTTGTCCCGCCGGCTCCTCCGTTTACGGACGAGGAAGGAAAATTTGTCCGGGTCATCGAATCCGATCCGGGCGGGAAGTGGGTGACCATCCAGTACACCGGAATGGGGGCCGACGGAACCATCAAGAATCTGTCGGAACTGATCATGGTCCCGCAAAGTTCGCCCGAACTTCTGGCGATCGGCTGTCACATTACCATTACCAGTGATGCGCAGCGTCCTACCAATTATAAGAATCTGTCTGTCATGACAGATGTGGGTTTCCTGTCCCTTCTTTTCTCGTCGAAGAATGCCCTTGGGGTATTCCCGGACTATGAAGGATACGGAATTACCAGTTCCGACCCTCACCCTTACCTGAACCGCGAGCTGACGGCCCGGCAGGTAATTGCCGGCGCAAAGGCGGCCCGGGACTGGCTGGAGAATTACAAGAGGATACCGATGGCCGCGAAATGGCGCGGTCTGCTCGTCGGCTATTCCCAGGGCGGAGCCGTCGCCGCCAGCACCATCCGCTACTATCAGGAATACCAGCTGGACGGCCTGAACCTGATTGGCGCCATTTGCGGGGACGGTCCCTATAACCCCCTGGAAACGATGAAGCAGTACGTCAAGGACGATAAACTCTTCATGCCGGTATCCGCTGCGCTCTTCCTCAAAGGTTTTGTGGATACCGATGTTGAAATGAAGGCCCTTGGCTGCACCTATGCCGATTTTGCCACCCCTGCTTTTATGGATACGAAAATTTTTGACATCCTTGCCAAGAAAGAAAGCACGACGGATGATATCCACAGCTTCCTGCTGGCCCGTTCCAAGGAAAAGGGCAGCGGGTTTACCATGATGGTTTACAACAAGAAAACCCAGTCTTTCCTGGCCTATAATGCCGAAAATACGGACCAATACAAGGATGAGGACTGGGAACTGGAGGAAGGAATCGGAAAGGCGTATTGCACGGCGGACCAATGCTTCCGGGAAGGATTGATTACCTTCTTCCAGGAGGAGGACAAGCAGACGGGTGAAATCCCGGCAGAGAAACTGAAGGCGCTGAAAAAAGCACTCACCGAAAACGCCCTCACCTATGGCGATTGGAAACCGGCGCCGGGTAGCCAGAATTTCCTGCTGTTCCACTCCACGAAAGACGAAGTGGTTCCCTTTGTCAACTACCAGGATGTCCTGGCGAACTGGGGAAAAGACTGTATCAAGTGCCATCCTTATGAAGATCCGGCCACGTGGACGCATCTGGAGACCGGGAAACAATTTGTCATAAGGGTCGTAACCTTTATGGACGAATTCTAGCCTGATGAGGAAACTAATAACTACCATACTGACCATTATTGCCGTATCGGCCTGCCGGCCGGAACTGAGTTTCCTGCCGGAATCGTTCCACTCCCCGGATGCCGAGATATCCGGAGATGAGAATGCGGTCTCGCTGGTGTTTTCGCCGAAGGCGGGCACGGCCTCCCTTTCCCTGGAATCCAGCCGCGATTGGACGGCCTCTTTTGTGAACAACCGGGCCAGGGGATGGTGTTCCATCCCGTCCGAAAGCGGCGGGAGCGGCACCTTTACCCTCACCATCGCCGTACAGGAAAATGACACCTACGACGAGCGGGTGGCCGTCATCCTGCTCCGTTCCGGGAACCTCCTGCGCAGCCTTGTCGTGACGCAGAAACAACGGGATGCCCTGTTGCTGTCGCCGGGGCGGATAGAACTGGCAGCGGAAGGCGGAGACTTCACCGTAGATGTGATAACCAACATAGACTTTACCCTGTCCATCCCCGCCGACGCCTCATGGCTCCACAAGGTGGAAACGAAGGGCCTGTATCCCCACAAGGTGGCCATTGCGGCCGATCCCAATACGGACCTGAAACCCCGCCAGGCGGTCCTGACGGTCACCAGTTCCCAGGGGAAAGAAGAAGTGTTCGTCTATCAAAAGGGCGAGGCACCCGCGCTGGTTATCAGCGAATTGGAGGTGGATGTTCCTTCCCTTGGAAGCGGTTTTGATGTCCAGATTACCAGCAACCTGGACATTGAGACGGAGATCCTGCCCGCCACCTGCGACTGGGTAGAGGAGGTAAAGACCAAGATGATCTCCACCAATACCTATTACTTCCTGGCGGCGCCCAACGAAACGAAAGAGGCCCGGGAAATGTCCCTGGTGTTCCGGAATGAAGCCTTTAACCTGTCGGATACCCTGCATGTCCGGCAGGCCTTCCAGCCCGGATTCTCCGTCACCACTACCCGCTCGCAGGTAAAGGTCCCTTTCCTGCGGAAACCCGGCCAGAACGTCCGCGTTTTCTGGGGAGACGGCACCGTTGAACCCTATGCGCCGGATCTGGTCCATACCTATGCCGCGCCGGGAGTGCACACGGTCGTGGTGGAGGGTGACCCCGTGGCTCCCGTTCGCTTCTCCGATTGGGAAGACGGGATGGTGATCGATCTGAGACGAACCATGATAAAGAAGGAAGAGAAATGAGACGATTGATCCTGTTTGGCTTTGTCCTGCTGGCCGTTTCCGTTCGGGTGAAGGCCGATCCTGTCACGCCCCGGCAGGCGGCCGCGGTCGCAGAACGTTTCCTGTCGGCCGAATCTCCCGCCACAAAAACCGCGAACGGATCCCTCCGGCTCACCGGCACCTGGCCGCAGGTCCGGACCAAGGGAGCGGCATCGGAACCGGCGCTCTTCCTCTTTGAACGCGACGGCGGCGGCTACGTGGTGGTCGCGGCCGATGATTGTTCGATCCCGGTCATTGGCTATTCCGCCACGGGCCGGCTTCCGATGGACAAGCTGCCCTGCAACCTGCGATCTATGCTGGACTGGCACGCCTCCATGATCGATTATGCCCGGAATCAGCACCTCCCGTCACCGGAAGCCACAAAGACGCTATGGCTGTCTGCGGCGGCACCGGAGGGAGAGGGTGTGCTGCTGGAAACGGCGCACTGGAACCAGGTGGGGCATCCCTATTATGACATGATTCCTACCTTGAATGGAGAGTCGTGCCCTGCCGGCTGTGTGGCATTGGCCCTGGCCATTATTATGCGTTACCATCAGTGGCCGCTGAAAGGAACGGGCACCCTGCCCGGCTATTATTGGGAAGGAGGTAAAACCCAGATGGAAGGGCATGACCTTGGCTATGCGTACGATTGGAGCCAGATGCCGCTCATTTTCCAGGAGGGGCAGTATACCGAAGAACAGGGGCGTCAGGTGGCCCGGCTACTGTATGATTTGGCCATCATGAGCGAGATGGATTTTACCCCAGGAGAGTCGTCCGCCAGAGCAGATGCCGAGCTGAAACTGCCCCGTTATTTTGGTTATGACAAGCAGATTCGTTTTCTGGACTGGAATTATTATACCAAGGATGTCTGGGAAGATATGATCCGGGCCGAACTCGATCTCTCCCGTCCGGTTTACTATGGCGGTGTGAATAAACGCCAGGGGGGCCATGCCTTTGTGGTGGATGGCTATAAAGGGTTCTATTTCAGCCTTAATTATGGCTGGGGACACGGAAGTGAGTACTATCTGCTCCGCCCGTCCGTGTCCCTGCCCGACGAAAAGGTAACCGAATTTTGCCAATGGAGTTGCATGGCTACCCATATCTATCCGGACCAGGGCGGGGAAGCGTATCCCGTTTTCGATTTTGATGCGTTCACTCCTTTCCCGTGGGATTTCCGGAGCAAGTCTTTTACGATAGGCAGCCGTACACTCGAAGCCTATTCTTCGGAGGTGGTCGAGGTCCCGATGGGATATGCCCTGTTCGACCGCAAGGGCCGGTTCAAGGAAATCCTGTGCGATCCGGTCCTGGTCCGGTCCGATAACCCCAGGATCCCCGAGGTCACCTGCAACATCCCCTCCACCATCGAGGAGGGAGACTGCCTGAAGCTGGCACTGCAGGTAAACGGAGTTTGGACCCCCATTAACGAGACGACCCGGTCTTTTGTCGAATTCCACCCCGGGAAGAAATTGAGCGAAATCATTTGCCTGGATCATACGATTTTGGATGAGATCTATAGCCTGTTCGATTTGCCTTATCTGTACCTTCGTGGAGAGAAGGCCGTTTACTGGGAAATCTGGTCTGCGGACGAGGACGTGTGCATGGCGACAAGCCGGGATATCAGTCGTTATGGCAAGGTAGGAGATGAACTCTATTTTGTGCTGACCAAATGGGATAGTGACGCCAATCAATACCGCGTGGAATTCAACTTCCCGTCCGGAAACTACCGGCTCCTGCTCCGCAATTTCGACGAGGAAATTACGGCTACGATCAAGATGTAAGGCCTTCCGGGCCGCGCCACCGTCCGGGTCCGGGGCCGTTTCCCGGACAGCTTCGCCGTTTTTCTGTCCACCGTCTGGGTCCGGGGCCGTTTCCCGGACAGTTTCGCCGTTCTTCTGTCCACCGTCCGGAGCCTCAAACTGGAAGTCGTGAGTGACACTCACGAGTTGAACTCCATCACCGCTCAATTTCCGCTTGAGCCAGCGCCAATAGTTACCGGCCTTCACATAGTCATCTTCATCATTGATGGCACTTATTGCGGTGAAGAAATCAGCATTCATGCCAAGACTACCAAGTGGAGCGTAAATCCAACGGTGTGGGAACCGCCGGTTTTGTCATCGCGTTAATTTGCGCCTGTCTTAGCTGGCTCCCTAAGGATTCTTTCGCGCTTCCCGGCGCCGGATGGCGAGGAGGCACAGGACCAGGAGGGCGGGGAAGACGGCGGCGGCGAGGATGCCGCTCTGGAGGTCGTTTCCGCCGGAGCGGGTGCACAATCCCACCAGGGACGGACCGAAGGTGCCACCGGCGTCACCGGCCAGGGCCAGGAGGGCGAAGAGCGCCGTACCGCCGCCGGGCATCCGGGCCGATGTGAGGCTGATGGAGCCGGGCCACATGATGCCCACGGCCAGGCCGCTCACCATGCAGCCAGCCAGGCTGATCATGGGGATACGGGCCAGGGAAGCCGTCAGATAGGCGGCAAAAGTCAGGATGCCGGCACCGGTCATATAGGCCGACAGGTCCAGGTTCTGTCCCTTCTTTCCGTACCACAGCCGCCCGAGCCCCATGCAGAAGGCAAAGCCGCAGGGACCTGCCAGGTCTCCGATGGCTTTGTCCACGCCCAGGGAGGCTTCGGCGAAGGCCGATGTCCACTGCGCCATGGTGCTTTCGGAAGCGCCGGCGGCAATCATCAGGAGCAGGAAGATCCAGAAGGTGCGGTTGCGTAGCAGCTGGCCCATCCGCATACCTTCGGAATCGGCCACGATGGGCTCGATGGGGCAGGTGGCGAAATTTACGATGTTATAGAGCGGAATCAGGGCCCACAGGCAGGCCAGGATGCGCCAGTTGTCCAGCCCGAAGACCGTAAAGAAAAGCGTGGAGCCCAGGATGACGCCCACGGCGCCCCAGCAGTAGAAGGAGTGGAGCAGGCTCATCATGCCCTCCTTGTTGGGGAAAGGGCAGGCTTCGATGATGGGGCTACAGAGCACTTCGATAAGGCCGCTGCCCACGGCATAGACACAAACGCAAAGCAGGATGCCCACAAGGGGATTGGGAAACAGTCCCGGCAAAAAGGCCAGTCCGGCCAGTCCCAGGGCCGATGTCACTTCCGACACGATGATGCTTTTGCGGTAGTCTATGTCCTTGAACTTGGCGCACAGGAAATCCGTCAGCAACTGTACGACATAGAAAACGGCCGGAATGAGGGCCAGGTTGGCGATGGAAATCCCATACTCCCGATGAAAAGCCATGAACAGGAGCGGAGTGAAATTCGCAACAATCGCCTGGGTCACAAAGCCCAGGTAACAGGCCATTTTGGTTTTTCTATAATCTTTCATTCCATTCGTTAATCGTCGGCAAAGTTACGAATAATTGGTTTCTTCCTGGTAGAGAGTCTCGAAAATCGCCTTTAGGCGGGGCGTGTCGCGGATGATGGCACGGAGCTCGGCGAGGGGTTTCTCGTTGGGGGAGCCGGGAATGAGCAGGTGGAGGTAGCCGCCTTCGGCGTATTTCTCGTGGAGGTGTTCCAGCGTTCGCCGCCAGTGGCCTTCTTGGTCCAGTTCGGGGTAGTGCGCCGTCCATAGGGTGGTCGTGTCACGAGAAACCGAGTTCACGCGTTTTTCGCTCACGTCCATTTCACGAGTC
>CADCCI010000014.1 GCA_902799895.1 uncultured Bacteroidia bacterium | reverse complement strand
GTCGATAAGGACACCCGCCGCGAAGGCATCATCGCCAACGCCGAACCCGGCGCCATCTACCTCCTGCATGACTTTGAAGGGAACGAGGCCACCGTCGAGGCCCTCGACGAGGCCATCCCGGTGCTGAAAGAGCAAGGGTACGTCTTCGTGACGGTTTCCCAGCTGTTCGACAAGTTGAAGTGCACCCCGGACGGTCACACCATGTACTCCGTCGTGCCCGAGTCTTTTTGAGTTCGAGTCTCGTTTTCCGCTCCAAACCTCCAGGATTCGTCTTGGAGGTTTTTTTGTGTCTTAAATCGCCGTTTCAGGGCCGTAGATTTAGGATTTCGGCCCTATTTTTCGGCGAGATTAAGCATGGGTTTTTAGAGTTCAAGTCCAGACCGCGACTCGAATTCTGGGGCTCAACGGATGATTTATGGGCGGTTTTTGTTCTACCATTGTTCTACCAAATGCTCTTTTTTGACGAATGGTAGAACAGGTAATCAGTACTCCTTATTCTGGCCTGACTGGAAATTCGGTGATTCTGAGGGTCGTACAGCCGTATGGAATCAACTCGATGTCTGACAGCGGACCCGTTTCCCTGGCTTGATAAGTATGATAATTGATATCGGAAGCGCCCCCATATTACTGGATGTCAATACTGTTAAGGATTCCCAATTTGCCTCGGTCGATAAGGTCCAGGATCAGTTCCCCGAAAAGGGTATTCTGCCACGCGAACCACGGACGGGTAAAACGGGAGGCGTCATCCTTGTGGAAGCTTTCGTGGATGAACCCGGTTCCTGCATCCGTATCCAACAAGGTCTCGATACACCATTTGATCTCGGCATCATCGGTTGCAGTAAACGCTTTCATCATGATGCTCATGGGCCAGACCATATCATATCCGATATGGGGTCCCCCGATCCCTTCACCCGCTTTCCCTTTGAAAAAGAAGGGATTATCTTCGCTCCAGACAAATTTCCGGGTGTTCCGGTAAATCTTGTCCCGGGGCGATACGTCCCCCAGGTAGGCCATTGCCAGCAGCGATGGGACGTTGGCGTCATCCATCAAGAAACGGTTTCCGAACCCGTCCACCTCGAAGGCATAAATCTTTCCATACTTCGGGTGTTTATAAACGGCATATTTTTGTAGCGCAGCCTCCACTTCCGTCGCCAGAGAGCGGCAGTCCCCGGCCAGTTCCTTCTCCCCGTTGACCGTTTCAAGAATCTCCGCCATCTTTCGTAAAGAACTTACTGCAAAGAAGTTGGAAGGAACCAGAAACTCAAAGGTAGTGGCATCGTCCGAAGGACGGAAAGCCGATGCAATGAGCCCTACCGGACTCACCGGGTTTCCCCAGCCATCGCAGGCCTTGGTATCCAACTGGCGTTCGGTCCGGCGTTGGAAGTGGTAGGGCCCCTTTCCTTCCTTTCGCTGCTGCGTGCGGAGGGTTTTATAAATGTTCCTGGCCGCCTGCAGCCAGGTATCATCGAAAACGGACGCATCACCGCTTATCTTCCAATACTCATAAGCAAGACGGACAGGGTAGCACATGGAATCAATCTCCCACTTGCGCTCGTGAACATAGGGGTTCATGTCCGTCAGGTCGCTCATCCATTCCCCTCCGGTCGGTCCGTCGTTGAAAGCGTTGGCATACGGGTCAATGTTGATAAGACTGAACTGGCAGCGGATGACCCCTTCCAGCAGTTTCCTCAGCGCCAGGTCGTCCCGCATCAGGGAGAGGTAAGGCCAGACCTGGGCTCCGGAATCCCGGAGCCACATGGCGTGGATGTCTCCGGTATAGACAAAGGTCCGGGGCGTACCGTTTTCATCTTCGCTATAATGGACCGTGGTATCCAGCGTGTTGGGGAAACAGTTCCGGAACATCCAGCGAAGCTTTGCATTCGACAAAAGGGCTTCTACCTCCACGATTCTGGCCTCGACGGCCTCAGAGGTGAATAGCCGGTCCTTCGCGGCGGGCCTCCGATCCTGATAAGGTTGGGCCGAAGCGAGAATGGCCACGGTCATAAAAGACAGGCAGAGTAAACTGTTTTTCATCATTTTTCTTTATCGGCTTAAGGAATACGGGCGGTCTTCCGGCCGGGTCCCGCGGAGGAAGGACGGCTTGTCTGAAAGGGTAAAGCGGAGCTTGGCGCCGTGGAGGAGGTCGTCATGCCGGATATAATTGTGCTGCCAGACCCGTCCGTTGAGGCGGAGTTTCTCTACATACACTTTCTCCTCAGCGTTTCCGGGCGCTTCAATATGGACATCGCCTCCGGGGAGGTGCAGGACAGCCTTCTCAAAGAGCGGAGACCCCAGCGCATATTCTCCGCTGCCCGGGCATACCGGATAGAACCCCAGGGCCGAGAAAACATACCAGGCCGATGTCTGGCCATTATCTTCGTCGCCGCAGTAGCCGTCGGCCCAGGGACCGTAGAATTTCCCCATCACTTCCCGCACACGCGCCTGCGTCTTCCACGGCTGGGAGCACCAGTCGTACAGGTACAGCATGTGCTGGATGGGTTGGTTCCCATGGGCATAGTTTCCCATGCCCATCACCGTCATCTCAATGATTTCATGGATCGGACGGCCATAGTAGCTGTCATCGTATTTGGGCGGCATCTGGAATACCGTATCCAGTTGGGCCGCAAAAGTTTCCGGCCCGCCCATCAGGCCGATAAGGCCTTCAACGTCGTGGAACACGCTCCATGTGTAGTGCAACGAGTTCCCTTCCGTGAAGTCTCCGCCCCATTTCAAGGGAGAGAAGGGCCTGGAGAAACGGCCGTCGGCCTTCCGGCCGTTCATGAGCCTGAATTCCGAATCATACAGATTCCGGTAATTCAGCGCAGCATGCCGGTAAGGGGCGAGTTCCTCCTCCGTCTTGCCCAGGGCCTGGCCCAACTGCCAGATACACCAGTCGTCATAGGCGTATTCCAGTGTGCGTGCCGCACTTTCGTTGATCCCTACATCGCAGGGCACGTAACCCAGGGAATCGTAGTATTGCCAGCCCAGACGACCGGAAGAGGAAACCCTCGGATGCACCGCATGCGCCCCATGGGTAACCGCTTCCCAGAGCTCATCGATATCCTGGCAAGGGATTCCCTTCAGGAAAGCATCGGCGACCACGGAGGCACTGTTGTTCCCCACCATGCACCCCCGGTGTCCCGGCGACGCCCATTCCGGCAGAAAACCGCTCTCCCGGAAATCGTTTACAAGTCCTGCCTGCACCCGGGCCGATGTTTCCGGATACACCAGGTTCAACAGCGGGAAAAGGCTGCGGAAGGTGTCCCAGAAGCCGGTATCCGTGAAGAAATAGCCTTTTTCGATGCGGCCGTTATGCGGACTGTAATGCACGCGTTCTCCCGCTTCGTTGATTTCGGACAGGTCGCGTGGAAACAGCAGGCAACGGTACAGGCAGCTGTAGAATGTGCGCAAGTTGTCCAGATTCCCGTCCGTCACCTCGATTCGGCCCAGCAGGGCATTCCACTCATCGCGGGCTGCGTTCCGCACGGCCTCGAAGCCTCCTGTCACCTCCAAGAGGTTCCGTTCGGCCTGCTCCGCCGAAATGAACGACGAGGCCACCTGCAGGTTCACCTGCTGACCCCGAACGGTCCTGAAGCCGACAAGAGCCACATCCTCCCGGGCCGGGCAGGCTTCGAAAGGCGTATCGGAACGGACAATGAACCAGTTGCGGAAGCCGTCGGCTACTCCGCCGTGGTTGTGGACGGTATAGCCCCTGATCGTGTACGCATCAACCAGGGATACCTTCCCGCCCTCGAAAGCATCCACGACCAGGTAGGACTGCCCTTCGGGATAGGTAAGCCTGAAGGCCGCGGCATGGGACGTTGGGGTAAGTTCCGCCGTAACGTCATGGTCAGCCAGATACACACTATAGTAATAAGGGGTTGCAACTTCTGCCTTGTGGGAAAACCAGCTGGCTCGCGCGTCCTGGTCATATACCGGACCGGTTGTCACCGGCATGAGGGAGAAAGCGCCATAGTCGTTGATCCAGGGGCTGGGTTGATGTGTCTGCTTGAGCCCACGGATATGCGTTGCATCATAACGGTAGGTCCAGCCGTCTCCGTTCGAGCCAGTCTGCGGCGTCCAGAAATCGGCGCCCCATGGCACGGCAACCGCCGGATAGGTATTGCCGGTGGAGAGTTCGTAAGTGGAGGCTGTCCCTACCAGGGTGTTGACATAAGACACCGGATCCGGACGCTCTGGCCTGGCCACGGCGGAAACCGTTGCCAGCCAAGTCAGGAACAGCACCCCGTAAATCTTTATTGCACGCTTGCTCATTTCGTTTCCAAGAGTTTGATGAAATAGCCTCCCACCACACTCCGGGCCTTGAATCCCCGGTAATTGGGCTTGTCGGTGAACACCCAGTCGGACATGGGAACACGGTCCATGGTTTCATTCTCAAAACGCCAGACCGGTTCGATGAAGGATTCGAAGGTGGCCTTGTCGGAAGCCATGGTGGCGGTCCACATAATCCAGTCCAACTTGGTATAGGTCTCCCGGTTGTCCAGTGGAAGCCCGTATTCGTTGAAGCGGGACGGATAGTAGGCGATCTCCTTCCGAGCGACACTGTCCGGGAAGATGTCCAGTCCCAACAGCTTGTCCCAGACCAGATTGTATTTCTGGCTCCAGGTTCCTTCCTTGTCGAAAGTAAGCCGGTAGTGGTCGCCGTCGTCGGCCATCTCCACCCATCGGGAGGCCATCTCGCGGGCGGCTGCCGTATATTCATCGGCAATGGCCTGCCTGCCCAGCAGCCCGGCCATGTATCCATAGGAGGCAACGCCCAGGATGGCCTTGATGGAAAGGTTGGTATTATGCGCAAAATGGCCGGCAAAGTCATCCGTACAAAGCTGGTTTTCCGGATCGAGTCCAAACTGGCGAAGGTAATCGGCCCAGACCGTGAGGGTTTCCCAATGTCTCTCCGCATAGTCGGCATTCCCCTCGAACTTGCAGACCGCCGCGGTGAGAATGATCATGTTGCCCCCCTCCTCCACCGGCATGTCGCCGCCGTACGTCTGCCCGTTGGCCATGGGATAGGTGCCCACATCGTGCGCGGGGAAAGGCTTCGTCCAGCGTCCGCTTTCCGCGTAATAGTAAATGTGGTTCATCAAGTATTCCGCAAACTTGGGATTATAGTAAAGGAACAGCGGAGCCGACGGATAGGTGATGTCCACCGTGCCGATGGACCCGTTGGAATTGTTCTCCTTGGAAAGCCAGAGAATCGCTCCGTCCGGGGCCTGCACCAGCTTGTGGGCGTGGATGGACTGGCGGTACGCGAGGGCGCACAGCTCGGCATATTTCCGGCCGCCGGCTTTTTCGCAGTCGGCCATCAGGCGGCGGTCGAAGTCGTCGCAGCGCCGGAGGAGTTCCGCATAATCCGCTTCCGCCGCCGCGAACATGTCCTGGATGGTCTTGTCCCCGCTGCGGTTCCAATAGGGCCGGAGGTTCTCCCCGAAATACTGGATGGAATACAGGTCGTCGTAGCCGATGAGGACATGATCCTCCTGTCCGACATCCACCTTTCTCACGAGGGCCATCCGGCCGGCAAGGTTCTCTCCGGAAGTGGCGGAGAAGGGGATACCGCCGAGGAACGCCTCACGAAGCGCCAGGCCGGTTCCGGTTCCCACCTGACCGTCCTTTGCGTGGAGATAGAAGTAGCCCCAGTCAATCCGGAGGTCGTCCCCGCGCTTGGCCAGGACCTGCTGGGCCTGGCTGCCGCACTTCAGCCAGACGCCCTGCCCGTCGGTGTAGGCTTCGCTGCGGGAAGGCTGTCCCGCCTGGTCGGTCGCCCAGCGGGGGGAGGCTTCCAGGTACAGCTGGACGTCGTGCTTCCCGCCATCCCGGGATACTACCTTGTAGCTGATATAGTTCACCGGGCGGGAGATGAGATCCAGGTCGTCCAGGAAGAGCGGGGCGGTGAAACTGAGTTCCAGCTCCACGGGGCCGCAGCGGAAGCCATAATGCGTCCGGGTAGCCTGGACGTCGGCATAGAGCTGCTCCGCGGCCTGCTCAAGGGCCGTATGGGGCTCGTTCTGAAGCATCAGCCCCATGTCCAGATAAGCCAGTCCGCCGGTGTCCGTGCAGGTGGCGGCAATCAGGTTCTTTCCCTCCCGGAGCACCCCGTCGGGAACAGGAGTAAAGGCATTCGTATGGCACTCGTGCCCCGTATTGAGCACCTCCACGCCGTTGATGTAGAAAACGGCGTCGTCATCGTTGCTGTAGGCGAGATACACCCGCTTGCCGCTGAGATCCTCGGACACCTCCACTTCCCGGCGCACCCATACCTTTTCAGTCTGCCAGGGCGTAAGGGAAGTCAGGTAGCCCGGGGTTCCAAAGGCGGCAGGGCCCTCGTTCCAGCCGGACGGCCGGTAGGATTCGGCGAACCAGTCGCCCTTGGGCTCGGAGAAGGTGTAAGCACCCCGCCAGGGCGTTTCCGCCGCCAGAGGGGCCAACGGACTCAGCTCCACTTCCTCCATGCCGAGGAAACGGTACACTTCGCCGTCCACCTTCAAGGCACCGATGAGCGGGAATTCCGCCCCGGTCCAATGCTTCACCGGCCCGTCGTACAGGTGGTCGTACATGCTCCAGGCACTGGTGTACGGGTCGATGGATACAAGCGGATAGGCCGGAGCGCGCAGGGCGTTGCGCTGCACCGTCTGCGTCTGGCATGCAGTCAGGGTGAACGCAAGGATAAGGATCAGTCTGAATTGTTTCATTACCATTGGATTTCTACGGTTACACCATCGGGGAGGTTGTCGTGACGAAGGAGGCAGGTCTTGCTGGAGGGATCCCATTCGAAATCGGATGTAATGCCGTTCACCAACACTTTCACCGGTTTTGAAGGTAAAAGGATGCGCGTAACATTGACGGTCTCCACCGGACTCTTGCATACATACGTGAAACCATGTCCGGTCCTCTTGACATCGTAAGCGCGACTGGCCGCAGCCAGGATGGCCGGCGCCTTGGGTGCCTTGGACACATCATAGAGGAAGCGCTGGGTCCCGGGACGCACGGAAAGCGACGTGTAAACGGGAAGATCGGCATCGTACAGGTCGATGAAGCATCCGTCCAGCCGATAGGGCTCGTCGCTCACCCCTTCGTCCACCACCGCCACCAGCTTATAGGCGTCGCGGTCCAGGACAAAGTGGTTCTTCTCCTCGATGGGGCCGTAAGCGGCCGTAACGGCTTCCAACAGCAGGGTGTCCCCTCTCTCCTTCAGGACGAATTCTTTGGGATCATGCCGGAGGATGCGGACGCTGCCCTTGCCATAGCGGTACGTTCCCTCCATGGCTCCTGCTTCGATTCCCATCTGGGCGAAGAGATGGTCCGAAGGGGCGGCATAGTGGTTGTCTCCGGTATTCCACCACTCGTTCACCTTCTGGAAAGGATCCTGGTCGGTGGCGCAATAGATCAGATGTCCGCCATTCTTCACCCAGCCGGCCAGATAGGAATGAGCCTCAGGGTCGAGGGGTTTCATGTTGGAATAGGTCATCAGGAGCACCTTCACGCCTTCCAGGGTTTTGGGATAGGAAAGGTTCTCGATGTGGGATATCTCCACGGGGACACCGTGCTTGAGGAGCGGCATGGCTAGCCCGTAGAAATTGGAAAGCTGCGGGTCGTCATAGCCTTCATGGACCGGGAAACGCTGGAACATAAGGGAGTTCCCCATCAAAACGGAGATGCCCTTGGACCCGCTGAGCTTGCTCTGGGAGACGGGCACGTCATGGGCGGCGTTGATCATCACCTGCATCATGGACGAATAGTCCTTGGGGATGCGCGTGCGTTCCTCGGAATCGGCGCTGGTGCGATAGAACCCCCGGTAGATCCGTTCCGGCCACGGCATAATCTCAAAGTCGGAGATTTGAGGGTATAGGAGCTGGGCCGTAAAGGTGGCCTGGTAGTTGCGCTTGTAGTCGGCCCAGTCACGGGGCCAGTCCTCGACAGGGTCCGTGAGGAACCATACGCGACGGCCGGTCGGGGCCGTCATGGAAGCCATGCAGCCGTATTCCAGGTAAGCGGTCTCGAATACACGCTCCTTGTACACGCCGTTGTAATAATCCGGCTCGCGGGAGGTCCCGGTCCAGACCTGGGCGATATATCCGTCCACGCAGGGCAGCGAAGCCAGGGAGGCCTCGGGCGAAACAATCTGCCACTGGGCATAGTTCAGCAGCGAGTGGGTGGGGACGTAGCACTTGATGTCGCGGCCCAGGCTCCGGCCATAGTCCTTGGCAAAGGTAAAGGCTTCATCCAACGCCCGGTAATACAGGTGATACTTCAGTTTGGATGACAGGTATGTCGCTTCCGGAGATTCGTCCTGGGGACGCCACTCCGTACCGTAATAATCTTTCCATTCCCGCTTGAAAGCATCGCTGTAACCGCTGCGCGCCCAGAATTCCGGTTCTTCCAGGAAGATGGCATCGACGCCGGCATCGATGACCCGCTTGATATGCCTCTCCTTGAAATAGGAGAGATAGTTCTCCGTGGGGACGATATAAGGGACCATCCGGCCGTGCCAGATCGTGTCTCCGCTCATCTGGACCTGTCCTTCGTCCAGGTGCCACTTTCCATCCCATTCACCGGTAAAATAGTCCTGGTATTCCCCCCAGGCGATACCGGTCATGAACTGAGTGGTGTACCCCCTTTCCTTCCAGGAGGCGAGCCTGTCCTCGAGGGACAGGCCGCGCCCGTTCCGGTCAGAGGGATTGCCGCCTACGCCGTATACCATGACGGCATCGGCCCGGTTGTCGATATGTTCGCTCCAGGCCCGGGAGGTCTGGAAAGTAGTTTTGTCCGCAGGATGCTGGGGTCCACGGGGAGCACAGGCTACTGCCAGAACGAAACCGGCCAGGTATACAATCGTGTACTTGTTCATTTCGTAAAGATAATAAAAAGGGAGGATGAAATCTGGCAACTCCATCCTCCCTCCTCCCCAATTTAACAATTAACCAACCACCTATATTAAGGGAGATAAACTTCGATAGGCTCGGAATAGTTCCAGCGGCGGTTCCCCTCCGTGGCGTAATTGATGCGCGCGGCGGCCCGCACGTACACCTTGCGGCCGGAAGGAATGGCCCCCTTGGAAGAGATGCTCACCTCGGTACCGAGCAGATCCTCGAAGGATGCACCCGCATATTCGATCGAAGAAGACCAGCGGTCGTCCCGCGCACGATAGCCCACGGAAGAGGAATAACTGACGAAAAGCTGGACGTCGGTGACATTCAGGAAATCATCGGAGTAGTTTCCCATCGGCTCCACCTTGGAGCGGAAATCCTCCTTGGACACGCCGCGGGTGACTTTCACGTTCGCCGTAATCTTTCCGCCGGCGGCCTGGGGAATTCCTACCAGTTCCACATGCAGGAAAGGCTCGACGATGAAGTTCACTTCGGTCTGGCCCTTGACATGCGCATTCTTGGACTCGTCGGAGAGCATGGTTCCGTCCTGCGTAGAGCGGACCAGCGGAATGAACGGTCCGTCAATGCGGATGTTGTAGTCGCCTTCGAACACTTTCGTGTTGTTGAAGGTTCCGTCCGGACGGCAGTAGAAATCCAGAGGCGTCACGTTCCCTTCCCAGGAAGTCTCGGTGAGACGGACGCGGATGCCTTCGGAACCCTGGTCGGTGAGAACCGGATTGCCGGCAGCGTCGGTCACCTTGCCGAAGAGGGTCTCGGCAGGAGCGTCATAGTTGTCGAGCTCGAACAGGGAGCAGGAAGCGGCGCAAATGGCCGCCGATGCGACAAGAAGAAGGTTTGTTATCTTTTTCATATCTGATTATCTGTTAGGCTGCTGGTCGATGACGCTGCTCTTGGACACCTGGTCGGAAGGAATGGCGAAGTAGTAGTCGACCGTGTTATAGTCATAATTCTTGTTGAGGTTGCATTCGTAGCGCGCATCCAGAAAGTACTTGCCCGTAGAGGTGGAGTAGAACGGATACAAGCCGCGGAAGTGGAACCGGGTTCCGTCGGAGAAGGCGCCGTGGTCGCGGACCTCCCCCCAGAAACCGTCACGGTTCTGCTCATCGATGACCCTCCAGCGGCGGATATCCCACTTGGACTTGTGCTCGAAGGCGAGCTCCTTGCGGCGCTCGCGACGCACGAGGTTGCGGCTTTCGACGGAAGCGGTGAGCGATCCCGCGAGCGGATCGGCACCGGCCCGGTCCCGGATATCGGCGATGGCTTCGGTCGCCACGGAGAGGACGTTCGTACCGTCCACGCTGGTCTCTCCCACAAGGGCTAGCTCCACACCCGCTTCGGCGGCGGCCAGCAGGACATCGGCATAGCGCATCAGGATGAAAGGCTGATCGGACTTTCCTTCACCGATATCGTCAGCCCCCATGTCAGGATTCAGGTACTTGCGCAGGTGGAAACCGGTGGTGGTGGCTTCGTTGTCGTCGGCGAAAGGTCCGCAGCTGCCGCTCCGGGTCATCTGGGCGTCATTGTCGAACTCGTTGTCGGTACGACGGGTTCCGCATTTGATCTTGTCATTGCCATAGGCGGCATACTTGACACCGGCATCACCGTATGCATAGTGGCCCAGCGGCTTGATGGTAGTCTCGCCGCCCTTGTAGATGCCCATGCGAGTTTCGATGGTCTCCCCGCGGAACTTGTCCATCGGGAGGATCACGTAGGCACGCAGGCGGGGCTCGGCGCTTGCGAAGATGTCATACGGGGAATCGAAGAGGATGTAGTTGCCGGTGGTATGATCGGCGCCGTCGGTCACGCGGAGGGTGCCGTCGGCATACCGCGGCAGGCCGTCGAAGAGTTCCACGAAGTCCAGGGTCGGGCTGGTGCCGCCAGAAAGCGGAAGGTGCCACAGGCAGGGCGAGGAATAAGAATCCAGTCCATGCGTAAGTGTGGGATAGGAGTAGTAGCGCACCCAGATATTCTCGGAACTCGTATCGTCCCGCCACATATCCACCATGTTCTGGTATTTGTCCTTGTTGGCACGGTACAGGGAGTACTTCCCGCTCTGGATCACCTCGTTCGCGGCCTTGAAAGCCTCCTCGAAATAGCGCTTGGAAGCCGCGGCGGCCGAAGAGGCGTCGAAGCCCATGACACGGACGCCGGTCTTCTCGCCGGTCCCGCTCAGGCGGCCCTGGACAGTCTCGTTGTACTTGGCTACGCAGCCGGCATAGTTCATCGCTTCGGCCTTCACGGCAAGGGCGGTATATTTGTTGGCATACCCCTTGACGCTGGGCGTCACGGGAAGATATTTCGCTGCTTCGTCGAAGTCACGGGCGATTTGGTCCCAGGTCTCTTCCTCGCTGGCGCGAGGGACTTCCATCGTCTCGGGGTTCTCGCGGTCGTATTCGATGGTCTTCGTCACGAGGGGAATACCACCGAACCGGCGGGCCATCGCATAGAAAGTGAAGGCACGCACGAAATAGCCCTGTCCGAGGGCTTCGTTGGCCACTTCCACCCCCAGGGCCTCCTCGTACGAGGGAGCCGTTTCAATGATGTGGTTCGCATCGTGGATAATGGAGAAGGCGGGAGACCAGAACGTGGTCCGCTCCCTGGTGAAGGAGCTGGCGCAGTCACGGTTCACGGCCTCTCCGGTCCCTTCCATGCCGAAGGATCCCAGCCAGGAGTTGTATTCCACACCCCATTCGGCCAGATACTTGAAATCCTCGATCGGGAGATAGCTGTACATTCTGGCCATATAGACCTGCAGGCTCGACGCAGACGAGAAGATGTCGTCATCGGAAACCTTGTCCTTGGTGGGAAGGTTCATCTGCTCGCAGGACACGGCTGCAAGGAGCGCAGCCAGAATCATATATTTGAATGACTTTCTCATAATGCTTTCAATGAATTAGAAGGAAAGGTTGACACCGAGCGTATAGGTCTTGTTCAGCGGATACAGACGGTCGTAGCTACTGGAGGGATGCTCCGGATCGCTATACTTCATGTGGCTGAACGTCAGAGGATTGTAAGCATTGGCAAAAATCCTGAGGGAGAAGTTCCTTGCGGAGTTGATCTTCGGAAGGGTGTAACCCAGTTCGACGGTCTTCAGGCGGAGATAGTCGGTGCTGATCCGGTTGAAGGAGGAGTTGTCCCTCGGGGAATGTCCGGTCAGGGCGTAGTAGCCACCGCTCCAGGCGAGACTCTGGTCGTACGGGTCGGTCCAACCGTCGACAGCCGGATGCCAGCGGTCCAGATACTGGGTGAGGACACCGCCCGCACCGGCATTGACGCCCCAGATGGCACGGAGGGACTCGGTGTACTGCACCGACCCCAGTGCGGAACCTTGGAAGAGCATGCTGAAGTCAAAGTTGCGCCACTCCATGTCGAAACTCAGGGAGTAGTTCATCCAAGGGGTCTGGTCGTAGGCATACGGGTGCTCGTCCAGGCCGTTGATCTCGCCGTCCCCGTTCCAGTCCAGGTACTTGTAGTCGCCAGGAAGCACGTCCCGTTCGGTAAAGACCGTCTGGCCATAATCCCAGATGTCCTCCCAGGAGTTGAAGCGGCCGGCGCCTTCGTAGCCGAACTGGACGCCCTGGTATCGGTTGTTCTGGTTGTCGTTGCGCCAGCGGTCATACTGGCTGCCGTAGTTGCCCTTGGTGACGGAGGTGCCGTACTTCTCGCGGGTGATGGTCATCATGCCCGTGAGACCGTACCGAACCTCCCCGACCTTATTGCGGTGGGAGAGTTCCACCTCCAGGCCGAAATTCCGCTTGGACTCGAGGTTCATCACCGGGGCGGAGGCGCCCACGACGGTCGGAAGTGTGTTGGAATCCTGGGCAAGGATACCGGTCAGCTGACGGTTGAAGTAGTCCACCGTAACACCCAGCAGGCCATTCCAGGCCTCGAAGTCCACACCCACGTTGAAAGTATGGATGGTACCCCAGGAGTAGTTCACGTTCGGAAGCGGCTGGGGAGAGACCATGTACACGAAGGAATCGTTGAGGAGGTAACCAGGGACATGGCCGTTGTACCAGCCGTTGGTGGAAGTCTGGCCACCCTCGTAGGTATAGCCGGTCATCCAGCCGTAACCGGTGGCTATGCCCTCGTCACCCATGGTAGCGTAGCTGGCACGCAGTTTAAACTGGTTGATGAAATTCAGCGCGGCGCTGTCCTTGAACCAGGGCTCCTGAGAGACACGCCAACCGGCGGACACCGACGGGAAGAAGGCCCACTGGTGTCCCTGGGCGAAGTAGGAAGAACCGTCGTAACGGAACTGGCCTTCGAGGAGGTACCGTTCGTCGTAATTGTAGTTCAGACGACCGATGACCGCTTCGTGGGCGACATCGGCATAGCCGCCGCCGATGTTGTACGCTTCCTTGTCTCCGGACTTGGAGGTCAGGTACGGCGTGCTGAACAGGAGGTTGGTGCCGGCCGAGGTCGTTTCTGAGGTGAAGCGCTGGGCCTCCCAACCGATGAGTCCGCCCAGGTTGTGCTTGCCGAAATCACGGTTATAGTTCAGGATGGCCTGCCAGAGGTGCTGGTTGCGCTGTCCGTGTTCCTTGATGAGCTGGCTCGGGGAGCTCTCGGAATAAGTGATGCGGTTGTAGGTACCGTCTCCGTTGGCCCCGTACAGGTTGTACTCCTTCTTGAAGTTGGTGTTGGTGTCGAAGCGGACATCATAGCTGTACAACACCTTCGCAGAGAGTCCCTTCAGGCCGGAGGCCAGGGTGCCGAAATCGTAGGTCAGGGAAGCCTGGCTCTGGAGCTGCTTCTTGTTGTACTTCTTGTAACCGGAAATGTCGGATGTCATTTCGGCGATGGTATTCTCGTTGAGGTCCATGCCCACATAGCTCAGGAGGGTTCCCTCCGGGTCGGCATAGGCGGGATACACGGAACCCTGGCGCCACCAGTTGCGGATCAGCCAGTCGGACTCGGTCTGCGGCTTGTTCTGCTGGTCCACCACGCCGGCGACGCTGGCGTCGAGCTTTAGGCCCTTCACCACCTCGGCGGCGATGTTTGCGCGAACATTGTACTTGTCATAGTTGAGGTCTCCGCTCTTGAAGAAACCTTCCTGATAGCTGTATCCCATGGAGACATAGTACTGGTATTTCTCAGTACCGCCCGAAACGGAGACATCGTGGGCCGTCTGCGGGGCCACCCGCTGGATGACGAGGTCGTTCCAGTCGGTCGCCTTCCGGGTGCCGCTGGTGAACTCGCTGATGAACTCGTCGGAGAATACGGCGGCGCCGCCCGAGATGTTGTTATAGGCCTTCTCGTTATAAATCTTCATGGCATCCACCACATCCGCAAGTTCCGGGAGACCGGACGGGGTCTGGAAGGTGAAGGATCCGTTGTAGGTTACCTTCGACGTCTCCGCCGCACCCTTCTTGGTGGTCACGAGCAGAACACCGTTACCACCACGCATACCGTAGATGGCTGCCGCACCGTCCTTCAGCACGGAAACATTTTCAATATCGTTGGCATTCAACCGGTTGAAGTCCTCGATGGTACGGGGGACACCGTCAATGACAACCAGCATGCTGCCGTAGCCGCGGATATCGATGTTAGAAGAGTAGGAGCCCGGCTCGGCGCTGGTCTGCCAGACACGCAGGCCGGGAACACGGCCGGTGAGCATGTTCTGGGGGTTCTCCGACTTGGTCTTGATAAGTTCGTCGGATCCGATGCCGGCGATAGCGCCGGTGACGGAACCTTTCTTCTGGGTACCGTAGCCCACCACGACGACACTCTCAAGGAAGGTGTTGTCGGTCGCGAGGACCACGTTGATGACAGTGCGTCCATTGACGGGCTCCACGACAGTCGTCAGGCCCACTGAGGAAAACTCCAAGGAAGCATTGGACGGAACGGTGATGGAATAACGCCCGTCCAGATCAGTCGGAACGCCGGTGGTGGTCCCGGCAACCAAGACGCTGGCGCCGATGACGGGTTCCGCGGAATCGTCCACGACCGTACCCGTCACCGTTATCGTCCGCTGGGCGAAGGCAAGGACCGGCATCAGGGCGAGGAGGCCCGTCATGCAGGTCTTTGCAATACGCGAAATCATGTTACGATAAGTGTGCATAGATTAGTATTGGTTTGTATAAATTTTACTTGTTCAGGTACCGGGACATCACGGCATATTCGGCCGCGAAGGCGAACACGAACATCCCTTCCACGTTGTTGCGGCTCCGGTCGGTGTTCCAACCCACCAGGAGACTCGGAGGGAGCATGTTCTCGTTCAGGTAATTGTCCCAGGCGTAGTCCAGGTTCTTCTGAAACGAGTCGATGGGGGCGGAAGCGGCGCCGTCAAAGGGGAACGCATCCACGTAACCACGCAGGAGCACCCCGTTGAACCAGTTGTTGAACCCGTCGATAGCATAGGAATAGTAGCCGGCTTTCTGCTGGCCCAACTTGGCGAAAGCGCGGAAGCTGTCTACATCAAGTGCCTGAAGGTCCTCCAGATAGGTATTGTCCCCCGTCACCCGGTACAGGTCAGCCGCTCCCGAGAGCATCGTTCCGCTGTTGTAGGAGATGGCGGGGCCGTTGAAGTCGTTCAGGTCGGCCGGGCGGCGATACCGCTCGCCGTCCACGGTCTCATACTGGATGTCGCCACCGATGGAGGGGCCGTTCAGATTGTCGGCATACACGCGGGAGCCGTCCTTCATCATCAGGTTGTCCTTCTGGAAGGCATACACCTTCCGGGCGAACATCAGATAATAGTCGGACTTGGGCATCTGCTCCGCCTTGCGGGTATGACCGTCGGAAAGGTCGATGTAGCGCCAGGTAGCCTGGTCGCCCTTTCCCTGGTAGGCTTCGCTCAGCCACACCAGCGGACTCACCATGGGGCCGTTGCTGCAGGAATGCTTGGAATAGTAGCCGGGCCCCCAGGGGATGCCGCCGCGCTCCTTTCCACCCTTCACCGTGCAGTCCCAGCCGTCCAGGACATACTCCGTCAGGTATTCCGCCTTCCGGAGATACTCCGCCTTTCCGGTCAGGTGATACGCCTCGATGAGTTCACGGACGAGCCACTGCTGATCGTCATAGACATTGTCCCTGCCTCCGACGGATGCGCTTCCTTTGGATTTTCCCCGGTTCACCCCGTATACCGTCCAGTTGCGGGTCTGGGTGAAGGACGTCAGCGAGAAAGTTCCGCTGTAATAATCCAGCCGGTCCACCAGCTTGTCCAGCAACTGGACATACCGGTCGTGGTGAGCGGTGTACAGGGTGGCGTTGCCCTTGGCCTTATCGATATCCAGGCCCTTCAGGACGGCGTTCACCGCCTCGATGGCGCTGGTATACATCCAGACCGAGCCGTATTCGTTATTCTGGTGGGTACCGTTGTAAGGATTGTAGTAGCGGTACATCGCAAATCCGTCCGCCTCGTTGAAGTAATTCTTCATAGCGGCGTCCGTGAGTGTGATGGCACGCTCGAGGTTCCGGGCCGCGGTAGCGACTTCCTCCTGCTTATCCCCTCCGGGGGTATCCCCGCCGCCATTCGCGGGGTTGTCCTTCTTGCAGGAAGGAAGAACCCCGCAGGCGACAAGGCCCGTCAAAATCAATAAGCATCCAAAGACTCTTTTCATCGGAAGGAATGATTAGTCAAGCGTAACGTCGTAGATCACGAGCTTCTGCTCACCATCGCGAGTCTCGCCCTTGTGGACGCCGATGCACAGGACGATGTCCTTGCCGGAGAACTCGCTCAGGTCATAACGGAAGGTGGCATACTTGTCGGGACTGCCCTTGGAGCCGTCCTCGTGGATGAACTTCCAGCAGCCGTTGTCAACGGCTTCCGCGGACACGGCATTGTTCTCGTACGGGGCAAGGGCCTTGGCGGTGCCGTCCAAGGTAATGGCGGTCACGCGGAAGACGGTCGGATCCGTGGAGGAGAAGTTGCGCACGCGGAAAGCGATATGGTCGTTGGCGTCAGAAATGCTGAACTTCGAGAACCAGAAGGACTCTGGCAGCTCATAGTCGGGGTCCACACCGCCGCGGGTCTTGATCGTGAAGCCTTCGCCCACGAACGGCTCGGTATCCTTGTTCACATACATGAAGCCCCACTGGGAAGCGATGTGGTTCTCGCACTCATACATCCAGGCTTTGTACTGCGGGCCCCAGTTGTCGCGGCCCCACACCTGGACACCGTCGGGCGTATAGGCGGTGAAATGGCGGTTCGGGTTGGGCATCATGGAACCGAGCTGCTCCAGCGTAAGATGCCAGCCGGGCAGGGCAGGGACCTCGGTACCGGTCAGGTGGTCGTCACCCTTTACATATTCGGGCGCGAAGGTGATATGCTTGAGCGGCACCTGGACCCAGTAGTCGCCAGTCGCCCAGCGGTAGGTACCGATGGCAATGGCGATGCGCTTGCCCACATAGGCGGAGAGGTCATACTGGAAGTTCAGGTAATCTCCGCTGGAGAAGCCGTCGGTGTACTCTTTCAGCGCCGTCTCCGGGAGACGGATGGCTTCGGGATCGTCGGAAGTCATGTCCACGACTACCACGCCGAAGTGCGCGGGACCCTGGTGGGTGCGGGCGTTCACGGTGAGATACTTGTTGGAATCGGTGATGTCCTTGATACCATAGATGTAGGTGTCATGGAAGACCTGGTCCACGGGGTTGTTCTCCTTGTCGGAGTCATCGTTCCGGATCCGGAGGGCCATGCCTTCGCCCTGGTTTTCGATGTTGCCTTCCTGTTTCCACTGCGCGGACATGAAGGTGCAGGACCAGTCGGTCAGGCCGCCGCCGCCCCAGCCGCCGCGGTATTCGTCCATAAACAGGAACGGTGCCTGCTGCTGGAGGTCATCGAGGGACTTGCCGCGGAAGAGCTCCTTGCCGCCCATGCCGATGTCACCGAGATCCACCTTGTGGTTTACGAAGTCATCCTTGCCAATCTGCCGGATGATGGTCATCGCACCGGTCTTCCGGAGGGTGAGCGTATAATCTTGGATGGTCAGGTCGGTGAAGGAGAACACGCCGTCTGCACCGGTCACCAGCTCCTTGGAGCCGATGGAGGCCGTGACGCCTGCGAACGGGACGTTGCCGTGGCTGGCATCCAGCACGCGGCCGGTAATCACGGCGTCCGCCACTTCAAGGACCGGGTTCAACGTGACTTTCCCACCGGAGAAAAGGCCGAAGGGAACGGTCATCGCCACGGTTGCGTAGCCTGTTTTCGTGAACTTCGCTACGACTGTTTTCTTAATCTTTACATCCAAGGAGTACGTACCGTCGGAGGATGTGGTCGTCGACGCGTCAGACCCTTCCACCGTGACGGAGACAGCGGCAATCCGGTCACCCCCCGTGTCGGTTACGACACCGGAGATGGTTCCCGACCCCCAGTCTTCCTGCGCCGCCTCTTCATTGTCGGTGCAGGAGGGCAGCATTGCGGCGCCCGCCATGGCGAGGGCTGCAACGGCAAAAGCCTTGAGAAGAGATTTGGATTTGTTCATTGTTTTAGGATGAATGATAATTGGTTTTATTGAATGGTTGACAGATATTTCCGAGTCTGTTCCGGGCGGTAAGCCATCCGAACACGCCAGATCAGTTCCTGGGCGGATACGGCCTGGAAACGGTCCGGCAACTGCTCCAGGCAGGAAGCGGCCGCATCGGAGGACCGGTTTCCGGCGAAATCGCTCCATGCATGGACGCTGCACAGGGAGAAGGATGCCGCTCCGGAAGGCTCACGCTCTTTCATCTTGTCGGAGACTTCCTTCGGATTGCCGCCCCCGACGGATGTCGGCAGTCCTTTCCACAGGGCATATCGGGCGGTGATGACCGGGATGTCATAGCCCTGGGAATTGGTACACCAGCGGATCTCCCCGTCTCCTCCGGTATAGGGGGAATACTGAATGACGACAATCCCTTCCAGCTGGTCGTTGGCGTCCACGAAGGCCTGGTACGCTTCCATGGCCTCCTGGCTCAAGGCCCGCCAGGCGATGAGCTGCAGCACCTTGATCCGGTGCTGGCGCATGTGCGCCCCCGTCCGCGCGGCAATCTCCGCCAGGGAGGCGGTGCGACGGGAGGTTTTCTGCGCGTAGGTATCAGCA
>CADCCI010000013.1 GCA_902799895.1 uncultured Bacteroidia bacterium | reverse complement strand
AAGAGAGGTTATAGGTATTGTCTTTCAATGAACTGATATCGAATGTGTAAACTTCATATCCAGCCGCCTTCAGTAAAGGGATATAGTCGGAAAAATCGGGCTCAGTCCTTTTTAATTCCTGGGCATTAACCCTCATGCTGAGGGCAAAACTCATAACGATAATAAAGAATCTTCGCATAGCATTTATAGTAAAGCGAGGCAAATAATAGGGGAAAGAACTCTTAAAGGCTTTTGAAACAGAGGTTGTAATTGTTAACAAAACCAAATTCTGTGGAGCAATTCGGGATTTCGTCCTCGTAGCGACCGTCAATAACTGTAATCGTATCGGTTTTTGCGGCAAGATCGGTGCCGTTGTCATCCAACCAGTATTGAACTGTGATATATTCCGCCGTAGATCCGGCAGGAAGAGAGCCCTGTATGTGAGTGGTTTGACCCGCCCCGTCAGAGCAGGTACACAAATGCAGCAGAAAAGCTGCGCTAAAAATCAATATCTTATTCATGGCGGTGGCTCACTTTCAAAAGACCCGTTTTTCGCAGCTCGGCCTTTAATTCGTCGATATAACTCTGGGGCACATTGGGTTCTGCCTTGATTAGCACAGAAATCTCAGGTAATACCATGTTTCCAATCATTTCTCTGAATGTCTCCCCAAACCCGTCCAAATCACGGGTAAAAGAATCATTCTTTACTTTCCGGTCTGCCGTCACTGTCAATTCCAGCGCAACGGCATTGCCGTTTTGTGTGCCTCCTGGCACTGTAATCACTAATTTTTCATTACCTTTGCCTGTCGGATCATAGACCGTCTGCGCCTGCAGACCTATGGCCAGGCAAACAAGCGGGAGCACCCATAGCACCCGCAGGCCTCTCAAAGGAGGCGTTTTTGATTTTGACATCATAGTAATTCGGTTTTTAAGGATACTGTGATTAAAGCTGTTGGCAACTGAGTAGCCGCTCTTGCTGACAGCTTTTCTTATAAGAAGGTATTGATATTCTTTGATGTTAGTCCCGCTCCTGAGGACGACATCGTCAGCCTCGTATTCGTGCAGTTCCTGGAGGTCTGCCCTGAGCATCCAAAAGGCCGGATTGAACCACTGGAAGGCCGAGAGGACATCCACAATCAGGAGTTCCACAGAATGCCCGTAGCCGATGTGTGCCTTTTCGTGCGTAATGATGGGAGCCAGGTTGCCTTCCAAATCCTTCCGGGACAGGACAATGAATCGCATCCAACTGAAAGGGTCGATATCCCTTTCCGTCACAACAATCTTGCAGCCCTCTTCTTCCCGTACAACCTCACCACGGCGGACAACCCTGACGATGGACAGGAAGGAAACCATCACCCTTACCAGCACGAAAGCAGCCCCAGCCCAAAACAGGATGGTAAGCGCCACCGGCCACCAGGGGGCCGATTCCTCCACCACCTGAGCCATCCCATCAGCGGGTAATTCCGACAACACAAGGGCCTGCGCATCCATCTCCATCGGCCTATGGATGGTGATGATGCAAAGCGGCAGCACGAAAGCCAGCACAACAGTCCCCACCAGCACCACCCGGTTCAAGCGGTGGAAGGTCTCCTTCCTTAGCATCAACCGGTAAAACATGTAGAAGACGGCAAGGGCAATGGCCACCTTCCCTTCATATATAAGGAAACTAATCATTTCTGCTGCCCTTTCTCAACAAGGTCAATGAGTTCCTTCAGCTCCTCGATGGTGATCTTCTCCTCCTTGACCAGGGCCGACACGGCACTGAGGTAGGAGTTGTCAAAATACTTGTCGATAAGACCAATCAGCGAGCGCTGCTTATACTCCTCCCGCGTCACCTTCGCGAAATACTGATAGGTGGGACCATAGGCCTTATGGTCGATGAAGCCTTCCTCCTGTAACGTCCTCACCTGCGTGCTCAGCGTAGAGAAATGCGGCCTGGGTTCCGGGTACAGTTCCCGTAACTCCCTCACAAACAGGGGCCCTTTCTCCCAGAAATGCTCCATAATGATTTCCTCTTTCTTGGTCAGTCGTTTCATAAGCGCAGTGTTTTATCTGCAAATATAACTAAACTTTTTAACTACGCAATTATTTATGTTTAGTTTTTCATTTATTTTTAATAAATCCGCCTATCTTATATCGCTATCGACCATTGACTTTCCCTGAAAAAAGTGGCTCTTCCGCAAATTAGTTGAAGATGGATCATCCCAATCAGGTGTGGGTCAGCGACATCACCTATATGGAGATCTATGGGAGCGGGGTGCGCACCTTTGCGTAGCTGTCCTTTACACTGAGGGTAAGGCATTCCGCTGGGCCGTTGTGCTGCTGGCCAGAGACACCTGTTCTCTGCCATTCGTCAGTGAGTGCCTTGCGTGCATCCTTGCCCTTCATGCGCTCGTTAATCCACACTTCCGAATACCCGAGACGGCGATAATACTCATAACCCCTGTCGATTGCTTTTTCTGGGTCTTGCATCTCGTCAATCCGCTCGCTGGCAACCTTAGCCATCCACTGTTTGAAAGGTTCTGCTTTAGGTGAAGGGATAGATTGTATCAATCTGAATAATTGTTCTTGATCGGCAACATCTGTTTGCCGCATTTTGCCGTCAGCAGCTTTCATTTTGAAAGTGTGACAATTTGTCACGGTTTCGTTCCCCTCTTTGAGTAGCCGCTCTTTTAGTTTTCTCCAATACGCAGAAGCGTCCACACTATCTGTAAGTACGTAAACCACATCAATAATAGAGAAGTACCACTTCTCGTCATTCTCGCTCCAGGCGGTTCTTATTGTTTTGTCTCCAAATAGCTGGAGAGCTTCTTTTTTACTCATGCACCTCCCACAATCGCTCAATCCCCTCCAACAAAAGGTTCGAGAATACCTCGGTTATTTTTTTCTGGGGATTGTTCTGCCAAATTTTGAAGAATCTGATTATTATTCCCATATTTGTATCGTGGACAACGGCTTATGAAACGAAACTTTCTGTACTATATCGCCGCAGCGCTCTGGGGCATCCCGGGAATCATCATCGCGGTAAAGGGAATAAAGGCTTATCTTGTACTGCCTAAAGAGGAGTTGTGGTGGCTTCTCCTGATAACGGTGGCGGTTCTTGCCGGCTTCTTCTTTATGTTCAGCCGTATCGTTAAGAGATACTCTTCAAGGATAGCGGCCCTGCCTGAAAGGACCACCCTTTGGCAGACCTTCCCGTTGAGGGGATGGATCCTGATTCTCTTCATGTCCTGCCTTGGAATAGCGTTGAGATTTATCTCTGGCATTCCTGCGGAGTTCACTGCTTCTTTTTATTCAGGCTTGGGGCCGATGTTGATATACGCCGCCTGCCGCTTTATGTTTTGATCAGTAAGGAAACCTGGGGACAGACGGAAGAGGGAAGAACATCCGGTCAATCTCTTCGATTTTGAAGCGAACCGAGACGACGGAGTGTTTCTCGGGACCGGGATGGTATTGGAGGTAGGTCGTGGCGATAATCGTGCCGTCCGGGAGCACTTCCAGGCCGGGATAACCGCAGTCAACTCCGGAAAAATTGTGAAGGAGTTTAATCCGATACTGTCCCGACAAGCCGTTGCTAAGATCAAAATAGGTTCCGACCCAGGCTACAAAATGACCCTTCGTGGGGCTGAGCGGCGCCATATCCCGGAAGACGACCATCATTCTGCCATCCGGTAGATAACGCATGGTATGCCGGTCTCCCGTCAAGCCCCAGGGGGTTTCTTTCAAGGGTGTCCAACTTTTCCCTTCGTCATGGGAATACATCATAAGGGAGTTGCCCTTTCGCTGGTTTTCCCGGGCCAGGCAGACCAATACCTTGCCATCCGGTTTATAAAAAACACAGGGCTCGCAAGGGGAAAGGTCCGTCGCTTCACCAACCAGGGCAGGCTCGTCCCAGGAAAGGCCCCCGTCATGGGAAACAGACTGCCAAAGCTGCAGGGGGTTCCGGTCCCGATCCGAGTAGCCCCGGTGGTACATGCCCAGATAATCCCCATTGGAAAGGCGGACGATGCTGGTAAACGCCATGATGCAGGGCATGCCCAGGCGCCGGGTCCGGCTCCAGGTTTTGCCGCCATCCTCGCTGACGGAATAGGCCATTTCCCGATAGGCCCCGCCCACGTCCACGGTGGCAAACACAAACAGCCGTTGTTTGCCGGCTTTGTCCCGCAACAAATAGGCGCTTGGGCAGTTGATCAGGCCTTCCCATTCCTGGGGCGCGTCCTGATTGTGCCAGGTAATCCCGGCATCATAACTGAAACTGATAAAGGCCGCCTTCCCTCCATGGCCCCTGGACCAGGTGCAGAAGAGGGTCTGGCCATCGTCAAACAGAACGGTGGTGGGATGACCATTATACAAATCGGGTGTACCGGCGGCGATCACCACCTGGCGGGAGGTCTGTCCGGAAATGTCCACCCACGGCAGATTGGGTTCGTGTTGGGCGAATAACGGACCTGAAAGGCTCATCCAGCAGACAAGCACAAAGGCGACAGGAGATTTGGAACGGCGCATGGATACAAAGATACGATTATTTTGTAATAAGAAAAGAGGATGGCCAGGCGTCTTTCGACCTTGGCCATCCTCGCTTTTCAATAGGATGTTGCGTATAAACGCCGCAGATTAGTCAACAAGAGGAACGGGAGAATTGATGGAGAGATTCTTCACGCGGGTGACGGCGCTGTAGTCCTGCAGATAGTAGCAGGTGAAATCGGTGCCGCCGGTCAGGTGAATGGTGGCCGGGCTCTTCGGACGGCCAACGAGGCTGGCTTCCGTTGCCTTGCAGGTCAGATCCACGGTAATGGTTCCGTTGTTGAGGATAACCGAACCGCCAACCGGATAATACGTGGTACCGGTATAGGTGTTGGTAACGTAGCAACGGGAAGAAGAACTGTACTTCATCGGGATCAGGGCGCCGATCTGGGCTGTGGTTCCAAAGGTATAGGTACCGTTCTGGATAGGCGTGTTGCAGTAACGGTTCGCAAAGTTCTTCTCGAAGGTCCAGTTCGCATCGGCAATGACCGCAATCATCATGGACCAGCAGTTGTTGAAATAGGAGTTGGAACCAAAACTGAAGATGTTGCATTCGGTACCCGGGATTGCCTCTTTGCGGTCTTCGGGGTTAGTCTTGGGGTCATTGGCTCCGATAAACTTGCTGTACCAATAGCCTACATACTGGGAACCGGCAGGACCTTCCAGGGTGGTAAACACGTCGTCCTTGTCATCGTACGGGTGCGTCTGCTCATCCGTAGCCTTGTCAAGCGGGACATCGATGTCGATGTTCACCTGCACGGGATCCTCGTACACCGGGTTATACGTTACGGGATCATACGTATATGGCTTCACGGTTGCAGCATACTTGAAGTTCTTGGTCCCGTCTTCATTCTTGGTGACGGTGAGAACGGTGGATTCCGCCGTAACTTCGGTACTCTTAAGGGTCCCGGCCTGCGTGTACAGGGAAATGGATACATTGGAAAGGAGACCGGCATCGGCCTTGGCGATACCATTCTTATATTTCAGGTCCGGATCGGTTTCTACGGTGCCGAAGGTATAGGTTCCGGCAGGGAGGTCGTTGAGGTCTACCTCACCGGCAGCGGAATAGAAGCTGAAGGAGGCGTAGGCCACTTCCGTCTTCACATCCGGGTTCATGCGAGGCGTATAGAAATAGACGGACCAGCCGTTTGCCTTTGTGGTGAAGTAGGTGTCGTACGTATTCTTCCAGTTGACCTCTCCGCCACCGCCGCAGAAGTCGGTGGTCATATCGAGCTGGCCGGCATAGGAATAGCTGTGCTGCTCTCCGGCGGCATCGATCAGGATGGCCGTAATCGTATAAGCGCCATTCTCTTCTGCAACCGTGACGGTTCCGTCGTAAACGAGGACTTCGCGCTTGTCGGTTACGATATTGGTGTAATATTTCTCTTTGCCGGTAGAGGACTTGATCGAGAACGTATTGTCGTCTTTCTTGCCGGTAGCGTCAATTTCATAGGTAGCGGCAGGAATCTTGTCCACGGGGTAGAACTTGAACACATCGCCATCCAGTTTGCCTTTCTTGTTGAGGGCGAGGGTAATCTCGTCACCGTCAGCGGTGGCCAGATTGACGATGTACTGCTGGTGCAGGTTGACGCTCCAGGTCTCGCTGTCGTAAATGTCCTGGCTGTTGCCAATGTAAACGGCGTTGCCGAGGACGGCCGGCGTCCAGGCAGCATTCTGGAATACGACATACTGCTGGGAATAGCCGGGAGCGGTAAGGAAGAAGGTTCCTTCACGCGGGGCGAGCTCGGTATTGGCATCCACATGAACCGTCACCATCTTCTCGGTCGGTGCGGACTTGATGGAAACGACTTTGATCCAGGTGCTGGCAGCATCGGGCGTAACCGTGTACTGCAGATTGGATTTAACCGGGATCTCAATGTCCTGGGCTTCAGGCGAGACTTCGATGACGACTCCGGTTTCCAGGACGGATTCCGTTCCCTGGACAACGGTGAAATCTGTTTTCACCATACCCACGGCCACGGTAACCTTTCCGCTCCGTTGCTCCCAGGTGGTGTTTTCTGCGACAGCGAGGGTCAGATTGACGGAACCCGCTTCTCCGGAAGTCTGGGCGGGAACGATCCACGGGGAATCGCTGGTGGCCGTCCAGGCCTTGTTAGCCTTGAAAGAGATGACCGGCGAGGCGGCATCTTTTCCAACATTGATGGTGGTACCGAGGATGTTCAGGGCATCTTCGGCTTCCTTCTCCTCCGATTTGCAGGAGACTGCAGCAAGCCCTACCAGGGCTGCGACTGCCAGTAATACATACTTTTTCATAAGTAAATAATATTATGGTGTTTTTGTTTTTTTCATTCCTTCCAGTTGCGACAGCAGGTAGCGGATCCGGTTCTTGTCGTATTCGCCCTGCGCCGCCCGCAGGCTTTTCTTCAGGATGCCTTCCAGCCTATCTACCTCTGCCATACAGGCATTTTCCAGCACGGGGCCGTACAGCGCTTCCGAGACGGGCAGGGGAGCGTACAGCTGAACGGCTTTATGGTTGTATTCTTTCTGGTTCTGCTCATAGACCGGGAGACTCGTCATCAGTCCCCGCGACATCCAGACGCCTACCAGGAACTCCTCTCCCTCGGGCACGGAACCTTTCCGCAGTTCGCGGGTAACCTCATCCGTGATGTCCGAAAGCAGGTCTCCGATGGGGTAATCCGTGATGCCCAGTTTCGTAGCGGCCGCACTCCATTTCAGCCGTGCAGTCAAGGAATTCTGGGTGAGGGCGTTGATGCGCATCAGGGTAGAGAAGTCGTTGTAGGCACCGCTGAACGCCTGGAGTTCCTTGTGGGAATCGATATAACCCAAATCGTCCAGTCCGTTAACGGATATGGTCAGCGCCTTTTGCTGCTGTGCTTTGTCTACGGCGATGAATTTCTTGCCGGAAGAGAGGTCCTGGATATACAGGCCCCCGACCAGGCGTGCAAGTTTCTTGTGCTCGGAGCAATGATGGCGCAGGATCTGCTCTACCAGCACGGAGCGGAAGCCCGTGTTCTCCGGCACCGTCCGTTCATACCAAAGCGGTACGTTGGCGGCAATATGGTGCAGCCGGGCAAGGGACGTGGCATACTCCTCGAACGGGTCGTTGCCCAGGTCGCCCCGGTAGCATCGGGGATCCGGAGAATCGTTGGTATACGGAAGGTAAAGGAAAGCGGGATCCCCTGCCTTGGAGCGGATCAGGGAGTCGGCCAGCGCCTTGTCCGAAGCGGCATCCGGACGGGAATAAATCCATTCGATGGCCAGGTAATCGTAGGCTCCGGGCTGATTCACCACCGTCACCACGCCACGCTCCCGGTCGCCGGGGCGGGCCATCGAATTGAACAGCACATCGTCTGTTACGGATGCGGTAAATCCATGCTCCCGGGTAAAGGCCGGGTCCCGCAGCTGCTCGGGCGAATAGGCGTATGAGCCGGCCGCATTGGCGCCCAGGCCCAGCACACGCGCGAAGGCCTGCATGACCTTGGCCGTGATGACCTCGCAGAAGGCATCTTCGGGAATTTCATACTCGTGCCAACGGGGATCCACATCGGAAATGCCGAACAGGCCGTCCATCCGGGCATAGGACCGAAGTCCGGCGGGCACGGTAATGCTGCAGGCCGATACCAGGCCGGTGGTCGGGTCGGAAAGGGTGGAAACCGCCAGGCGGCCCGACGAGCTGTGGCCGTCGGCCATCACCTTGCTCACCAGAGGATTCTCGGCGCAGAAGTCACGGGTATAGGGCCGCACTTCTATTACGCTTCCCAGTCCGGCAGCCTGGAAGGGCTTGTTCCAGGCCAGGATACCCCGGCTCACAGCCTCCCGCTGGACGGCGGAGAACAGGGTATCGATATATACCACGATTTTCTTCCCGTCGGAAAGATCCCAGCGGGAAACAATGGCTTCTTTCTTGATGCCTTTGTCGCTTGAAATTACGTTCCGGGAGGCATTGACGGTGCCGATACGCGGGTCGGCGACCCGAACCTTGACGGTGCTTTCCGGCACCAGGGTGAGCAGGGTGGCCACCTCTCCGTCCACGGACAGGATTTCTTCCTTGACCACCTGCAGCATCCCTCCGCCCAGGTCATAGGCGGGTGCAACCTTGAAGCTGACTCCCTGCAGCACGCCGGTGCTGGAAGGATAGGAGAGCAGCTCCTTAAAATAGGTGAATTCCGGTTTCACCGTTGCCTTGTCTACCATGGCATTGCCATCCACCTGGACCTTTGCCGGGTTGAAGGCGTCCTTGTTGGACGGGTTGAAGAGTTTACTAACTTCCACCACGACGGCGGTAGAATCCGCATTGCGGTACTTGATGGGGAAGGCGTAGCGTACGGGGGCGATGGTGGATTCGGGTCCGGCCACGGGCGATGTCAGCAGCAGCAGGGAATCGGTTTTCGACAGGGTGAAAACCTCCCGGGCGGAGATATCCGTCCCGCAAGTGGTCCAGCCCGATGATTTCCGCATAAACGAGGACAGGATGACCCGCCGGCCCATCAGGGAATCGGGGAACTCCATCCAGTACTTGTCTCCGTCCTTATAGATGCGCATGCACGTACCGGCACTCTTGATACCGGCTTTGGAAGTAAACTTCTCATACGTGTCTGCACCCTGCGAGGCAAGGGCAAACGACAGCGCAAGAAGGATGAGGAAGAGTTTTTTCATTATCTTACGCTATAATCGATGATACTTCTCAGGAGCGCATAGTGCCCCTTGTCTTCGCCCTTCCCGGTCTTGCGGTCGATGAGCTTGCGCACCCGCATCAGTTCTGCATATACGGTGGACTGGCTCACATGGCCGCCGCCGAAATTCCGCGGTGTCCACTCGAAACCGGATATCTCGTCGTAGGAGATGCTGCCCATCGGGGAATGCGGGTTCAGCAGGTCGCAGCAGTGATCCTCATCGTGGAAGGCTTCTCCTTTTTCCTTGATGTTCGGATTCTTGAAACCGACCATGTTCATCAGGGATTCCACATAGATTCGTTGGAAAAGGCGGTCGGCATCGGTAAGCGCCCGGCCTTTGGCGGTAGGACCCCATACCCGGTCGTAAAGCATATCCATCAAATCCTTGACCGGCAGTTCTTCCGTGTCGATTCCGTCAATCATCCCTGCGGCGAAAGCCTTGCTCATCAGGTTCTCCGCGATGCTTTTGCGGACGGCATCTACCGGCGAGCCCACAATGGGAAGACGGCCGATAACGGCCTTGTCCTCCAGCCAGTCCAGGTTGGAATAGAGATTGAACACCTGGTCCAAAGCGCGCACCTGGATGTCCCGGGGGACGTTTTCAAAGCGTTTCTGTCCGTCTCCGGGGATGGTCTCGTTGCGGTACAGGCCTTCGATGTTGTGCATCAGGTGGCCGGCGTAACGGAGATACTGGTTCACGATGCCCAGGTAGAGTTCCGTCCGGTATTTCATATCGGGGTCGGTCTCATCGGGAATCCAGTCCAGGAAGTTGGATAGGATGTATTGGAGGTTCTGGACACCCGCTTCGGATGCGGCGAAAACGTCGTTGCTCAGGTCTTCCACCTGGCAGCGTGGGTCGAAGAACAGGCCCATCTGCTGCTTGCCATAGCGGTAAACCGGCGAAACGGCCACCGAATCCGTAATCCAGCGGGTCGTAATGCGGGTTTCCTCCTCAAAATTGGCAGCATCGAAGACGGGCGTATAGCCCCAGCGGATGGCCCAGTAATCGTTTTCTCCAAATTTGGGCGGGCTCAGCCGGACACCCCGTTCCTTGTCGCCCGGGGCCGCCACGTAGTTGAAACGGGCGTAGTCCATGATGGAGGTCGTGGTACCGTGCTGCTGGCTGAACGCCGGGTCGCGCAGCTGCTCCACCGAGAAACAGGTGGACGCGCTCATGTTGTGCATCAGGCCCAGGGTGTGCCCCACTTCATGCCGGAGGACATAGGTCAGGGCGTCGCCCAGGATTTCCTTCGGGATGTCGGTGCAGCGCACTTGCGGGTCGGCCTGGGCGGTCTGGACGAACATCCACACGCTCAGGAGTTTGATGACATCGTGGTATACCCACACCGAGGCGTTGATGATCTCACCGCTGCGGGGGTCCGTCCAGGAAGGTCCCATGGCGTTCTGGACCGATACCGGAGCGTAACGGATGCAGTTGTAGCGGATGTTTTCGGGGTCGAAATCGGGATCGTCCTCCGGGAAGGGGAGTGCGCGGACGACATTTTTGAAGCCCATCCGCTCAAACACCTCGTTCCACTGCAGGACGGCCTGGGTGATGTAGGGTTTCCACCACTCGGGGAAGTTGCTGTCTATCCAGAATGTAATGGGTTTGACGGGTTCCACCGTCTCTCCTCTGCGGTAGGCCGCCGTATCGGACGGCTCCAGGCGCCAGCGGTTCACGAACCAGATGTCCTTGCTTGTGGAGTTGAGGTCCTCGACCATCGTCCGCCGGGTAAAGAAGAAATTGATCCGGGGGTCGGCGATACGGGGATGATAGATTTCTTCCGGCAGCAGCAGGAAGGAGGCCACCGATTCGATGGTCAGCGGAACGTCCTTCTTCTTGACTTCATACGTATAGGTGCGGCTTACCGCTACGGAGAAATTATCTTCGAAGCATTTGGCCCCGCAGACATAGGACAGGTCTTTCTTGTAGGACTTCTTGACGCTCTTTCCGCTCATCGGATTGTATTCGGTGGGGTCCAGTTCCTTCCGGTCCGACAGGAAGAAATCGGTCGCATCCACGACGGACCGCCCGGGGGCGCCGGAGGATTTGATCTTGAATTTCTCCACGGTAGCACCGGTGTGGCAGTCCGACAAGGCGTTCAGGATGTTTCCGTCGGAAGAGGAGAAATCGAACGATACCTCCTTGAGCCGGAGGGTGCTGTCCACTTTCTCGAACGTATAGAATTTCAGACCGTTGACGTCTTTCAGACCCACGTTGCCCATCTTGGCATCGCTGATGGCCCTGACGGTGGACGCCATAGCCCAGGTCCGTCCCAACAGCGAATCCGGAACATCGAGCAGGACCTTCCCTTTTTCAATGGAGGCCTTGATGGCGGGTTGGTTTTCCGCTCCGAGTCGAAGCGGGCAGAGTAGAACCGGTAATACCGCGAGTAAGAGTATTTTTTTCAGCTGCATATCTTATTTGAACGTCGTTGTGATTGCGGTGATTCTTCCGAATCCGCCATACACGCCATTATCTTTATAGGTAAAGAGGCCGGTACTGACATTGAACGGCCTGAGGTAAATTTTGCCTTCGCCCGTTTTCTCGTTGTGGGTTATGATCACAACCTGCATACGGTTGGTTGCGAGCGGAAACGAATAGGAGTTGTAGTCGAAACCGTGGGTTCCGTACCACCCCTGGGTATAGAACTTGATTCCCGTAATGACCTCGTTCTTGCTGTCCGGAGACCAGTTGATTTCCCGGAAGACGGGGCTTCCGCCGATGACGGTTATGGAAGCAATCTTGCTTTCCGATGCCATGAACAGGATGTCGGCGTTGTCGCAGAAGGCAAAGTACCGGGCATCGGTGAGCCACTGGTTCGCATCCAGCGAATAATGGATCAGCTCATTGTCGCTGGGGTGGAGGTACACGATATGGTGTTTGCCATCGGCTGCCTGGACCAGGAAGGCACAGCGTCCTTCCTTGCCGGCGCCGGCCCAGAGGGATTTGCCACCGGACAGGTCGGCTCCAATCTGGTCCGTTACCAGGGCAAAACTGCTATAACCGGAGAACTGCGCGTGCATATAGTAGAACTTGCCCTGCTGCTCATGGAAGAAGGCGACATCGCTCTGCTGAACCGCATACGCGTAGCCGACGTTGGTCGGCGTAAAGACATCCGCAGGAATACCGCTGTAACCGGCAATATTGAAGATGTTGTTGGTGTGGCAGATATTCAGCCACAGTTTTCCGTTAATCTGGGCGGCCGTCATGATCTGGCCGTAATTGATCAGGTTATGCACCTCGAAGGTGGGCTCTTTGAAGCCGTTGAACAGGGCGGCGTCCTGTTTGGCGACCTTGAAGGTCAGGGGATCCAGGGCGAGCAGGTGCTCGTTGGTTCCCACCAGAATGAGGGTTTCGTTATAGACGGCACCATCGGACCGGACCACCGGAAGCACGGTATTGACCCTCCCGTTGATGGGCTGGCCGTTTGCCAGTTGGTAAATGTCCCGTGTATAGCGGGGAACATCGCTGGTATAGCCGTGGGTCACGTATTTGCAGGCCATCAGGTCGAAATCCGTGGTCTGTCCGTCATCCCGCGTATGGGCCACCAGGATGCCTTCTCCGAGGGAAGAGCGCACGTAAACGTGGCAGAAGGTCGATTTGGAAAGGCCGGTTTCGGTGTCGGTGACTGTAAACGACAAGCAGTAAGGCATCTCGCTGGGCTGGTTGGCCACCCGGTAGGAGACATCGGGCGTTTCAGAAAGGCTGATCCGGTCTTCGCTCCGTTCCGGTTTGAGGTCAATGGCCCATTCATAGGTAAAACCGTCATACGGTTCTCCGCCCAGCGTCGCGACTGCGCGCAAGGCAATATCCTCCCCATAGAACGTCTCCAGCGTGTCCGGCACACCGGTGATCTGGATGTCAGGGAGCACCTTGTCGGCTGTCGTACTCAGGTCCTGATAGCAGGAGAACAACAGCGTGAAGGGAATAAACAGGAGGGCAAGTCGTTTGATCATAGGGACACGAGGGTTGAGTAAATGGTAGGAATCACTTCGGGCTTTTTACCCTGGCCTACGGGCGTTGAAGAATTGGGATAGTCCTCATAATCCTCACTGTGCATGTAAGGATCGTCGGGATGTGTCAGGTCGTGGTCGCGGACAATTTCCCGCACCCTTTTGTTGAGGGCGCTCCACCAGGTGGGGTCTTTGTAAATCAACCCGTTTTCAGGCGTTACTTCCGATATCCGCCTCACGCAGAAATCAATCTCGTCACCGTATTCCGCCACCAGGATTTTGTGCAGGTTCTTGCTATATCCCGTGCTGATGTAGAGATACCAGTTTTTCCACACGTCCGGAACGGGCCGGGCGTAGGAATTGGTCCATTTCACGATGGCTTTCTGCAGAGCGGGAACCCCGGTACGGAAATAATCATTGGGGACGATCGTCATCACGATTACCTTCTGCTCTACATTATCCTCCAATGTCTTGGCTCTCACCACGATATCGGCTTTCATCTCGCCGGCTTTGACTACGGAAGAAAGGACCTGATAGTCGGCCGCCGTGGAGATGGAATCTTTGATGTCCAGCGTAATCTCCCGGTCGTAGTCGACGGGGATGCCCAGCATCCGCACCGGGATGTGGAGATCCTTGTATTCTCCTACCCAGCCTCTCAGGGAGAAGGAATTCTCTATTCCGTTGAACGAAACCGAGCAGTCTTCCACCCGGAAAGTCTGGATCTCGCTTTTATTGCAGGACAGGCAGGCGATCAGCACTGCAACTGTCAAAAGTAATAACCGTCTCATAAATCTTGGTGTCTTCCGTAAGATAATTCATCCGTAGGATAGCAATAGGGAGTAAGCGAAATGATCCTATTTGCCCAATTATTGTCGATGTTGATCCAGGCGTGAGCCTTTGGCGAAATGCGCCTGGCTGCAAAATAACCCACGTTTTCCCCGTTGAATTCCCGGACAATTTCCATCAGCAGCCCCGAGAACCAGTAATTGGGACTGATAAAATTGGGATCGCAGTTGATGGGGGACGGATCCTGAATGCCCCTGTGGCTTCTGACGTCGATCAGGGCCTGGAACAGTTTGTCCTGATCCTTTTTCTCTGCGGCTACTTCGGCAAGAATCAGATACATTTCGGATAGTTTGATCATCGGTATCCGGTTCCGATAGCCTGCGTAATAGGAGGAGTTGTTGTAATACTTGTAGGGACGATACTGGTTCCCGTAGAATTTCAGCATCAGGGCGGGTCCCCGGATGTCCTCGGAAGCGGGGATGGTGGCCGTATTGAACAGCGACAGGTCCGCTACCGCCTTGTCTATCAGGATCGAGGAGGATCCGGATCCGAGCGTATTGAAGATATATGCATCCGTCAAAGACTGCAGACCGGTCACTTCCAGGGAGAAAAGCTGCTCGGAAGAGAAGGTCCAGTCTATGACATCGTTCGAGGTGGCTTTGGTCATGGCGTCGGCATCTACCCATTGGCAGGCTCCGGCGGCCGTGGCCTCGGTAATCACTTCCTGTGCCAAGGCTGCGGCGGCATCCAGCTCGTAACGGAACAGGAGCACCCTTGCCTTGAGCGCCTTGGCGGCAAAGTAGTTCATCCGCTTGTCCCGGGCATTCCAGAAGCCGTCTGCATTGGCATTGATCAACCACGCTTCGGAAGCCTTTCCCCGGATCGGGTCGTCTTCGAGCAGCGAGACGGCGGTATTCAGGTCATCCTCCAGCAGGGCCAGGGTTTCCCGATAGGTCCTTTGGGGGGTGGGTTCCTTGTCGTAGGCGGTAACGTACGGTACGGTGTATTTTTCGTAATCTGCGTCCGACAGCTGGACCAGGCCGAACATCCGCATCATATCGAAATGGATATACGCCCGGAGGGCCAGCAGTTCACCTTTCATCAGGTTCCACTCGATCCGGTCGGACACGACATCCGGCTTGGCATCCAATTCATACAGCACTTTGTTGATATTGGCTATCGAATAGTAGCCGGCCTTCCACATCTGGGAGATCAGCGAATTTACATTATTGTCGTCCCATTCGTGATTCTGAATGGCAGTGAACAGGGGGCTGAACTGCTGGGCATAGGGCCCATAGGCCAGTTCATTTACATACCAGCTCCACATGGCGCCGTATTCCGCTTCTTCACCCATGCTGATGTAAACGCCGCAGAGGGCATCCTGGAAACCGCTCCGGGAAGAGAAGAGGGTAGCATCGGATACCTGCGTGGAGGAAGTGGCTTCCAGCCATTTGTTGCACGACAGGAGGCCTGTCAGGGCGATGAACAATAACGCCAGTTTCTTTATCGTCTTAATCATAACACTATCAGAATGAGGCATTAACACTAAAGGAGAACTTTCTGGCGTACGGGTAGGAGGTACCCCTTTCAATTTCGATGGAAGAGAACGTATAGATATCGTTCGTATAGAGACTCAACCGGAGGCGGCTGAGCTTGAGGGCGCGGATGACGCGCAGCGGGAACTCGTAGTACACCGTGGCGGAAGAGAGGCTCAGCACATTGTTCCGTTGGACGAAACGGCTGGTGGCCTTCGTTACGGTACCGGAACCTTTCTGGGCTTTGAACGGGGCAATGTCGCCGGCCTTGGCCCAGCGTCCGCTGAACACCCGCCTGTCCACGTTGTTTTCCAGGGTGGTGTTTTCAACCTTGTTCAGGAGCGTACTGTTATAGAGGTATCCACCGCCGTAGAAGGTGGCCGTAAGGCTGAAACCGAACCCTTTCACCTCGCCGTTGATACCGAAATTGCCATTGAACAGCGGGTCGGAAGAACCGCAGTTGACCAGATCGGCCGGATTCCAGGTGGTGGTAATGTTGTCGTTCCTGTTCAGGAAGACTTCGTTGCCCTGGTCGGAACTGATTCCCAGGGAGCGGACCGCCCAGATGGAATGCAGGGGCATGCCGTCGTAGTATTGGATTACCGGATCGGCCATCCCGGCTTCCTTCGCATGCTGTTGCTGCTGCTCGTTGTAGGCCTTGAGCACATCGGAGATTTCGAGCACCCGGTTGTCGTTGATGGCGGTGCGGCCGAACAGGCTGATGTAGGAGGAACCCTTCCGGTAGAAGGTCCAGCTTATACTGGCCTCCAGACCTTTGTTCCGGACCTTGCCCAGGTTGTCGTTGGTGTAGGAAAAGCCGGTGGAAGGGAGGATGGTCCTGGAGAAGACCAGGTTCTGCGTATCGGCGATATAGGCATCCAGGACCACGTTCAGGGACTTGGTGCGGAAGTCGATGCCCACGTTGTAATCCATCTTCTCTTCCCAGCCCAGCTCGGGGTTGGCCATGTTGTTCAGGGCCGCCCCGGTGAAGCCGTTATAATACGCGGAAGAATAATAGGTATAGACCGGCAGGGCCACGTTGCTCGTATAGTTCTGGTTACCGGACGAACCCATGCTTGCCCGGAGTTTCAACTGGTTGATCCAGGAAACGTTGTCTTTCATCCACTGCTCGTTGTGGAGGTTCCAGGCCAGACCGGCGCTCCAGAAGATGCCCCAGTGGTTCTTGGTTCCGAATACGGAAGAGGCGCTGCCTTTGATGGTGGCGTCCGCCATGTAGCGGTTGTCGTAACTATAACCGGCGGTAGCCAGGGCGCCGAGGTTGCGGTTCAGGCCGTCGCTTCCCGTCGGAATCCGGTCCTTGGCGTATTGGCGCGCAAAGGTAATGCTCTTCATGTTGCTGTTGGGGAAGCCTTCCGTGTAGTTGACAATCTCTTCGTAGTTGGTCTGGGAAATGCTCCAGTCCACCGTGGCAAAGAGGTCGTGCTTGCCCGCAAGGTTATGGTTGAGCTGTGCCGATACATCGCCGGAATAGGTGGTATAGTTGCCGTTGGACTGCTCGTAGCTACCCCGGCGGAGGATTTCGTTGGTGTCGTAGAAGTCCGTGTGCTGTCCTGGCTTGAACTCGTCCGTGCGGGTCCGCTGGGAATCGATGCCGAAACGGGCCACCATGCGCAGGTATTTGAGGAACTGGTACTCGGCGTAGAAGTTGTCGGAAATGGCCAGGTACTCGCTGGTGTCGGTGGTGCCGATCGTGGCGTTGTACATCGGGTTGGTCACCAGGCCGAAGTGGGTCGTAATGCCTTTGTAGGTATAGTCCTTGCTCTGCAGCACTTTTTTGAGTTTGCCTTCCTCGTCATACGGCGTCAGGTAGGGATTGAGGGCCGCATAGTCGCTGAAGTTGCCCCAGGGCGATTCGGAACTGTTCATGGAGGAAATGCTCATGATGTTCCGGAAAGTCCACCCGCCCCGGCGGTAGGATAAGTTGACATTGCCGGAGATAACCTCGCGGAAGGAGCCTTTCATGGCTCCCTGGGTGTCGTTGTATGAGAAGGTGGCAAGGGCCTTCAACTCTTTGGAGCCCAGCTCGATGCTGACGGAATGCTTCTGGCCGAATCCCAGGCGCAGGGGTTTGGAGAGCCAATAGGTATCCTGGCCCTCCATGGCCTTCTTGAGCCGCTCGTTGTAGAGCGTCTGCCGGGCGAGGGTCTCAAACGAATCGCTGCTGTTATAGTAGCCTTCGCGCTGCTCCACATCCAGTTTTTCCAGGGAGTTGCACAGGTTGTAACTCGTGAGGTCCGGGGCCTCGATGGTGAGGCTGCCGTTGTAGGTGACGCGGGTCTTGTCGTTGGTAAGGGACTTGGTTTCAATCACAATCACACCGTTGGCACCCTTCGATCCGTAGATGGCCTTGGCGGAAGCATCCTTCAGGATGGTGATGCTCTGGATGAGGTTCATATCCATATCGGTCACCTTTTCCAGCGTGGTCTCGAAGCCGTCGAGGATGAACAGCGGCTGGTTGGCCTTGGCGAGGAAGTTGCTCTTGAGGCCGGACGTCTCCGCTGCCAGCGTGGAGGCGCCACGGATCTGCATGGAAGCCATGGCGTTGGGGTTGGAACCGGCTTCCAGGTTGTCCAGGATCATCAGGGAAGGATCCAGGTTTTTGAGCGATTCCACCACATTGGAGTTGGATACCCGTTTGATATCGTCGCTGGTCATGGATTGGACCGAGCCGGTGAAACTGTCTTTCCGGCGGGTGAAGATACCCGTTACCACAGATTCTTCCAGGACCTGGGAATCGGGTTCCAGATAAATCTTGACCTCTTTTTTCACGTCGGCGACAATGATTTCCTGCGATTTGTAGCTCATCATCTCAACGGTGAGCACGGCGTTTACCGGAACTCTCTCCAACAGGAACTTGCCATCCGCATCGGTCGTGGCAACCAGCTTGAGCTTGCGATTCAAGACAACGACGCCCGGGAAGGGTTCGCCTGTCTCGTCATAAATGGTTCCCTTTACCTGGCGGGTGTTCTGCGCCCATGAAGAAGGCAGAAAAGCCGTAACAACTAGGACCGTCGCCAGGAGTTTCAGGAATACCCCTTTGAAGTTCGTCATAAAAACACTATTATAATTATAACCGGCGCAAATGTAATGAATAAATTTGAAATAATAAATTGTAAAAATGAATAATTTTTCAGTCCCTACAATTTAAAACGATTATTTCGGTGTTTGAAACATTCTTCTTATATTTGTCCTATGTTTAGATGGGGAATTATAACGATGATGGTCTTGGGTGCTCTCCTGCCGGGCTGCACGGAGCCCCGGATGGAAAGTACGGTAGTTTTTGCCGAAGGAAGTGATTCCTGCCATTTCTACCGCATCCCCGCAATGGCGCTGGACAAAGACGGCAATATCGTGGCGGTTGTGGACCGCCGGTATGAGTCTCTGGCCGATTTGGGCTATCGCAGCACCAGTATCGATATCGGCACCCGTCGCAGTACCGACGGCGGCCGGACCTGGAGTCCCCAAACTTTTATCGCCCGCGGCGATACGTCCCGATATCTGGGTTTCGGCTATGGCGACGCCTCCCTGACCCTTGCTCCCAGTGGGAAAATGCTCTGTCTGATGGCCTGCGGGAATGGCCGCGCCGGTTTCCGTCGCGGGTTGAAGCAGACCGCAATCTGCACCAGCGAGGATGGCGGCATCACCTGGACGAAGCCCCGCATCATCCCGTTTCCGGAAGACCTTCACAGCGCATTTGTGTCCTCCGGGAAGGGCGTTGTGGATCCGGACGGAGACATTCTCCTGCTTGCCTGCGTCCTGGACCGCGATTATCCAGACCCGATGCCGGTTCCCTGGCCCATCGACTCGCATCTGTTCTATTCACAGGATGAGGGGGAGACCTGGACGCTTCAGCGCGAGCCGGTGACCACCTTTACGGACGAGGCCAAACTGGCCTTCCTGTCGGATGGACGCCTGTTTATGACGGGGCGCCGCTGGGTCTATGGCCCGCGTTCCATCAACACGGCCACAAAGGGGGAGGACGGTATCTGGCACTGGGCGGAAGCGGCTCTTACTGAGAACTTTGCGGTGAATCCGTGCAACGCGGACGTCCTGGCTCTTCCGGACGGGACGCTCCTCTTCTCTTACATCAAAGAGGAGAAGAAACGCGCCGGCCTGACCTTGGCCGCAAGCCGTGACAACGGCCAAACCTGGACGGATATCCTCACCGTTCAACCGGGATCGGCGGCTTATTCCACCATGGTCCTGCTGAAAAACGGCGACGTGGGCATCCTCTATGAAGATGGATCCCAAAGCACCGATAATGGATACGACATTGTCTTTACCCGCATTCCGCGCCGCCTGATCCGCCGTTCCCTCCCATCTTGTTAATTTGTTAAAAACCATATGAAAAAATGCCGCTATGACCGATGTGTCCAAGGCGGAAGGCTTCAATCCCGACCAATATCGCATGCCCTATCTGGAGTGGTTCGACAAACCCGCCAAGCCCAACGGCACCTGCATGATCCTGATTTCCGGCGGATCCTACCAGAACTGCTGCGACATGCACTATATCAAATACTGGCGCGAGCAACTGACCGCCGTTGGCGTTCAGTGCGTCAATTTCGTATACCGCACCCCGCGCCCGAAGGGCCTCCCCATCTACCAGAGTGCCTGGGAGGATGGTCAGCGGGCCGTCCGTCTGGTGCGCAGCCAGGCCAAGAAACGCGGCTATGACCCGGAGAAAATCGGGGCGGTGGGTATGTCGGCCGGCGGTCACCTGACCCTGCTGCTGGCCACCAGTTCCGAAACGCCCGCCTACGAACCCATCGATAAAATCGACGAGCTTCCCTGCCACCTCAACTGGGCCATCGCCAATGCACCGGCCTATGTGACCACCGACGGGGAAACGGGAACGCCCGCCACCCGCGAGGGCTATGGTTCAGATGTGAAATTGAGCTCCGTGTTCAAGTTCGATGGGCATACCTGCCCCATCAGCATGCACCACGGCGGACTGGATCCCTATACTCCCAACGGTTCCACCCAGGTGTACCGCCAGCTTCGCCGGATGGGCGTGCCGGCCGAACTGCACCTCTATCCCAACCAGGGGCACAAGGCCCTGGGCTTCGAACGGGCCATTGAATTCATGACCCAGATGGGCTTCCTGGGCCCCCTGCAGCCCGAAGAGAAACTGATGGACCGCTATGCTTCCGATGCAGACCGCGCCATTTACCGCAAAGAGGCCGTGTGGCCCGAAGGCAAGATGCCGGACCGCCAGGAAAAACAGTGCGAGCCCTATATCGAATGGCATATTCCTGCACAGCTGAATACCCACGCCATCCAGATCATCTATTCCGGCGGCAGCTATACCGGCAACGATCCCGATGGTTTTGAGGTGGCACCCATCCGTCGTTACCTGAACTCCCTGGGTATCGCCGTCGTAACCTTGAAGTACCGCACGCCGCGTCCGGCCAAACCGCTGGCCAAGCACACCTCCGCGTGGCAGGACCTCCAGCGAACCATCCGCATCGTCCGCAGCGAGGCCGCCTCGTTCGGCCTGGATCCCAACCGTATCGGCATTATGGGTTCCTCCGCCGGCGGACACCTGACCCTTATGGGCGTCACTTCCTCGCGGCACAAGAGTTACTATCCCATCGATGCTATCGATAAGCTTTCCTGCAAGGTGCAGTGGGGTATCGGCATCTATCCGGCCTATGCGCTGACGGACGGCCTGGAGCGTCCCAACACCGCCGGCGGCAATGAGGACGACGCGGTGCTCGCGCCCGAATTCAGCTTCGATTTGGATACCGCTCCCATGCTGTTCATCCATGGAGATGCCGATGGCTGGGCGGCGATGAACTCCGTCAAGACCTGGGAGAAAATGCGCGCAATGGGTATCCAGAGCGAACTGCATACGCTGGCCACGCGCAAGCACTGTTTCCAGCAGGTAGCCTCTCCCGGAACCGGGAGTTATACCTGGATGGAACGGATTGCCGAGTACCTGCAGCCGTTTATCAGGGAATAGTCCTTCTGAAATAACGTAGTGGTAGGATTTTAAATATTTAATATTTTTTACTATCTTTGGCGTTTAAAGCCGATTCGTTATGAAACGCCATTGGAGAATCTTACCGCTGTTGTTTGTCGCTCTTTCTTGTGGAGGCGGACGCGACGCGGCCATATTCGGCTTTTTGCCGGAAAATTCGGCCGAGGCAAACAAGGCGGCATTCCAGCAGTGTCTGGACGAGGGCGGGCGGATAGTTGTCTCCCGTCCGGGAATGTACAGGGTATGCGGGACGATGCTGATCAAGGCGAATACCAAACTCTCTTTTGCCAAAGGGGTGATTATCAGTCGTGAGATACCGGCGGAAGGGAAGGACCCGCAGCCTTTGCTGATGAATGCCGGCGCCCTCGACGGGAGCATCGACGAGAACATCTCCATCAAGGGTCTCCTGCTTCAATGCAACGGAATGGGCGGCAACCTGGAAGATACGCTGGTTGTGGGCCTGCGTGGTGAACTGGCTTTCCTGGGGGTCAGGAAACTGACCATCAAAAATACCCAGGTGCTCGGTTATCCCGAGACGAGTTTCGGTATCCAGGTATGTGATTTCCAAAACATTCTCTTGGAAAGCCTGCACATCGAAGGGGTTCACGATGCGATTCACCTGGGTGCCGGCCGCGATTTTATCATCCGAAACAGCCATTTCCGCACCGACAACGATGCCGTGGCCATGAACGGCCTGGATTTCCCGATGAATTCTCCCCGCATCGGCTGGATCGAAAACGGTCTGATAGATAACTGCGTGGACCTTCCCGATCCGGATGCTGCCGTGATCGGCTATTTCGCCCGGATGACGGCCGGCTCCTTCAAGGAATGGGAAGAGGGAATGTCCATCCAGCACCAGGGCGACGCCGTACTGCACAATGGCCGGGTCTATCGTTCAACGGGATTGCATGAGCATGGCGAAATGCCGTCCACCGTTCCGCCGACCCATCCTTCCGGAACCCGGAAACTTGCCGACGGACATGTCTGGACCATGTTGCAAGACAAGGATATTACTCTGACAGCCGGGGTGCGCAACATCGTGTTCCGGAACATCCACCTCCAGCGTCCACGCCACCTGGGGTTCAACCTGCATTTTGACCATAGTGACTGGAACCGCAGTTTTTACCCCGGAGCCCAGAACGTCGTGCAGCGCAACATTACCCTGGAGAAGATTTATATTGAGTCGAACGTGCCCTTGCTGCTACAGGCCCGCACGCCGGTGAATTACATCCGGGTGCGCGATTCCGATATCGGCCGGTCGCTGATCCGGCTCAATATCCTGGGTTATCCAGGCGTGGAGTATGAGAATACGGTTGTCGGTTTCCACAATGTTCATGCGGAAGACCTCCAAAAGACCGTTATGGCGTGGTTCCGCCCCTATGAAGTAATTTACAACGACAAATAAAGACTGCAAAAAAAGAGAAAAGCCATGCGATTAGACGGAAGACGGGAAAGCACGAATGTAGATGACCGCAGAGGTCTTTCCGGCGGGACCAAAGCCGGACTCGGACTTGGCGGTATCCTGATTGTAGGCCTGCTGACACTGCTGATGGGCGGAGACCTGGGCGACGTGTTCCAGGCCGTCCAGCAAAACGGCGGCCTTTCCGCCGGTGGACAGCAGACGGAACAGGTAACCTTCTCCCAGGAGGAACAGGAGCTGGCCACCTTTGCCAAACGCATCCTGGCCAGCACGGAGGACGTGTGGACGGCCCAGTTCGCCCGATATGGATTGGAATACCAGGCGCCCACGATGGTCCTCTACACCAATGCCACCTCCTCCGGTTGCGGCAACGCCAATGCCTCGGTGGGCCCCTTCTACTGTTCGGCCGACCAGAGCGTCTATATCGACCTCTCCTTCTTCTCCAGCATGAAACGCCAGCTGGGCGCGGGCGGGGATTTCGCCTATGCCTACGTGATTGCCCACGAGGTGGGCCACCATGTGCAATACCTGCTGGGTACTCTGGGGAAAGCCCATCAGCAGATGTCGCGGGTCAGCAAGAGCGAATCCAATAAAATCAGTGTGCGGCTCGAACTCCAGGCCGATTTCTATGCCGGCGTATGGGGTCACGATGAAAACAACCGCTACCGTTCGCTGGACGACGGAGATATCCTGGAAGCCATCCGCTGCGCCGAAGTGATTGGCGACAATTATCTCCAGAAGAAAAATACCGGTACCGTGCAGCCGGACTCGTTCACCCACGGTACTTCCGAACAGCGGATGCGCTGGCTCAAGAAAGGCCTGGACACGGGCGATATGCGCCAGGGCGACACCTTCAGTTTGTCCGATAGTAGACTTTAACACAAAATATTGAAACATCTTAACTAAAAAATGAAACATTTCAACCTCCCCAAAGACGGGGGACTCATTGACAAGAACATTCCCAAGGGAATTCTTCACAATTACGAAGCCATTCGTACCGAGATAGCGGAAGACTCCTCGGTGGCCAGTGTGGAGATTGCGGACATCATCGTAAAAGCCATCCGCGACCACCAGGCATCCGGCGAAAAGCGTCCCTTCAAACTGGGCCTCACCACCGGTGTCACGCCGATTTCGCTTTACCGCAAGCTCGCGCGCCGCTACCGTCAAGGCGATGTTTCCTTCCACAATGTGGAGATTTTCTCGATCGATGAATATTTTCCTTCTGCGCCCGATGCTCCCCAGAGCCGCAACCGTTTGCTGCACGATTCCTTCCTGGATCTGGTAGACGTTCCCAAGGAGAACATCCACATCCCGGACGGAACCATCCCGCAGGAGCAGGTTTCGGAATACTGTTCCTGCATCGATACCCTGGCCAGCCATATCGACCTGCTGGTGATCGGTATCGGCGCAAAAGGCCAGCTGGGATTCAATGAGGCCGGTTCCTCGCCCCGCAGCCATACCCGCGTGGTGATGCTGTCCTACGAATCCCGCAAGCGCCAGGCCGAAAACTTCAACGGCAATATCGCCGATACGCCCAAACAGGCCATCACGCTGGGCATCGGCACCATGATGTCGGCCAAGAAGATCATCCTCATGGCCTGGGGCGAAGCGAAGGCTTCGGTGGTCCGCGACATCGTTGAGGGTCCGGCCACGACCGCCATCCCGGCCTCGTTGCTGCAAAACCATGACAACGTCCGGTTCTATGCCGACGAAACGGCAGCCTCGATGCTCACCCGGGTGGTGGCGCCCTGGCTGGTAGGTCCCTGCGAGTGGACGCCCAAATTCGTCCGCAAGGCGGTGGTGTGGCTGTGCCAGAAGGTAAACAAGCCCATCCTGAAACTGACCCACCAGGACTATCTGGAGAACTCCCTGGGCGAACTGCTGGACAAGTTCGGCTCCTATAGTGCCATTAATATCAAGGTTTTCAACGACCTGCAACATACGATTTCTGGCTGGCCGGGCGGCAAACCCGGCGCCACCGACGACGACACCCGTCCGGTCCGCTCGACCCCGTTCCCCAAGAAGGTGCTCATTTTCTCGCCCCATCCGGACGACGATGTGATTTCCATGGGCGGTACCTTCATCCGTCTGGTGCACCAGGGGCACGACGTTCACGTGGCGTACGAAACCTCCGGTAACGTGGCGGTTCATGACGATGTGGTGATCCAGATCATGGATGCCGCCCACCAGCTCGGGTTCGCCGACAAGGTGGAGGAGGTGCGCAAGATCATCGCCACCAAGCGTCCGGGCGATCCGGAACCGCGTGCGCTGCTGGACATCAAGGGCGCCATCCGCCGGAGCGAGGCCCGCGGTGCGGTCCGTTCCTTCGGCCTGAATGACGACACGAACGTCCACTTCCTGAACCTGCCCTTCTATGAGAGCGGCGGCGTGAAGAAGAACCCGTGCTCGCAGGAAGATATCGACATTATCAAGAAACTGGTGCTGGAAATCAAACCCGACCAGATTTACATGGCGGGTGACCTGGCCGACCCGCACGGCACCCACCGGGTGTGTACCGAGGCGGCCCTGGAGGCCATCGAGCAGCTGAAAGAGGCGGGCGAATCCTGGCTGGAGAAGACCAATATCTGGCTCTACCGCGGTGCCTGGATGGAGTGGGAACTGGATCGTGTGGACATGGCCGTTCCGCTGAGCCCGGACGAGCTGGTGGAGAAACGCCATGCTATTTTCCGCCACCTCTCCCAGAAGGATATCGTGCCGTTCCCCGGAGACGATACCCGCGAGTTCTGGCAGCGGGCCGAAGAGCGCACGCAGAACACCGCCAAGCTCTACGATCATCTGGGAATGGCTGAATATCAGGCTATTGAAGTCTTCTTGAAACTCTGCTAGGCCATGGATAGTTTCGGCAGGAAATTCCGGGTGTCCATCTTCGGGGAATCCCACGGAGAGGCCATCGGCGTGGTGCTGGACGGGGTCCAGCCCGGTCTGCAATTGTCGGTCGATGATTTCACGGCCGATATCCTCCGCCGCAAGAGCGGTGCCAAGGGCACGACCCCGCGCATCGAGGCCGATGAGCCCGAAATCCTCAGCGGCGTGTACAACGGATATACGACCGGCGCCCCGTTGACCGTTATTTTCCATAACCGGAACACCCGCTCTACGGACTACAAACTCTTTAACGATATCCCCCGTCCCGGCCACGCCGATTATACGGCTTCGGTCAAGTGGATGGACTTCAACGACCCGCGCGGCGGCGGCCATTTCTCCGGCCGGCTTACCCTGCCCCTGGTGGCAGCCGGTGTGGTGGCCAAGAAGATGATTGGCTGCGCCGTAAATGCGGAACTGATTGAAGTTGGCGGCGTTACGCGGGAGGCGGCCCTGGCCGACCTCTTCCGCTGCGGCAGCATTAAGACCGGTTGCGCATCGGATTTCCTGGCCGATGAAGGCGGGAAAGCCGCCGATGCCGAGAAACTGCGCAACGATGAAAACGAGAGCCTGGGCGGCGTGGTCTCCCGGGATCCCGCGGCACACGGTACGGGCGACCGCTATCCGGTTCCCGGCGAGGAAACTTCCCTCTCCGCGGCCGATATCTGGCGCAAGGTGCTGGACGATGCCATCCGCTCGCAGGATTCGGTGGGCGGAATTGTGGAATGCACGGTGGACCGGGTGCCTGCCGGCCTCGGCGAACCCTTCTTCGACTCGGTGGAAAGCCTGGTTTCGCATGCCGTGTTCTCCATCCCGGGCGTGCGCGGCATTGAATTCGGCGACGGTTTCGCCGCGGCCCGCATGCGCGGTTCGCAGCACAACGACCCCTTCGACGATGTGAGCCAGCCTTTCTCCGTGCATCCGTCCAAAAACGGCGCGGGAGGCGTGAACGGCGGCATCACCAATGGCAATCCGGTGGTGTTCCGCGTGGCGTTCAAGCCCACTTCCAGTATCGGGAAACCGCAGAAGACCTGGAATTTTACCCGCAAGGAAATGGATACGCTGGAGATCCCCGGTCGGCACGACACGTGCTTCGCCCTGCGTACCCCGGTCATCGTCGAGGCCGTGACGGCCATCGTCCTGGCCGATTTGCTGAAAATGTAAGTTTTTGTGAAAGAATCTGATAAAATCATACAGGAATTCACGTCCCAGGAATACAAGGAAGGGTTCGTGACGGATGTGCAGCAGGTCTTTATTCCCAAAGGCCTGAACGAAGACATTATCCGCCGCATCTCGGCCTTGAAGGAGGAGCCGCAATGGCTGCTGGATTTCCGCCTGGACGCTTTCCGCAAATGGCAGAAAATGGAGCAGCCATCCTGGGGTCACCTCAAGATGCCGCCCATTGACTATCAGGATATTATCTATTACGCGGCTCCCAAAAAGGATGCCGACCGCCCCAAAGAAATCGACCCGGCCCTGGCCGAAACCTTCGAGAAACTGGGCATCCCCCTGCACGAGCGGGAAGCCCTGGCCGGGGTGGTGGCCGTAGATGCGGTCTTCGATTCGGTATCGGTCAAAACCACCTTCCGCAAGACGCTGGCAGAGAAGGGCATTATCTTCTGCTCTTTCTCCGAGGCGGTGCGCGAGCATCCCGACCTGGTGCGCAAACACCTGGCGTCCGTGGTGCCGGTGTCCGACAATTTCTTCGCCGCGCTGAACAGTGCCGTCTTTTCCGACGGCTCATTCTGCTACATCCCCAAAGGGGTGCGCTGCCCGATGGAACTGAGCAGTTATTTCCGCATCAACGCCAGCGGCACCGGACAGTTCGAGCGCACGCTGATTGTGGCCGATGAGGGCTCGTACGTGAGCTATATGGAAGGTTGTACCGCGCCGATGCGGGACGAAAACCAGCTCCATGCGGCCGTGGTGGAAATCGTGGTCGAAAAAGACGCGGATGTCAAATACAGCACCGTGCAGAACTGGTATCCGGGCGATGCCCAGGGACGCGGCGGTATCCTGAACCTGGTCACCAAGCGCGGTCTGTGCAAGGGGAGCGGAAGCCATTTGAGCTGGACCCAGGTAGAAACGGGCTCGGCCATCACCTGGAAATATCCCTCCACCATCCTGAAGGGCGATTATTCTTCTTCGGAGTTCTATTCTGTGGCGGTGACGAACAATTTCCAGCAGGCCGATACGGGGACCAAGATGATCCATCTGGGCCGGGGAACCAAGAGCCGCATCGTGAGCAAGGGTATCAGCGCCGGACGCAGCCAGAACAGCTACCGCGGCCTGGTGCGCATGAACCCGGGTGCCGTGGGGGCCCGCAATTTCTCGCAGTGCGACAGCCTGCTCATCGGACCGCATTGCGGGGCGCATACCTTCCCGGTCATCCAGGGACTTTGTCCTACCGCTGTTGTGGAGCATGAGGCAACCACCTCCAAGATCAGCGAGGACCAGCTCTTCTACCTCCAGCAGCGGGGAATCGGCGCCGAGGATGCCGTAGGTCTGATTGTGGGCGGTTATGCCCGTGAAGTGCTTTCACGCCTGCCGATGGAATTTGCAATGGAAGCACAAAAACTCCTTCAGGTATCGCTGGAGGGCAGTGTAGGATAGTTTTATGGACAAATATCTGATCATCGATTTAATCACTTCCGTGCTTGGCCTTACCTGTGTGTTCCTGGCCGGCCGGAACAGCAAATATAATTTCTGGGTAGGATACCTCTACACGGCGGCCCTGTTCGTCATGTTCTGGAACAAGAACCTCTACGCCAGCCTCCTGCTCCAGCCCATTTCGCTGGCTATCAACGTGTTGGGACACTGGCGCTGGACGCATCCCCGCGAGGGCGAGCAGAGTGCCGGGGACCCTACGGCCCTGAAGGTATCCATGCTCTCCTGGACCGAGCGCCTCTTTTCCATCGGCACGGTTTTCCTGGTTGCGGGCGTGTGGGGCTGGCTGCTGGACAGCCTTTTCCCGGCCGATCCGCACCCCTACCTGGATTCCTGCGTGACGGTGCTTATCCTGGTGGCGCAGTTGCTGTCGGCCCTCAAGAAATGGGACTGCTGGATAGCCTGGCTGCTGGTGAACATTACCCAGATTATCCTGCACCTGAGTGTGGGTCACGTCTTTATGCCCATCGTGTGCGGCCTCTACCTGGCCAATGGCCTGTGGTCGCTGGCCACTTGGGTGCGTTTGTATAAGAATAATGAATAGCATGAGTGATATTTTACTTTCCATCAAGGATTTGCACGCTTCCATCGGAGAACGCGAGATCCTAAAAGGGATCGACCTGGAAATCCGTCCGGGCGAGATTCACGCCGTGATGGGCCCCAACGGGGCGGGCAAAAGTACCCTTTCCGCCGTCCTGGCCGGGCGTCCGGATTATACGGTTACGGCCGGAAGCGCCTTCTTCCGCGGCCGCGACCTGCTGGCTCTCAGCCCCGAAGAACGGGCCTGGGAGGGGCTTTTCCTGTCGTTCCAGTATCCGGTAGAGATTCCCGGCGTCACCATTACCAACTTCCTGAAGACGGCCGTGAATTCGGCGCGTAAAGCCCGTGGAGAAGAGCCTATGAAGGGTGCCGAATTCCTGAAGTTGCTGAAAGAAAAGATGGCTTTCGTGCAGATGAAAGGCGAGTTTGCCAAGCGCGAGGTGAACGTGGGTTTCTCGGGTGGCGAGAAAAAACGCAACGAGATCTTCCAGATGGCCATGCTGGATCCGGTGCTCTCCATCCTGGACGAGACGGACAGCGGCCTGGACGTGGACGCCTTGCGGATTGTGGCCGACGGCGTGAATGCCCTGCACACACCGGAAAAGGCGGCCATCATCATTACCCACTACCAGAAACTGCTGGAGTACGTGGTGCCCGATGTGGTGCATGTCCTCAAGGAGGGCCGCATCGTAGCCACGGGGGGCCGTGAACTGGTAGATTTGATTGAGCGTAAAGGCTTTGACAGCTTCTGATATGGAACAGGAACGCTACACCGTGGGTGCAGGCGAGCAACTGGTGCTACGCTACATTGTCCTGCCGGGCGAATCGCGCCACATTGACGTGGCGGTGGACCTCGCGGGCGAGGGCGCTTCGCTGGAGGTGACCGGCCTGTATATGAGCACGGCGGACGAACAGGTCGATATCCGGATCCTGGTGCATCACC
>CADCCI010000012.1 GCA_902799895.1 uncultured Bacteroidia bacterium | reverse complement strand
CATAATTGATTGGAAATCAGATATTTGCGAAAAACAGTCCTGTATAGCCGGAATTTTTCTTGTTCCATTCCAAGACTAGGGGCTTTTTCCACCAGCCGCTGCAGTTGGCGGGTTCTGCGGCGGCGCCCCCTGCCCCGCCGGAATTAACTCTATTCACCCTGAACCTAACAGGAAAAGTGTCAGTAGTCTCGGTAAAAAAGGGGAGACTACTATCACCTGGACCGCTGACCGTCGCGGGCCAGAGCGGTTGCTCCTGCCTTTCCGTCGCGGGCCAAGGCGACCCCGGCGACCCCCGCCTGCGCGACCCGCACAAGGCCCATCGCTTCGCAGGCACCCCCTAGCCGGGGGTGGCATGTCGCCTTGTACCGCCCCGTCCCGCTCCTACCCACTCACACTGCCGTTTGGGCTGCGTGCCGGGCGGCCGGAGCCGTCTCGGCTGGGGGGAAAAAATAGACCTTTAACTAAACCTAGTGCCTTTTTTTCTGTCAAAGAAGGTGTTGCAACAGGTTAGTTTCGTTTAACAGGGGCGGTCATTCGTCCCATAATAAATTGAAAATGAAGAAGGTATTAATGATGGTTGCCATAGCGCTTATGACGGGAGTCACAGCCACGGCTCAGGAGAACAAATCCTGCCAGGAGAAATGCTGCAAGGAGAAGCCTTGCAAGGAGCAATGCTGTGAAAGCAAAGGAAAGTGCAAAGACAAAGCGGAAATGGTCCGTTGCCAGACGCAAAGGATGGTGGAGAAATACGGACTGAATGAGGAGCAGGCGGCGCGCCTGCAGGCCTTGAATGAGGAATATGCCGGCAAGCTTCCGAAGCCCGGCATGCGCGGCCCGGGTATGCGTCCCGGCCCCGGCAAACATGGCCCTCGTCCGGAAGGCGGTCCCGGTATGGGCTCTCGCCCGGAAGGCGGTCCCGGAATGGGTCCTCGGCCGGAAGGCGGCTTCAAACCGAAAGAGGGTGAACGCCCGCAGTTAACGGAAGAGCAGAAGGCTGCCCGCAAAGCCGAAATGGAAAAACGGCACGAAGAGATGCAGAAGATCTTCGAGGAGCGGGAGAAGGCCCAGGCCGAGTATGATGCCGCCCTGAAGGATATTCTTACCAAGAAGCAGTTCAAGGCTTACAAGAAGGACCGCGAGGAATTCCAGGAGCATCGGCCCGGACCCAGAATGTAAAAAAATCTAAAAAAATTATTGTTTTTCGGTATTTATTTCTAATTTTGCAGAAACTAAATACCGAATTTTTTATGATTGCATCTTGGTGGGCTTCCTTAAGCCTGATTATGAAAATCCTGTGGGGCGTCACCCTGACGGCGTCCCTGGTGTTCATCATCCAGAGCGTGCTGACATTCATCGGCGCCGATACGGGCGGCGATTTCGACACCGATTTTGACACCGGTGCCGACTTTTCCGCCGATGGAGATTCGGGAATGAACCTCTATTCCTTCCGCAACTTTGTCAACTTCCTGCTCGGTTTCGGCTGGTCGGCCATTCTGCTGCAGGACAAAATCACTTCCGCCGGATGGCTGCTGACCCTGTCCTTCGTGATAGGAATCGGCTTGGTCGTATTGGTGATGTATCTGTTCAAATGGCTGAGCAATATGCAGCAGAGCGGCAACATCGACGTCTTCTCGGCGGCCGTGGGCTGTTCGGGCAAGGCCTACCTGACCATCCCGGCCGAACGCGCGGGCGAAGGCAAGGTCCAGATCACCATCAACGGTTCCGTGCGCGAATACAATGCCCTTACCGACGGGGAAGAAATCAAGACCGGCACCCCGATCAAGGTTGTCGAAGTTATCGACGCCTCCACCTTGCTGGTCGAAGCTCCGAATTCACTGATAATCTGATAGCATATGGAATTTTATCTCATTCTGATCATTGTGGCGGTGGTCTTTGTTACCTTCTCCGCCATCCTCCGGCGCTATCGCCGCTGCCCCTCCGACAAGATCCTTGTCATCTATGGTAAAACCGGCCGGAAATCTTCGGCCAAGTGCATCCACGGCGGTGCCGCCTTCATCTGGCCCGTCTTCCAGGACTATGCCTACCTCGACCTGAAGCCTATCAGCATCGAGTGCAACCTGCAGAACGCCCTGTCCAAGCAGAACATCCGCGTCGACGTGCCTTGCCGCTTCACCGTGGGTATCAGCACGGAACCGGAAGTCATGAACAACGCGGCGGAACGCCTCCTCGGCCTCACCACGGACAGCATTCAGAGCATCGCGACCGATATCCTCTTCGGTCAGCTGCGTCTGGTCATCGCGACGATGGATATCGAGGAAATCAATGCCGATCGCGACAAATTCCTGGCCAGCGTGAGCGCCAATGTCGAGGCGGAACTCCGCAAAATCGGTCTGAAACTCATCAACGTGAACGTGACCGATATCCGCGACGAGAGCGGCTACATCGAGGCGCTCGGTAAAGAGGCAGCCGCGAAGGCCATCAACGACGCGAAGAAGAGTGTGGCCGAGCAGAACCGGTACGGTGAGACCGGAAAGGCAATGGCCGATAAGGACACGCGTGTGAACGTGGCTGCAGCCGATGCCGATGCGGTGAAGGGCGAAAACAACGCCAAGATCGAGATTGCCAACTCCGACGCCTTGCGCCGCCAGAAGACGGCAGAAGCCGACCGCCTGGCCGTGGCCGCGGAGAAGGTGCAGGCCGCAAAGGCCCTCGAAGAGGCCTATCAGAGCGAGCGCGACGCCGAATTGGCCCGCGCCGAGCGCGAGAAAGCTACCCAGCAGGCCAACATCGTGGTCGCCGCCCAGATCGAAAAGGAGAAAGCCATCATCGAAGCGGAAGCCGAAGCCGAGCAGATTCGCCGCAAAGCCAAGGGTGAAGCCGATGCCATCTTTGCCAAGATGGACGCCCAGGCACGCGGTACGCTGGAAATCCTTTCCAAGCAGGCCGACGGTTTCAACCAGATGGTAAAGGCCGCCGCAGGCGACCCGCAGAAGGCCGTCCTGATGCTCATCGCCGACAAACTCCCCGAACTGGTCAAGACCCAGGTGGAAGCCGTCAAGGGCATCAATATCGACAAGGTTACCGTCTGGGATACCGGCAACGGCACCGACGGCAAAACAGCCACGTCCAACTTCATTTCCGGGATGATGAAGTCCGTTCCCCCGCTCGAGGACCTCTTCAAAATGGCCGGCATGGAACTTCCCTCCTACCTGAAAGGCGGCGAGAAGACTCCTGAAAACCAATAAAATATGGCCATAGTAATCAATATCGATGTTATGCTGGCCCGCCGGAAAATGCCTTCCGGCGAGCTGGCAGAGAAAATCGGGATTTCTCCGGCCAATATGTCCATCCTGAAAACAGGAAAGGCCAAGGCCCTGCGCCTGACAACCCTGGACGCAATTTGCAAGGCCCTGGACTGCCAGCCCGGAGATTTACTGGAATATCGGGCGGAGCCGGATTAGAAGACTTTATAGAACTCCGGAAGTGTTAACGCAGCGACGACGTTGGCGATCTGGGCGCGCATCCGCCCGACGGCACCGTCGTCGTTCGGATGTACCCGGTTGGTGAGAATGATCAACGCGGTTCTCGATTCAAAATTGATCAAAACGGACGTGCCGGTATAACCGGTATGCTCGATGGTCATGTCCGGGTTGAAGTAATCGCCCTTCAGGCCGCTATGGTCGCTTTTTTTATCCCAACCCAGGGCGCGGCCCACCTTCGGGTCGTTCTCCTTGGGAATGGTGCACATCATCCGGACGGTAGCCGGCATCAGCAGCGAGGGATCCGATTTCATCGCAATCTTGACCGGCCGGGTGCCGCGATTCAAGATCATCTGGCAGATGACCGCCAGGTCTTCAGCATTGGAAAAGACGCCCGCATTGCCCGATACGCCCGCATTGATGCGCCGGGCGATGGGGTCGTGGACGGCTGCCACCAGCGGCAGCCCGTCGGCCTGGACTTCGGTCGGTGCGCAGAGCGGAATCAGGTCTTGGTGAGCCGCCGGCGTGCGCAGATCGGCCCCCAGCGGGAAATAGCAGGTATGCTCCAATCCCAGCGGCTGGAAGATATTTTCCTCTACGTATTCGTTCAGCGGCCGGCCGGATACCTGCTGGATGATATGCTGTAACGTGATATAATTCAAGCAACTGTACATGAATTCCGTCCGAGGGCGGAAGTTCCGTTTCACCTCCGTGGCAATGAACCGCATCAGCGAATCCGGCTGGTTCTCGCCGAAACGATTCACGAAAGCGGCCACATCGATATAGGGTGACAAGCCGGAAGAGTGGCTCATCAGGTCCTGGATGGTAATGTGCACCTTTTCACCGGTTTCCGGGTCAATCCAGGGCCGGAACTCCGGGAAGAAATAGCGGACCTCGTCTTTCGGTCGGATTTCGCCCCGTTCAATGAGCTGCATCGCCGCCAGGGTGGTTCCTACGCATTTGCTCACCGAGGCCAGGTCGAACATCGTTTCCGTTGTCATCGGAATCCGTTCAGGCACCACCTGCTTGTCTCCGAAGGCCTTCAGGTACACGATATCGCCCCCGTGTACGACAGCCACCACCGCGCCGGGTATATTCCCGCTGTGGATGTTGCGGACCACCAAAGTATCAATCCTGTCCAAATGGGACGGATCAATGCCGTGCATCTTGGGAGATACGACTTTCAGCTGGGCAGAAGCGAGGCTGCACAGCAGCAGGCCGGCGGCCAGGAGAAGGCTCTTTCTCATGGGATTAGAAGATTAAGGTAGCTTGGATGGGATAGTGGTCCGAAACGAACGTCCGCTCCATGTAGGGCTTGGTAATGACCTCGAACTTCGTGCAGGACGAGAAGCCGGAATACCAGATATAGTCGATGGTCTCTTCCGCCTTGCCCCAGCCGTTATAGGTGGGGCGGCGGTCGGTGGTAACGGCCGTTTCGCGGGCGTCTTTCATCTTGGCTTTCAGGGGTGCCAATTCATCGCGGTCGGCTTCCATGTTAAAATCGCCCGTGAGGACCATCGGGTAGTGGTTCGGGTTGATGGACGCGATGCGGTCCACGATGAGGGCGAGTCCGTTGCGGCGGGCATCCCAGCCCACGTGGTCCAGGTGCGTGTTCACATAAAAGAACTTCTTGCCGCTGGCTTTGTCTTTCATAAGGGCCCAGGTGGCGCTGCGGAAACAGGCGGCATCCCAACCCTTCGAAGGTACCTCCGGCGTTTCGGACAGCCAGAAGGTTCCCCATTTCAACACTTTGATTTTCTTGGTGTTGTAGAAAATGGACATGAATTCGCCCTTCTTCTTGCCGTCCTCGCGGCCCACGCCCACGCTCTTATATCCTTCGCAGTACTCCTCCAGGTAGCGGACCTGGAAAGACAGGGCCTCCTGTACGCCAAAGATATCGGGCTTCTGGTCCAGGATCATCATGGCCGAAGCCGGATAGCGGAATTCCCAGGAATTGGTGCCGTCCTTGGCGGTACCCACGCGGATGTTATATGACATCACCTTCAGGTCATTTTGGGCCCACAGGCCGGCAGGAAGCAGCGCAAGGGCTGCCAACAGGATAATTAGATGCTTTTTCATGTCACAAATATATAAAAAATTGCTTATTTTTGTTTTCAGATCATTCCTGATATGAAAGAAAGATTTTCAGACCTGGGGCGCGTAGGCGCATTGGAAAAATTATATGAGGGAACGCCCTGGCGGCCTTTTGCCGGAGCAACTTTCAACCCGCAAGACGGAGCGAAGGTGGTAAGCGTATCGCGCACCTTCATCGAGGGCATCGATTTCAATCTGGTCTATTTCCCCTTGAAACACCTCGGCGGGAAAAGCGTGACAGCCGTCAGCGGAGCCCTGTGTGCCGCGTTCGCCCGTCCGTGCACCCTGAATGTCCGGCTGGGTATTTCGGCCAAACTGGATTTCGAACAGGTACAGGAGCTCTGGAGCGGCATTGCCGCCGTCGCCCGCGAAGACGGCTATGCGGCGGTTGACCTGGACCTCGCCCCCTCGCCCAACGGGCTCACTGTGAGCGTATCGGCCACCGGCGAAACCGTGCTCGTGCCCACGACCCCGCAATCGAAGGACGTGCTGTGCATCTCGGGACGGCTGGGCAGCGCCTTCCTGGGCCTGCAGGTGCTGGAGCGGGAAAGTCAGCGGTTCGATGCCTCCGGCAGCCAGCCCTCGCTGGAAAAATACCGGATGATGATCGGGGCGTACCTGCACCCGGAACTGGACGCCTCCGTGCCGGAAAAACTGGCGGCGGCGGGCATCACCCCCACGGGCGGATGGTGGGTCAGCCGCGGTTTGGCCGATGCGGTGCGGACCGTCGTCCGGGATACCGGCTTGGGTGCCAAGGTCTATGCAGATCGCATTCCCTTCGAGGGAAACTCCTTCGAGCTGGGTCGCGAACTGGGCCTGGACACCGTATCGGCCGCGATGAACGGGGGCGATGATTTCCGCCTGCTGCTAAGCGTGCCCATCCTGCAGGCAGAAACCTTCCGACGCGATTTCCAGACCTTCGACGTAATCGGCCACCTCGCCCAAAGTAATGTGGGTGCCGTGCTGGTTGCGCCTGACGGCATGGAATACCCCATGAAAGCCCAAGGTTGGAACAATGACTAATTAACCAATATCATTATGAAAAAGATTCTTTCCTTATTGGTAGCCGCCCTCCTGATGGGCTCGCTGAATGCCCACGCCCAGCTGGGCGACCTTCTCAGTTCCATTTCCAAGGTGGTGTACGCTTACACCGGCAATACCGAAGCCGTCGACCTGCCCGGCACCTGGACCTATCAGGGTCCGGCCCTGGCCCTGGGTTCGGACAGCGCCCTGGCCAATGTGACCGGAGCGGCCCTTGGCGCCACTGCCGAAAACAAGGTGGCCGGCTATCTGGAGAAGTTCGGTCTTAAGGCCGGTGCGGTGCAATTCACGTTCAATGAGGACCTTACCTTTACCTGCACGGTGCGTGGCGTTCCGCTCGCCGGTACCTGGCGCACCCTGGACGACGGCAAGGGCGTCCAGCTGCAGTTTGGCCGTACGCTGCGCTACCTGTCCATGACCGGCGCGCTGAACAAGACCCTCTCGGGCTGCGAGATGCTCTTCGATGGCAGCAAATTCCTCGCCTTTGCCAAGAACGTCATGTCCGTGATCGGCAAGACGGGCGACACGGCCGCCGCCATTTCGGGCCTGGCCGACAGCTACGACAAGATGAAAATCGGCTTCAAGCTTTCCAAATAAATGGCCGATAACTATTTGGAGAAGAAGTTCGAGCAGCTCGGGAAGCCCCGTACGGTGGTGCACCGCACAAACCCCTCGCTGGACACCTTGCTGAAACGCAACCGCAGTTATCGCGGTTACGATCCCGCGCGGGTGGTTTCCCGGGAAGAACTGGTGGAACTGGTCCGGACGGTGACCCTCATTCCTTCCGGCATGAACCGCCAGCCGCTGCGATTCCGGCTGGTGACGGCCGATGAGGCCGGCAAAGTCTTGCCGCACATCACCCTCGGAGCCGCCCTTCCCGAAGAACACCTTCCCCATCCCGGCGAGGAACCGCGCGCCTTCCTGGTGGTTTGCAGCGCCTTCCCGGAGAACAAGGTCGTGGACATCGACCTGGGCATCGCCGCGCAAAGCATCCTGCTGAAAGCCGTAGAGATGGGGCTCAACGGGATCTTTATCCTGAATATGCGTGCCGCTGAAATTCGCCGCGAACTGGATCTCCCTTCCGACCCCCTGGCCGTGATCGCCATCGGGAAGGGGACGGAAAGCATCTTCCTCCTGCCTGTCGAAAAAGACGCCGACCTTGCTTACTTCCGCAAGGACGGCGTCCACTATGTTCCCAAACACAAGGTCGAGGACCTATTGATCTGAGCGTTCCGCTTCTTCGGCCAGGCGGCGGGCCAGGTCCAGGAAGGCGGTGGCGTCGGGGCCGGTGCCCAGGGCAGCGGGCTGGCCGGTGTCGCCGCTTTCGCGGATGCCCTGGACAAGGGGAATCTGTCCCAACAGCGGGATGTCGAAGGCCTTGGCCATTTCTACACCGCCGTTCTTGCCAAAGATAAAGTATTTATTCTCAGGTAGTTCTGCAGGCGTAAACCAAGCCATGTTCTCTACCAGGCCAAAAATCTTCCGGTTCACCTTCTCGTTGCGGAACATGTCCACGCCCTTGCGCACGTCGGCCAGGGCCACGGCCTGCGGCGTGGTAACAATGACGGCGCCCTCCATGGGAATGTCGTTGACCAGCGAGATGTGAATGTCACCGGTTCCCGGAGGCATGTCGATGAGCAGGAAGTCCAGCACGCCCCAGCGCACCTGCAAAATCATCTGTTTCAAAGCGTTGCAGGCCATGGGTCCGCGCCAGATGAGCGCCTGGTCGGGTGCAGCGAAATAGCCGATAGACATCCATTCCACCCCATATTTTTCGATGGGGAGGATGACCTGGGCGCCATTTTCCTCTTCCAGGGCTCCGGGGACGGCTCCCTCCGTGTCTGTCATCAGGGGAACGGACGGGCCATAGACATCGGCGTCGGCCAGGCCCACGCGGTAGCCCAGGCGGGTCAGGGCGATGGCCAGGTTCACGGCCACGGTGGATTTGCCCACGCCGCCCTTGCCGGAGGCCACGCCAATGATGTGGCGCACGTTGTTCAGCTCGTCCAGCGTAAGGTCATTCACGTTGGGTTTTTTCGCGGCAGGCGCCTCTTCTTTCACCACGGCCTTCACATCTACCTCCGTGCCGGAGGGGGTTCCGCGGTACAGGGCCGCCCGGGTGCTCCCCACCAGATATTCGGTAAGCGGGTCGCGCCGTTTGGGAAAGCCCAGGGTAACGTGCACGGCCTTATCGGTGAGGGAAACCTCCGTCACCATCCCCAGCTCCACAATGCTCTTGTCGCCTTTCGCGGGGTGCCGCACCTCGGCGAGCAAGGCCAGTATCTCTTTCTCTGTCATCATTTTACCAGTTCCAATTCATCGATGATATGGCTTGCGCCGCCCAGCTTGTCCACCAGGAAGAGGACATAGCGGATATCCACACAGATGCAGCGCTGCAGGTCGGGTTCGAACATCACATCGCTGGACATCGACTCCCAGTTGCCGTCAAAGGCCAGGCCGATCAGGCAGCCGTCTGCATCCAGCACCGGACTGCCGGAATTGCCGCCCGTGATATCGTTGTTGGTAAGGAAGCAGGTGGGCACGCGGCCGTCGGCCATCGTATACGGGCCGAAATCGTTCGCGGCATAGAGGGCTTTCAGCTTGGCGGGGACGATAAACTCGTAGTTGGACGGATCTTCTTTTTCCATCACCCCCGCCAGCGTGGTGTAATATTGATAGGTTACGCCGTCTTTGGGGGAGTAGGCGCCCACCTTGCCGTAGGTCAGGCGCAAGGTGGAATTGGCATCCGGGTAGGACGGTTCGCCTTTCTTCCATTCCATCAGGCCGGCCGTGAAGGCACGGCTGCCGTCGTCCAGCTGCTTGCGGCCCAGGTTGGCCTGCGGCTGCAATTTGCGATACGCACCGTAAAAAGCACCGTACAGGGCGAGGGTGGGGTCGGCAAAAACGGCCGGGAGACCGCCCTGCAGGGCTGTTTCCAGTTTCTCGGGCGATGTAAAGATGCTCTCCTCGAATAACTTATCTACAAAGGCCGGAATGTCCATCGTCGCGAAATCTTCTCCCGGAATCTTCAGGAAGTTGGCCGAATCGGCGTGCTCGCGGTAGTAGGTGAGCAGGGCTACGGCTTCCTTGCGGTCCAGGGGTTCGGCGTAATCCTTGTACAGGGCGTCCATTTGTTTGCGGGCGTCCCGGAGGACGGCCAGGGTGTCCTGCGTTCCGGCATCCAGGCCGCGGGAGAAGAATTGCAGGAAATGCGGCCCCATCTGCAGCAGTTCAATCTGATAGACCGATTCCAGCAGCAGGGTGGTGGCGTTGGAGGCATCGGCCGAAGCGGCAACGGCTTCCGCGATGTCGTCCAGGGCCGTTCCGTATTGGGCGGTGCGCTTCTTGTTCTTGCCCACCCAGGCCATGAACGCGGCCTCTTTCTGCTGCTCGCGTTCCAGGATGCCCAATTTCTCGAAGGCGAGTTTCTCGCCCTGCCACTTCTTCCAGCCGTTCGCGCTGCTGGCATATTTGTTCGCATATTGCAGGCGGACCTTCGGGTCGGCCTCCATGGCTTCCCACATGATGTCCTGGCGCAGGGTGCGCGCCTCTACCGAAATGGCCTGGCGGTTCAGCATCTGCTGCAGCTGGGCGGCGGTCTGGAAACGCTGGGTACGGCCCGGATAGCCCATGATCATGGTAAAATCGCCATCCTGGTAGCCTTTGAGGGATACCTTCAGCGCTTGCTTGGGTATGTAAGGAACATTGTCCTCGCTATAGTCGGCTGGTTCGTTGTCGGCACCGGCATAGATCCGGAACATGGAAAAATCGCCCGTGTGGCGCGGCCACATCCAGTTGTCGGTCTCGCCGCCGAATTTCCCCACGGATGCCGGGGGAGCGCCCACGAAACGGATATCCGTATAGGTCTTGGACACAATCAGATAGAAGACGTTGCTGTTGTAGAAAGACGTGATGCGGGCCTGGCTGTGCGGGACCTCGGCTTCGGCTTGCTTCTGCAAGGCTTCGCGCGTTTGGTTCACGGCCGCAACGGCCAGCACCTCACGGTTGGTGCTGTCTTTGTACTGTTTCAGTGTGGCGGCGCGAACCTTCTCCAGGATGGCCGTCACGTCCGTCATGGACTCCAGGAAGGTAACCGTTAAGCCTTTCGCCGGCAGCTCTTCCGCCCGAGTCATGGCCCAATAGCCATCCTCCAGATAATTGTGTTCGGGCGAGGAAAGTTTCTGGATATGGCTGTAGCCGCAGTGGTGGTTGGTTACCACCAGGCCTTCCCGGGAAATCACTTCTCCGGTGCAACCGGCGCCGAAATGGACAATGGCGTCTTTCAGCGAGGTATGGTTCACGGAATAAATCTCTTCGGGCGTCAGGCGGCAGCCCAGGTCTTTCATGGCTCCGGCATTCATTTTCTGGAGCAGCGGGAGCATCCACATGCCCTCGTCCGCCAGGGCCATCGAGGCCGTCAAGGTCAGCAGCACCAGGCTGCAAAGCATTTTTTTCATAAAACTATCTGCTAAAATAAAGTAGGTTCCAATTCTTTGGGATGGAAACTGCGGCGGTGATACGGGGTGTATCCGTATTGTTTGATGGCGTCCAGGTGCTCCCGCGTGGGATATCCCATGTTGCGGTCCCAGCCATACTGCGGATATTCCTGTGCCAGGCGGCGCATCTCCTGGTCCCGCCAGGTCTTGGCCAGCACGGAAGCCGCGGCAATCGGGGCAAAGGTTGCATCTCCTTTCACCACGGTCCGATAATCGTTCCGCCCCCACCGTCCGAACGGGCGGAAACGGTTTCCGTCCACCAGCAGGAAGTCGGGCGACGGCGTCAGGCGAAGCACCGCGCGCTGCATGCCCGTAATGGAGGCGTTGAGGATGTTGATGGTGTCGATTTCCTCCGGAAGCACGGCTTCAATCGCCCACGCAACCGCTTCTTTCTCAATGACTTCCCGCAATTCGTCCCGATGTTTTTCCGTCATCTGCTTAGAATCGTTCAGCAGGGGATGCCGGAAATCGGGCGGGAGGATGACCGCGGCGGCATAGACCGGTCCGGCCAGGGGACCGCGTCCGGCTTCGTCGCAGCCTGCTTCCAGGCGTCCGGGCTCCAAAAAGGGCTGTAAATGAATTTCGCGTGCCATCTTGAAAGATTAACACGCGAAATTAATCATTTTTCTTCAAGATTTTGCTTTTTCAGCATCTCAATCATCTCCGATTGGGTGGCGATGGTGGTCCGGAACGATGCAATCAGTTCCTCCTGGAGGTCAACCTTTTCTTGTAGTTCGTGAAGTTGGGACTCATATTGTTCGGTCAGCTGCGTACAGGAGCGCTGGTAGTGGGCCCGCTCTTCCGACAGGAGGTCGTTCGCCGAGCCGGAAGGGTTGCCGGTGAGCAGGCTTTCTATGGGGGTGTGAGTGGCCTCGGCAATTTGTTCCAGGCTTTTGCTGATCAGGCGGGCGGGACCGGATTCGATGCGGACATAGTTCGATATGGAAATCCCGCACAGGTCGGCCATTGCTTCCTGTGTCAGGTTCAGCTGTTCCCGCAATTTGCGGATATTGATTTTTACCGATAGGTTGTCCACGTGGTTCAACATCTAATCCGATAGCAAATGTACGGGTTTCCCGGCAGTTGTAACTGCTTAATTGTTGCGTAGTTCTATCACATCTTAAGTGATTTTCTTTAAAATTTCGTTAATTTCTTTAAAAAACATAAAATTTTTCAGTTTGGGGGCGCTGTTTTTTGGCGGATTGTTTTGCATTTTCTTGAAAGTTTGCCAGATTTGTCCCCGAATCAAATTGTATAAGATTATGAAAACGATCGATGAACAATATGCCCGGCTGGAAAAGTTGCTGGACGACGAAAAAATCTACCTTGTAAGAGGGGTGTCTTTTGCTGATCTATGCGTTGCCCTTGGGGCGGACCGGCAGGCGATGGATGACCACTTGCAGAAGGAATTGGGAATGGATGGGGAAGCGTTGATGCAAACGTTCCGCCAGCGGGATATGGAACGTTGGGAACAGCGTTTCGGGATACGCGTAGAAATATATTAAAAGGTTTTTTGCGATTGGCGTAAAAAATGTGTAGATTTGCACGATATGCCTTTTGCATACACCCAGCAATAAATTAATAACAAACATAGAATGAAACAGTATTCAACCAAAGACATCCGAAACGTGGTGCTCATCGGTAGTTCAAAATCCGGTAAGACCACGTTGTCCGAAGCTATGCTTTTCGAGGGTAAGGTTATCGACCGCCGCGGTAGCGTAGAAGACAAGAACACCGTCTCCGATAACACCGAGTTCGAGCAGACCAACCAGAAATCCATCAACGCCACCCCGCTCTATGCAGAGCTGAACGGCACCAAGATTAACATCATCGACGCTCCGGGTTCCGATGATTTTTCCGGAGGCGCCCTGAGTGCTTTCAAGGTGGTGGAATCGGCCGTGATGGTGATGAACGGTACCGCCGGCATCGAGGTGGGCACCACCCTGTTCGCCCGTTATGCAGACCAGTATGGTATCCCCATGATCATCGCCGTGAACCAGATGGATCACGAAAAAGCCAACTGGGAAGGTGTGCGTACCGCCCTGAACGAGGAATTTGGCAAGAAGGCCATCCTCTGCCAGTTCCCGGTTACGCCCGGTCCGGGTCTTCAGGGCTTCGTGGATGTGATTACCATGAAGTTCTACGACACCAAGAACCAGGAGCAGGACATCCCCGCCGCCTATGCCGACGAGGCTGAAACCCTGCGTGCCGAACTTATGGAGAAAGCTGCCGAAGGTTCCGATGAGCTGATGGAGAAATTCTTCGAGACCATGGAGCTCACGACGGATGAAATCCGTGCTGGCCTTCGCGCCGGTATCGCCAAGGGCGAAACCATTCCGGTGTTCTGCGTGTCTGCAAAGAACAATGTGGGTGTCCGCCGCCTGATGGAGTTCCTGGTCAATGTGGCCCCGACTCCGGAAGGAACCGTCCAGAAGACCATCGACGGCAATGAGGTGGTGTGCAAGCCGAATGGCCCCGTTTCCATCTTCATCTACAAGACGGCCGTTGAGCAGCACCTGGGTGAGGTTTCTTACTTCAAGGTGATGAGCGGTACCCTGAACGAGGGCGCCGACCTGGTGAACCCCGAAACCGGCAACGGCGAGCGTCTGTCCGCCATCTATGCCGTCGCAGGTGCCAAGAAGGAGAAAGTTTCCTCTATCAGCGCCGGTGATATTGGCTGCGCCATGAAACTGAAAGCCGGTAAGACGGATGTGACCCTTGCCCAGAGCGGCCAGGAGGCCATTACCCACATGGTATTCCCGGATTACAAGTATCGTTGCGCCGTCAAGGCCATGGATAAGAACGACGAGGCCAAGGTGGGCGACGCCCTGAACAAGATTGCCTCCCAGGATGCCACCATCCACGTGGAATATTCCAAGGAACTGCGCCAGACCATCCTTTCCGGTATGGGCGAGCAGCACATCAACTATGTGAAGTGGAGAGTGAACAACGAGTTCAAGCTGAACATCGAACTCTACGCTCCGAAGGTGCCTTACCGCGAGACCATTACCAAGATCGCTACGGCCCAATACCGTCACAAGAAACAGTCCGGTGGTGCCGGCCAGTTCGGCGAGGTGCATCTCCTCGTTTGCCCGTACGTTGAGGGTGAAGAGGCTCCGAAGAACTTTAAGATTGATGGCAAGGACACCGTCCTGAACATCAAGACGAGCGATATTTCCGACCTGGAGTGGGGCGGCAAGCTGGAGTTCTACAACTGCGTCGTGGGTGGTGCCATCGACCTGAGCTTTATGCCGGCTATCCTCAAGGGTATCAAGTCCAAGATGGAGGAAGGCCCGCTTACCGGTTCCTACGCCCGCGATATCCGCGTGTATGTATACGACGGTAAGATGCACCCGGTGGATTCCAAGGAAATCGCCTTCATCATTGCTGGCCGCAACGCCTTTAAGGAGGCTTTCCGCAACGCCGGTCCGAAGATCCTGGAGCCTATCTACAATGTGGACATCATCACCCCGAACGAGTATGTGGGACCTTGCATGAGTGACCTGAACACCCGTCGCGGTATGATCATGAACCAGGATATGGACAAGGGATTCACCGTGCTGCACGCCCGCGTGCCGCTTGCCGAGCTCTACCGCTACTCCACCATCCTGAGCTCCCTCACCGGTGGTAGCGCAACGTTCAGCATGAAGTTCGCCGAGTACACCCAGGTTCCTGCCGACGTCCAGACCAAACTGCTGGCCGAATACGCCGCCCAGGAGCAGGAAGAGGATTAATCCTCCCTTTCATACAAAAAAAGAGGTTGACTATTCGTCGACCTCTTTTTTTGTGTATCGGATACTGCCTCCGGCGGCCAGGAGTGTCAGGAGAATGAGCAGGATGGAACTGGCGCGGGAGATGTTTTTGCTGACGGTATAGACCTCCGGCTCGAAGCGGAGGACGAGTTCGCCCTCGCCGGCGGGAAGTAGGGCTGCGCGCAGGATCCAGTTGGCCCGCAGCAGCGGAAGTTCCTGTTGCTGAGCGCCTTTCACCTCCGGAATAACGGAGAGTTTCCAACCCGGATACCAGACTTCGCTGAAGACGGCCATGCGGTCGTTCGCTGCCCGGTACCGGTAATGCAGTTCGTTCGGCGCATAAGAAAGCATCTCCAGGGTATCATCGGTCCCGGGCATCCCGGCCGTTGCGCCGTCTGCCGCTGCAGCGAAATCCGGTCCGAGGATGGCGGTGGTGCGCAGATCGTACCGCCCCAGGGCGGCGATTTCCGCGTCGGGCGAAGCCACGGTGACCAGGCTGTCCACATACCAGGCCGGCCCGTTCGCGTACGGATACTGTGCCGGAGGATTCTCCGCGCCCAGGATCAGATACTTCAGGTTGAGCATGGACAGCACCGGCAGATCCGGCAGCCGCTCTTCCAGTTCCCCGATGGTCTGGACGCCCTCCATGGACTTGTACAGTCCGTTAATTTCTTTCACGAGATACCGGTCGATGAGGTCTTGGTACCGCTGCAGCTTGGCAGGGGAGTATCCGCCGATGTTTTTATGGTGGTAGGACGGGTGGGAGTCGTTGAACACATCCACCGTCAGGTCCAGGACACGGTACGAGGGCTCGGGATCCTCCAGGATCATTTTGTCCACCGTCCGGGCGGTAAACTGGCGGGTAAAGTCGCGCGGCGTGGTAAAATCGTCGGCTTTCAGGTAGCGTTTGCCCACCACGAAGAGGTTCAGGAGAATGAGTGCGCAGATGCCCGCGGCGGCAATGCCGGAACGGGAACGCCCCTTGCCGGATTCGGTTATCGTCCATAGAATCAGCACCGTAGCGGCACCGATAAGCAGGAGGGAGGTGAGCGCATCGGTCCGCAGCAGCATCCGGCGGTCGGCGGCGAGCGCATCGGCCAGCACCTGCGGTTGCCCGGCATCGGACGCAGCCGAGAAATTGCCCGCGAGATCCGGCATCAGCCAGCACAGCAGGCAGAATCCGCCCGTGATGGCGAAGGCCCAGAGGGTCTTGCGGAAAACGACCTTGCGGTCATAAGTGTTCTTGAGGATGCGGTCCAGCACCAGGAAACCCAGCATGGGAAGGGTGAACTGCAAGAGTATCAACGCCATAGACACGGTGCGGAACTTGTTGTACATAGGCGCGTACTGGAACATCAGGCGCGTGAAGCCCATGAGGTGGTTGCCCAGGGCCAACAGGACGGCCAGTACGGTGACGGCCAGCAGCCACCACTTTTCTTTCCCCTCGTACAGGAGGAGGCCCAGCAGGAACAGGAAGACCGAAATGGCGCCCATATACATGGGACCGGCCGTGAAAGGCTGCGGGCCCCAGTAGAGCGGCAGATGTTTGGAAATCTCTGTCAGGTTGGGCTGCCCGGCCTGCTTGAGCAGGGCGTATGTCTCTGATTTGGCGGGATTTACCGCACCGGCCGAAGAACCTCCGTTAAAATTCGGAATCATCAGGTTGGGCAGTTCTTCCCAGCCGTAAGACCAGGCCGTGGCATATTCCAGGTCCAGGCCGCCTTTCGCCTTGGCGCTTTCCGTGCCGGCATTTTTCGCCTTGGCGCTTTCCGCCCCAGCGTTTTCCGCCTTGACGCTTTCCGCCTTGGCGTTTTCCGTGCCGCCCAGTTCCGAACCGCCGCGCATCGTGTACTGCGTGTAATCGTACAGCGGTGCCAGTTTGATGGTATTGGTGCCGATACCGATGCATCCCACCACCAGCAAGAGGGCCGATGCGGCGAAGAACCGTCCGGTCAGCTGCCGGCGGCGTTCGCTGTTGGACAGGATCCAAACCAGCAGCACCACGGCCAGCAGCAGGATCATCAGGGCCAGGTAGTAGGTGATTTGCTGGTGGTTCGCTTTGATCTGGAAACTTAGGGCAAAACCGAACAGGGCCGCGCCCAGCAGGGCATTCCACAACCAGCCGCGCCGGGCCTGGCTCTTTTCTTTCAGGGCGGCCCGATAGGTATAGATCAGGGCGGCCAGCACCCACGGCAGGAAGGCGATGGCCTGCATCTTGGTGTTGTGCCCCACCTGGATAATCTGAATATTATAGGAACAGAACGTCACCGCCACCGCTCCGCCGATTGCCAGGATTCCTTCAATCCCCAGGCTGAGCATGAGCAGGAAGGCGCCCAGCAGCGAGATGAACAGATAGGTGGCCGGCCGTTTTCCGGTGAGCAGGAAATCATAAATCTGCTGCGTCCAGTCGCCCTGGCGCGGGGCGCTGATGGAGGTTGTGGGCATACCGCCGAACATGGCGTCGGTCCAGGCCGTCGGGTCATTGGGGTGCGCCTTGTTCCACTGCGTCATCTCGTGCGACATGCCGATATAGCCGGAGATGTCGCTCTGGTTTACGATTTTACCCGAGAGGACCTGGGGCACAAAGCCATAGGCCAGGACCAGAAAAAGGGCCACCGCTCCCACCAACCACATTATTTTATTTTTCATATTGCAGCCGTAATATGTAACTTGTTAAATATCAGCAAATTATAAAAAGTACCCCAAAAAATTTACGGGGTTATTTTTGTAATATATTAATTATTAATGAATTACGCTTTCCAGGAGTTCGGCCAGCTTTTGTGTCAAGGCCTTCCGTTCATATTGGGCGACGGCTGCCGCGGAGGCACCCTCCGGCGAGAGAGCGTTTTCCCTCGTTTCAGCGAACGAACCGGAGGGTACCCCCTCGGCTGTCTCCGAGGAGCAAAACTGCGTCCAGGCGGAATCGATAAAGGAACGGATACCGGTTTCGTCGTCGAAAGCGCAGCAGGAGCCGGCGCCGGTATCGGCCAGCACGCGCGCCATAGCCCCGTCGGGGGCCCCGATTCCCAGCACGGGATGTCCGGCGGCCAGGTATTCGAACAACTTGCCCGGCAGGATAAGCGCATAGTCCGGATCGTTGCGCAGGGGGAGCAGCAGCACGGAGGCGCCCAGTTGCTCACGGACCGTTGCACGATGGTCCAGATAGCCGCAGTCCACTACGTTGCCGTCCAGTCCGGCGGCGGTTAGGGAAGCGTAGATGTTCCGGTCGGTCTTGCCAGCCAGGCGGATGCGCAGCCGGGCCGCGAATGCCGGGTCTACAGCACACTTTTCGGCCAGCACCTTCCAGAGGGCGTGCGGATTGCCATCGACCGGGAACAGACCGGTATGCACCAGGTTGAAATAGCCATCGGGCTGTACCGCCTGCGCGAAATCTTCGGCATCGTAGCCATTGGTAATCATAGCCACGGGCGTATGCGTCTGCGCGGCGTAGGCCTCCTGCACCAGCGGCGTTACCGTGAGCACGGCCGATGCGTTGTCCAGCACGCGCTGTTCCAACCGCCTGTGCCGCCGTTCCACGCAGGGCAGGAAGGGCATCCGTTTGAACCAGTACATCTGGGTCCACGGGTCGCGGAAATCCGGAATCCAGGGGATGCCGAGGAGGCGATGCAACCGTTCCCCAATGAGGTGCAGCGACTGCGGGGGACCGGTGGTAACAATCACATCCACAGGATGTTCCTTCAGGTATTTTTTCAGGAATCGGACCGATGGCCGCACCCATCCCTCGCGCGGGTCGGGGACGAAGAGGTTGCTCCGCACCCAGAGGGAGAGCCGCTGTTTCCAGCTTTTCCCGCCGGGGGTCTCGTCCTCGGTGGAGGTGAGCACCTTCATATCGGTCGTGCTCCCTCGGCCCATCAGTTTCCGATAGAGCCCGTACGGCTCGAAAATCGGCCGTTTCACGATTTCCGCCTCCGGGGGGATCTCGCCCTCCAGAGAGTGGTCAATTCCTTGATATTCAGGATTTTCCGGGGTATAGATGACGGGCTGCCATCCGGCCGCCGGGAGATATTTGGCGAATTTTACCCAGCGCTGTACGCCCGAACCGCCACAGGGCGGCCAGTAGTACGTAATAATGAGAACCCGCCGGGACATGCGTACTTAGACATTGAAGAGGAAATGCATGATATCTCCGTCCTGGACCACATAGTCCTTGCCTTCAATACCCATCTTTCCGGCGGCCCGCACGGCGGCTTCGGTTTTATAGTGGACAAAGTCCTCGTATTTAATCACTTCCGCGCGGATGAAGCCCCGTTCAAAATCCGTATGGATAACGCCGGCCGCCTTGGGGGCCTTGTCCCCCTTGCGGATGGTCCAGGCGCGGCACTCGTCGGCGCCGGCCGTAAAGAAGGTCTGCAGGCCCAGCAGGTGATAGGCGCTCTGGATCAGGCGCACCACGCCGGAATCTTCCAGGCCCAGCTCTTCGAGGAACATCTTGCGGTCTTCATAGTCCTCTATTTCAGCAATTTCCGATTCGGTTTTGGCGGCGATGACCAGGATTTCGGCGTTCTCTTCGCGCACCGCCTCGCGGACGGCGTCTACATAGGCATTGCCCTTGGCGGCGGAGGCATCGTCCACGTTGCAGACATACATTACCGGTTTATTGGTAAGCAGGTAGAGTTCCTTGGCCATCTGCTCCTCGTCGGGGTTGAGGAGTTCGACGCTGCGGCAGTTTTTGCCCTGGTCGAGGGCGGCCTTGTAGCGGAGCAGCAGCTCCAGGAGTTTCTTGGCTTCCTTGTCGCCGCCGGTCGTAGCCTGTTTCTGCACCTTTGCGATGCGGGCTTCAATCATCTCCAAATCCTTGATTTGCAGTTCCGTATCTACCACTTCCTTGTCGCGGACCGGATCCACGCTGCCGTCCACATGGACCACGTTGCCATCGTCAAAACAGCGGAGCACGTGCAGGATGGCATCGGTCTCGCGGATGTTGGCCAGGAACTGATTACCCAATCCTTCCCCCTTGCTGGCACCCTTTACCAGACCGGCGATATCCACGATATCGACCGTGGCGGGCACGACGCTTTTGGGCTGACACATCTCGGCCAGCACTTCCAGCCGTTTATCGGGCACGTTGGTGGAACCCAGGTTCGGCTCGATGGTACAGAAAGGGAAATTGGCGCTCTGGGCCTTGCCCGAGCTCACGCAGTTGAAAAGGGTCGACTTGCCCACATTCGGCAGTCCCACAATTCCGCACTTTAAACTCATACTAAACTGATTCTATCTTTGCGTATTTCGGCAAAGTTACTCATTCTTTTTAGAATTACCTAAAAGACCAGGCACAGGCCAAAGCCGTCGGGGGTGGCGCCGTAATGGAGCGAAAGCTGGTCCAAACCGGCCTGTTTCAGGCGATTATGCCCTTTGAGGGATTGGAAGCCGTAGGTAAACTGGCAGATACCCAGGTTGGCGACCAGGGCGCCGGCGGCCACCCAAAGCCATTCGTTCCCCGGTTTGTTTCCCTCTTGGAGAATCAGGTCGTCGTGCAGCCTGTCGGGATTGAGCCGCCATTCCTGTTTCCAGTGCTTCCCGTCGTTCATCCGGGCGATTCCGTAGCCTGCCAGCGCCAGTCCCGCACCGGTCAGCGAAAGTCCGCAGGCCACCCGGAACTTGCTCCGTCCGATGGAAGGCAGGTTGATTTGCTCGGCATGCGAGCCGATATACCGGACAAAGAGCGCGGAGGAAATCATGTTCACTCCCGCCGATATCAACGTTCCCACACCGAAGGCTTTCAGGCCGGTCGTGTAGGGATTGCGATAGCCGTATTCGATATAACCCACTTTCTTTTCGCCATCTTTGACATCTTCCCATTCGGTGAAGGTGTCGTCGTCGAGCATGCCGCCCAGGACCATGGCCAGGCCCACGCCTCCTTGCCAGGCAGACAGGGTGAAGGTTTTGCGGGCGGGGATAAAGACGCATTCATATACGGGTGCGCCCAGATAGGTCCGGCTCTGGTCTTCCGTGAGCGGGAAAATGCCTTCCGCGTAGATCTTCCCGAAACGCCCGACCTTGGTGGGAGCCTGGAGGACATCGTTCAAGACGGGTGCGCCGTTTTCGATGGGGACCTGGAAGCCGTCCTTGAAGATAATCTCACGTACGAAGCTTAGGTTGATTTGGTTCAACTCCTTGTTGTTCAATTCAATCCAACTCTTAAACGTGGCTTTATAGGAGTGGTTGATGGCATCCTGCCGGATGTCGTCGATGTTTACGCCCACCGCCTGGTTGTCCCGCGTATAGAGGGTGTCCTTCCGCGCCTGGGCGTGGAGATTGGCCGTGAAAAAGAGCGCCAAAAGAAGGAGGACGACGGCCCTCGTGGGGGAAGCGTGCATGGTTTTCATGTTCATTTTGTTTTTGTATCCACAAATATATAAAAAAATCCCCGACTTCCGGAATACAAAATCGTTCCCTGATGCCCCTCTCCGGGCGGTTTCGGCAAATAGCCGTGTAAAATTAGTTTACACGGATAATCCTCCCGAACTTTGCCGGATGAAGAAGAGAATGATAGGATGTCTGCTGGCCGGCCTGCTATCGGGAGTGCCGGCCCTGGGGGTGCATCGGGCGGATACGCTGGATGTGCTGTTCTGGAACCTGGAGAA
>CADCCI010000011.1 GCA_902799895.1 uncultured Bacteroidia bacterium | reverse complement strand
AGCCGGTAAGGGCGGAGGTGGCGGGATGGCCGGAGCCCGTGCCACCCTCGGCATCGTAAGAGGGGGGACCGGAACGAATGTGAGCGCCAGCGAACGGAGTGAACGGTGGGGTCGAGCGTAGCGAGACGGCTCCGGCCGCCCGGCACGCAGCCCGGGACGGCGATAGAGGTGGGTAGGAGCGGGCTGGGGCGGCACAAGGCGACATGCCACCCCCGGCTAGGGGGATCCTGCGAAGCGATTGGCCTTGTGCGGAAGGGCAGGCGGGGGTCGCCGGTGCCGCCCTGGCCCGCGACGGGTAAGGAGGGGCAGCCGCTCTGACCCGCGATGGAGAGAGCACGCAGCCCGATCAGGAGTTTATTCCGGCAGGGCAGGGGCAGAATGGGACAGGGATGGGGATGCGAAAAAGGCGGCCCGGTGGGGTCGCCTTTTCAGCTTGTAGGCTGACGAACTGCTCGGCAGCAAAGCCTTGGCGGATGCGCTATTTAGCAGCAAAGCCTTGGCTGATGCGCTATTTAGCTGCAAAGCCTTGGCTGATGCGCTATTTAGCAGCGGAAGCCTTGGCGGATGACGCTTATTCAGCGGCAGGGGCCTCGGCAGCGGGTGCCTCAGCGGCAGGAGCCTCGGCGGCGGGAGCTTCGGTAGCCGGAGCTTCGGTAGCCGGAGCTTCAGCCTTCTTGGCGCGGCTGCGACGGGTCGTCTTCTTGGCCTCTTTCTTAGGAGCGGCGCTGGCGAGAGCGGCCTCGTTGAAATCGACAAACTCCACAAGAGCCATTTCAGCAGCATCACCAGGACGGAAGCCCGTGTGCAGGACACGGAGGTATCCACCCGGACGGTCGGCGATCTTCGGAGCAATCACACCGAAGAGTTCCTTGATGGCCTCTTTGTTCTTGAGGTAGCTGAACACCACGCGACGGGAGTGGGTGGTATCCTCTTTCGACTTCGTGATGAGGGGCTCGACGTACATCTTCAGGGCCTTGGCTTTGGCAACCGTGGTGCTGATGCGCTTGTGCTCGATCAGGGCCGATGCCATGTTGGCCAGCGTAGCCTTGCGGTGTCCGCTCTTGCGGCCGAGGTGATTGATTTGTTTATTGTGCCTCATACTTTATTCGTTGTTATTCTTTTTCTTAACTTCGATATTATACTTGGTGACGTCCATTCCGAAGCTCAGCTTCATCTTCTCCACCAGCTGGTCGATCTCGTTCAGCGACTTCTTACCGAAGTTGCGGAACTTCATGAGCTCGGAGCGGGAATAGGAGACGAGGTCGGCGAAGGTGTCGATGTCGGCAGCCTTCAGGCAGTTGTATGCCCGGACCGAAAGACCCATGTCGGAGAGCTTGGTCAGCAGGAGGTGACGGGTGTGGAGGGATTCCTCATCCAACTCCTTCGTGTCGGCCTCGATGACGTTCTCGACGAAGATCTTCTTCTCGTCAGTGAAGAGTTTGAAGTGGGCGATCAGAATGCTCGCAGCCTCCTGAAGAGCGGCATCCGGCGAGATGGAACCATCGGTCACAATCTCGAGGTTGAGCTTCTCGTAGTCCGTCTTCTGCTCGACACGCCAAGGCTCTACCGTCCAGTTCACGTTGCGGATCGGCGTGTAGATAGCGTCCACGGGAATGGTTCCGATGGGCGTATTCTCGTCACGCATCTCCTCGGCGGGAACGAAACCGCGGCCCTTGGTGATGACCAGCGTAAGTTCGATGGTTACGGAAGGCTCCAGGGTGCAGATGTGCTGCTCAGGATTCAACACCTTGAAAGAAGACAATCCCTTAGAGAGATCATCTGCGATAAACTCATGCTTACCGCTGATAACGATGTTTGCCGTCTCGGTTTCCTCAGTCTCAATCATCCTCTTGAAACGAACCTGCTTGAGGTTCAGGATGATGTCCTGCATACCTTCGATCACACCGGGGATGGTCGCGAACTCCTGGTCCACGCCATTGATCCGGATCTGACTGATGGCAAAACCTTCCAGAGAGGCGAGCAGGATGCGACGCAGCGCGTTGCCGATGGTCTGTCCGTATCCGGGCTCAAGCGGCCGGAATTCGAAGCGGCCCACGGTGTCCGTGCTTTCGAGCATGATCACCTTGTCCGGTTTCTGAAATGCTAAGATTGCCATGATTTTTCTTATTAGGTGTTAGCGATTACTTGGAGTAGAAGTCAACAATCAACTGCTCGTTGATGGCCTCAGGAATATCCGTACGGGCCGGAATGTTCAGGTACTTGCCGACGAGGGTCTTGGCGTCGAACTCGATCCAGGAATACTTGGTTGCATTGGCAACGCTGGCCTGAACAACCTCAAGGCTCTTGGAACGCTCGCGAACGGCCACGATGTCGCCCGGCTTTACGATAGCGGAAGGAATGTTGCACACAACACCGTTCAGGGTGATGTGGGCGTGGCTGACCAGCTGACGGGCGGCGGCACGGGTAGGGGCGATGCCCATCCGGTACACCAGGTTGTCGAGCCGGGATTCGAGCAGGAACAGGAGGTTCTCACCGGTCTGGCCTTTCATACGGGAGGCCTTGGCGTAGATGTTCCGGAACTGACGCTCGAGAACGCCGTACATATACTTCACTTTCTGCTTCTCTTTCAGCTGTACACCGTATTCACGGGATTTTTTGCGCTTGGCAGCCAAGCCGTGCTGTCCCGGAGGATAGTTCCTCTTGTCAAGGTACTTGTCGGCTCCGAAAATGGGCTCGCCGAATTTACGCGCGATTTTGGTGCTGGGACCTGTATATCTTGCCATATCAATAAATCTTTTAAAGGTTAAACTTTACGACGGCCTTTAGGTCTGCAACCATTGTGCGGCATCGGGGTGACGTCGATGATCTCGGTCACAATGATACCGGCGTTGTTGATGGTGCGGATCGCGGACTCACGACCGGCGCCCGGACCCTTGACATAAGCCTTCACTTTGCGGAGACCCGCATCGAAAGCGGCCTTGGAAGCGTCCTCGGCAGCCATCTGGGCGGCATACGGCGTGTTCTTCTTGGAACCGCGGAAACCGCACTTACCCGCAGAAGACCAGGAGATAACCTGACCCTGGGAGTTGGTGAGGCAGACGATCACATTATTGAAGGTTGATGAAATATGGGCCTGGCCATAAGCTTCAACCTTGACAACTCGTTTGGAGGATGTTGTTTTCTTTGCCATAATTCATCTGATTTTACTTGGTCGCCTTCTTCTTGTTGGCAACGGTCTTCTTCTTACCCTTGCGGGTACGGGCATTGTTCTTGGTGCTCTGGCCGCGTACAGGAAGTCCGATACGATGACGGATTCCCCTGTAGCAACCGATGTCCATCAGACGCTTGATGTTCATCTGGACCACGGTACGGAGCTCACCCTCAATCTTGTATTCCTCGTTGATGGTGTTACGGATGGCGGCCACCTGGTTGTCATCCCACTCTCCGACCTTGATGTTACGGTCGATTCCACACTTGTCAAGAATCTTCTGTGCGGAGCTGCGACCGATTCCGAAGATATAGGTCAAACCTATCTCTCCTCTTTTGTTATTCGGTAAATCTACACCGGCTATTCGTGCCATAATCTATTGTTACTTAATTTGTTTTACAAATGATTATTATCCCTGGCGCATCTTGAATTTGGGATTCTTCTTGCAGATAACATACAGACGGCCTTTGCGTCTTACGATCTTGCAATCCTCGCTGCGCTTCTTGATGGATGTTTTGACTTTCATATCGCGAAAAATTTTATTTGTACCTGAAAGATATTCTTCCTTTAGTTAAATCATAAGGTGAAATTTCAACCTTCACCCGGTCGCCCAAGAGGATATGGATAAAGTGCATCCTCATCTTCCCAGAGATGTTGCAGAGAAGGACGTGTCCGTTCTCCAATTCTACTTTGAACATCGCATTAGGAAGAGTCTCGATGACCGTTCCGTCCTGCTCGATTGCTACCTGTTTCGACATTAAAAAATCACTTTAAAATTTAATTGTACCGTCTTTTTCGATGTAATCAAACGTGGATAGTTGTTCAGCCTTGCCTTTTCTGACAACAACCGTAAGTTCGTAATGCGCCGCTTTCTTGTGATCGGCCGTGTGCACTGCCCAACCATTTTTAGCTAAATACACACCTCTGCCGCCTGCACAAATCATCGGTTCAATACAAATCACCAGTCCCTCGGGAAGGCGAGCTCCGTGGCCTTGGCGCCCGTAATTCGGGACACCGGGAGCCTCGTGCATCTCCTTGCCCAGTCCGTGGCCTTCCAGCTCGCGGACCACCGAGAAACCGAACGATTCACAATACGATTGCACCGCGTGTCCGATATCGCCGGTTCTGTTACCCGCCACAGCCGCCTCGATTCCCTTATACAGGGAGGCCTTTGTAACATCCAGGAGCTTCCGGGTCTCGGCGTCCACCTCCCCAACCGGGAAGGTGTAAGCCGAATCACCATTGTATCCCTTGTACAAAGTTCCGCAGTCTACGGAGACGATGTCTCCTTCTTTGAGGACATAGTCCGACGGAAAACCGTGAACTACGACATCATTGACAGACATGCAGAGAGCTGCAGGGAAGCCCTCAAAACCGAGGAAACTGGGGATGGCACCGTGGTCGCGAATGAAAGTCTCAGCTACCCTGTTCAACTCGTTGGTTGTCACACCCGGGGCAACGTGTTTACCGACTTCCGCCAGCGTCTTCGAGACGATTACGGCATTCTCGCGCAACAGTTCTATCTCCTCTTCGGTCTTGGGCCTAACCATCTTTGATGATATTTCAAAAAACTACATTCCGGAGCGTCCCGTCAGGCGGCCCGTCTTCATCAGACCGTCATAGTGACGCATCAGCAAATAACTTTCAATCTGCTGGAGCGTGTCGAGGACGACACCCACCAGGATCAGGAGGGAAGTACCTCCGAAGAAGCTCGCGAAGGAGTTGCCCACGCCCAGTACCATGGCTCCGGCAGGGAGGACGGCGATGATGGCGAGGCAAATCGCGCCAGGCAGCGTCACACGGTCCAGGATCTTGTCCAGGAAGGCCTGGGTGGCCTTGCCGGGCTTGACACCGGGGATGAAACCGCCATTCTGCTTCAGGTTCTCGGCCATCATCTGGGGATTCACCGTCACGGCCGTATAGAAGTACGTGAAGATGACGACCAGCAGGCCGAAGATCAGGTTATACCAGAAACCGGTATAGTTGCCGAGCGTAGCCGCCAGACCTCTCGTCGCATCGAAGCGGGAGAAGATCAGCGGGAAGAGCATCAAAGCCTGGGCGAAGATGATAGGCATCACACCCGCGGCGTTGATCTTGATCGGCAGGTACTGGCGGACACCGCCATACTGTTTGTTGCCGATAACGCGCTTGGCATACTGTACGGGAACCCGGCGGACAGCCTGCACGAGGGCGATCGTGGCAAGGATCACGAGGAACCAGGCCACCAGTTCGATGATGACGAAGAGGGCACCGCCGTTGGTGGTGGACAGCTTCGCACCGATCTCGGAAACGAGCGCGAACGGGAGGCGGGCCACGATACCGATCATAATGATCAGGGAGATACCGTTGCCGATACCACGATCCGTAATACGCTCACCGAGCCACATCACGAACATCGATCCTGCGAGCAGGATGAGGGTAGAGACCAGATTAAAGACGAAGTTGCTGTAACCGAGACGGTTCACTGCGACGAAAGCCTCGCCGGGAATCTGGTTGTGGATCTGTGCCATGTAGGCCGGACCCTGGATGCAGAGGATGAGGACGGTCAGATAACGGGTGATCTGATTCATCTTCCTCCGTCCGCTCTCGCCTTCCATCTGCAATTTGCGGAAGTAGGGAACGAACATACCGAGCAACTGGATGACGATGGATGCCGAGATGTACGGCATCACACCCAGTGCGAAGATCGAAGCGTTACCGAAAGCACCGCCCGAGAACATGTTCAACAGGCCGACGAGGCCGTCCTGCGAACTCTGCTGAAGGCCGGCGAGGTTTTCGGCATCGATACCCGGCAGCACGATGAAGCAGCCGAGACGATAAACCAGGATGAGGAGGAATGTGTATCCCAACCTCGTCCTGAGTTCTTCGATCTTGAAGATATTCTTAATGGTCTCGATAAATTTCTTCATCTCGATTATTCCGTTACGATAGCTTTGCCTCCGGCAGCCTCGATCTTGGCGATCGCGGTCTTGGAGAATGCATCGGCCGTGATGTTGAGGGCGGCGGTAATTTCACCATTGCCCAGCACCTTTACGAGATCGTTCTTTCCGGCCAGACCGGCAGCAACGATATCCTCGATACCGAGTTCATTCTTGCCAAGAGCAGCGGCCAGCGCCTCAAGGGCGGGCACGTTGACAGCCTTGAATTCAATACGGGTAGGATTCTTGAAGCCAAACTTAGGCAGACGGCGCTGGATAGGCATCTGACCACCCTCGAAGCCGATCTTGTGCTCGTAACCGGCACGAGCCTGGGCACCTTTGGTACCACGGGTGGAAGTGCCGCCACGACCGGAACCCTGGCCACGTCCTACTCTCTTTCTGTTTTTGGTGGCACCCTTGGCGGGTGCGATAGTCTCAAGTTTCATCTGTTTACCTCCTCTGCTTTAGATTTCTTCAACCTCAACGAGGTGACGGACTTTGGCAAGCTGGCCTTCGGTGATCGGGTTCTTCTCGATCTCGACGGTCTGGTGCATCCGGTGGATGCCGAGGGAAAGCAGGTTGGCCTTCTGGCGCTTGCTCTCACCGTTCTTGCTCTTGATCTGGGTAATTCTGTATTTTGCCATGTCGTTGTCCTCCTATCCGTTAAACACTTTGCTCATAGGAATACCGCGCAGACCGGCGACCGTGTAGGCGTCGCGCATTTCGGTAAGGGCAGCAACCGTAGCCTTGACGAGGTTGTGAGGGTTGGAAGAACCCTTGGACTTCGCAAGCACGTTCTGGATACCGGCGCTCTCGAAAACGGCACGCATGGCACCACCAGCCTTCACACCCGTACCGGGGGCGGCCGGCTTCATAAAGACGCGGGAACCACCGAACTTGGTCTCCTGCTCGTGAGGAATGGTGGTATTGATGACCGGAATCTTCACCAGATTCTTCTTGGCATCCTCGACACCCTTCGCGATAGCGGCAGTGACTTCGTTCGCCTTTCCAAGACCATAACCGACGACGCCGTTCTCATCGCCCACGACCACGATGGCCGCGAAACGGAAATGACGTCCACCTTTGGTGACCTTGGTAACGCGCTGGATAGCGACGAGGCGGTCCTTGAGCTCCAGGTCAGAGGTCTTCACTCTTTTTACATTTGTATTTGCCATAGTCTTTCCTGATTAGAAATTGAGGCCGCCTTCGCGTGCGGCATCTGCCAAACTTTTAACCCTTCCGTGGTAGAGATAACCTCCGCGGTCGAAAGACACGGCGGTGATACCCTTCTCCAGGGCGCGTGCCGCAACAGCCTTACCGACGATAGCGGCAGCATCAATACCATTCTTACCTTTGCACTCGGCGGCAAGGGCTTTGTCATTGGAAGCCGCGGCAACCAGCGTTACGCCATGCTCATCGTCGATGACCTGGGCATAGATCTGCTTGTTGCTCCGGAACACGGCCAGACGGGGACGCTCCGGGGTACCGTTCACATGCTTGCGAATGCGGTAGTGGATCCTTCTTCTTCTTTCTTCTCTATTCAATGCCATAACTGTTCCTCCTATTATTTAGCTGATGCAGTCTTACCGGCCTTGCGACGAAGCTGTTCGCCAACGAACTTGATACCCTTACCCTTATACGGTTCAGGCTTGCGCATGGAACGGACCTTGGCAGCCACTTGTCCGAGGAGCTGCTTGTCGGCGCTCTTGAGAATGAGCACGGGGTTTTCGCCCTTCTTCACGTCGGGAACCTCGGCCTTGATCTCGGGAGCGAGCATCATGTGAATCTCATGGGAATATCCGAGGGAGAACACGAGGAGCTGACCCTGGACGGAAACACGGTAACCAACACCGACGAACTCCTGCTTGGTCTGGAAACCTTCGGAGACACCGACGACCATGTTGTGCACAAGGGCGCGGTACAGACCGTGCATCGAACGATGACGGGGCTGGTCGGTAGGACGGGTGAATTTGATCTCATTATCCTCAACGGTGATAGCGATATCCGGATCGACTTTCTGGGAAAGCTCACCAAGAGGGCCTTTCACCTTCACCACGTTGCCGGGGAGTATCTCGACACTCACCTTCGCGGGGATGACTACAGGCAATTTACCAATTCTTGACATACTATTGAATGGTTTTTAGATTAATAAACATAGCATACGACCTCACCGCCGACGTTCTGCTCTTTGGCTTCCTTGTCGGAGATGATTCCCTTGGATGTGGAGAGGATGGCGATGCCGAGTCCGTTCAGGACGCGGGGCATCTCATCGACGCCGACATACTGGCGCATACCGGGAGTGGAGACGCGCTCAATCTTCTTGATAGCGGCCACCTTGGTCTGCGGATGGTACTTAAGTGCGATCTTGATGGTGTTGAAAGGCTGGCCCTCGACCACCTTGTAGCTGAGGATGTAGCCCTTCTCGCACAGGATCTTGGTAATGGCAACCTTCATCTTGGAGGAAGGGATCTCGACGATCTTCTTTCCTGCGAGATACGCGTTGCGGACCCTGGTCAGATAATCTGCAATTGGATCAGTCATTGTTTTGTCTGTTTTGTGGACCGGCGCCCGAAGACGCCCGATATCCGATTGTTAATATAATATAAGTATAAATTCTATTACCAGCTTGCCTTCTTCACGCCCGGGATGAGACCGTTGGAGGCCATCTCACGGAACTGGATACGGCTGATGCCGAATGCACGCATGTAACCCTTCGGACGACCGGTGAGGGAGCAACGGTTGTGCAGACGGACAGAAGAGGAGTTCTTGGGGAGCTTGTCAAGAGCAGCCCAGTCGCCAGCCTCTTTCAAGGCTTTTCTCTTCTCGGCATACTTAGCAACTAATTTCGCACGCTTAACCTCGCGGGCTTTCATACTTTCTTTTGCCATGTGCTATGTTTTAGTTATTGTGTTTCTTGAAAGGCACGCCGAACTCTTTCAGGAGGGCATAAGCCTCCTCATCGGTCTTCGCCGTAGTGACAAAGGTAATCTCAAGACCATGGATCCGCGGGTTCTTGTCGATATCGACCTCCGGGAAGATGATCTGCTCCTTGATACCAAGGGTGTAGTTGCCACGGCCGTCGAACTTCTCGGCAACACCGTTGAAGTCGCGGATACGCGGGAGGGAGATGCGGATCAGACGCTCGAGGAACTCGTACATCCGAACGTCGCGAAGGGTCACCTTCACGCCGATGGGCATGCCCTTACGGAGCTTGAAGTTGGAGACGTCTTTCTTGGAGGTGGTGAGAACCGCCTTCTGACCGACGATCTTGCTCAGTTCGGCTGCGCTTTCCTCCACCAGCTTCTTATCCTGGGTACCGTCACCGACACCCTCGTTGATGGTGATCTTGACCAGGCGGGGAACCTGCATTACCGTTGTATAGGAGAACTGCTTGACAAGCTTGTCAACAATCTCTTCCCGATAGGCCTTCTTGAGGGTCGGGACATATCCTTTCGGGAGCTCAGCGCTCACTGCAGGGGTATTCTGTGCTTTCTTTGCCATAACTTAGATCTCCTCTCCAGATTTTTTTGCATAACGAACTTTCTTGCCGTCCACGAACTTGTAACCTACGCGCGTGGGTTTGCCATCGACCACGAGGTTGACGTTGGAAACGTGGATGCCAGCTTCCTGCTTGACGATACCGCCCTGCGGATACTTGGCATTCGGCTTGGTGTGCTTGCTGACCATGTTAACACCTTCGACGACCACGCGGTCCTTCTCGGGAATCACGGACAGCACCTTGCCGGTCTTACCTTTATCGTTACCGGCATTGACATATACGGTGTCACCCTTCTTGATGTGAATCTTTTTCATAATGTACCGATGATTAAAGGACCTCAGGTGCCAGTGAAACGATCTTCATGTAGTTCTCGCGGAGTTCGCGGGCGACGGGACCGAAAATACGGGTGCCGCGGAGTTCGCCGGCGTTGTTCAGGAGAACGCATGCATTGTCGTCGAAACGGATATAAGAACCGTCCGGACGGCGGATTTCCTTCTTGGTGCGCACGATAACGGCTTTCGAAACGGTGCCCTTCTTGGCATCGCTGCCCGGAATCGCGCTCTTGACAGTGACGACGATCTTGTCGCCTATGGTTGCGTAACGGTGGTGCGTACCGCCGAGGACACGGATGCAGAGGACTTCCTTTGCACCGCTGTTGTCAGCCACCTGTAAACGGGTTTCCTGCTGTATCATACTACTTGGCTTTTTCTATGATTTCAACTAATCTCCAGTTCTTGGTCTTGCTCAGGGGGCGGGTCTCCATGATGCGGACCTTGTCGCCTTCGCCACACTCGTTCTTGTCATCCTGGGCGACAAACTTGGTCGTCTGCTTGATGAACTTGCCGTAGAGGGGATGCTTCTTGCGCGTCTCGACCGCGACGATGATGGTCTTGTCATTCTTGCTGCTGACCACCAGACCTATTCTTTCCTTACGAAGATTTCTTTCCATAAGACTTACTTGTTACTGTGCGTTTTCTTTCTCGGCGAGGACCGTCATCATAAGGGCGATATCCTTGCGCGTCTTGCTAAAATAAGAGGTATCCTCCAATGGAGAAATCGCGTGGTTGAGTTTCTTCTGGTCGAGCTCGTTTTTCTTGAGCTGGATCTGATCTTTCAGATCGGCGATAGACATCTCGCGTGCTTCTTTTACTTTCATTTGCTTATCTCCATTATATTATTCAACATAATCCCGACGAACGATGAACTTCGTAGCTACGGGCAGTTTGTGGGAAGCGAGGCGCATTGCCTCCTTGGCGATCTCAAGCGACACACCCTCGGCCTCGAAGAGGATACGACCGGGCGTCACAGGAGCGACGAAACCCTGGGGATCACCCTTACCTTTACCCATACGGGTAGAGAGCGGCTTCTTCGTGAACGGTTTCACAGGGAAGATGCGGATCCAGATCTGGCCTTCACGGTTCATGCGACGGGAAATCGCCTGACGGGCGGCCTCGATCTGCTGGGCAGTCAGCCAGCAATTCTCAAGCGTCTTGAGACCGAAGGAACCGAACGCGAGCTGGTTGCCACGCTGGGCCATGCCTTTCATCACGTTCTTCTGCTCCCTTCTGAATTTTGTTTTCTTAGGCTGTAACATTGCTGTATTACTTTTAATTAATTTCCTAAAATTCTCCAAATCATTGAGTATCAGCTGGTTGGGCGAACTCTACCCAATTTTTTGGGATGCAAAGTTAGTAAAAAATATTGGATTTCAAACTATTTCTAAAAAATTTTTCAACATTTTCGACCGGCATTTTTAACACTTAAGTATTATGATTTTCAGCGACTTACGTACATTGTTGAAAAATTCTTGCCTGCATTTTCGACACAAACACCGGGCTATCGTACAGATTTTGCGTAACTTTGTGTCGGAAATGAAGAAATGGAGCGCATATTGGGTCCTGCTGACCTGCCTGCTGATCCTGCCGGACCCCGAGGGCTTTGCCCAGAAACCCGGCAAGCATGCCGGCTACCTGGGCGTCGTGGTGGATGAACGCGGCGACACCACCTATGTGGACGACATCCCGCCCGTATGGGTTTTTCCCAAAGGGGTCCGCAAACGCAAAGACTACCGGCAGTATTACAAGTTGGTCTATAATTTCAACCAGGTCTATCCCTATGCCCTGGCGGCGGCCCGTCTGGAGCGCCAGGTGGACAGCACCATCAAGGCCCGCCACCTGACCGGAGCGGACGAACGCAACTACATCACCTCCCGCCAGAAAGAACTCCTGAAAGCTTTCGAGCCGCATCTGCGGCGGATGACCACGTCGCAGGGCAGCCTGCTGGTTCGCCTGTGCGACCGGGAAATCGGCAAGAACGCCTATTCCGTCATCAAGGACTATAAAAACGGCTTCGTGGCCGCCTTCTGGCAGGGTGTGGCCCGCCTGTTCGGCCACAACCTGAAGTCCCGCTATGACCCCAAGGGCAAGGATGTGGTTACCGAAGAGCTGGTCCGGAAATGGGAAAAGGGCGAATTCGACGCCCTTTACTACTCCATTTTCTTTGAATATCCCAAAAAGCCCGCCTTACCGGATGTGTAAGTCGGTCCCGTCGAATTCGATATAGGACGATCCCTCCATCCAATCCTTCAAGATCAGCAGGCGTGCGCCTGAGGGCACCGGCATGTCCACCCGGCAGTGGAAGTGTCCGAAGATGAAATAATCCACCTTGTGCTCCCGGCTGAACTCGTCGGCGAACTGCCAGAGCGGTTCCGACTCCCCTTTGAAGTCATAGCCGATATCCTTGGAAAGCCGGCTGTGGCGTGACCAGCTGTTCCCGAACCAGAAGGCCAGGGTGGGATGCAGGATGGAAAAAAGTCCCTGAAAAAAAGGATGGCGGAAGCCCCAGCGCATAAATTTGTACCAGCGGTTACCGGGCCCCAGGGCATCTCCGTGTCCCAGGCAGAAGGTCTTGCCGGCAATCTCCACCAGATAGGGCTGCTGGAGTTTCACCATTCCCATGGATTCAAAATAGTGATAGCACCAGATATCGTGGTTCCCCTGGAAGAAAAACACCTTCACGCCCGCGTCCATCAGATCCATCAGGGCGGCGAACACGCGCACATATCCCTTGGGCACCACATCGTGGTATTCGTACCAGAAATCCCAGATATCGCCCAGCAGGTAGAGCGATTCCGTCCGTTCCGCATCGATGCTCCGCAGGAAATCCACGAAGCGTTTCTCGCGCGCGGCGGGATCGTGGACATCCAGTCCCAGGTGGACATCGGCCGCAAAATAGGTGAGCGTACGTTCTGCCATCTTATGCGAAAATGAGGAGGACAGTGGCAATGATCACGCAATAGAGGGCGAACCAGCCCAGCCGCGCCTTGCGCACCAGGGCCACCATCACCTTGCAGGCGAACAAACCGGATACGAAGGCCGACAGGAATCCCAGCGCCAGGGCCGTCAGGCTTACGCCGCCGCCCAGGACCGCCTCGCCCGAGACGGCTTTCAGGATATCCAGCGTCTGCTCGCCCAGAATGGGCACCAGCACCATCAGGAAGGAGAACTGGGCCATCACGTCCCGCTTGACTCCGCTGATCAGACCCACCGCGATGGTGGTGCCGGAACGGGACAGGCCGGGAGCCACGGCACAAGCCTGGCCCAGGCCCACCACAAAGGCCTGCAGGAAGGAAATGCCGTTGCGCTTTTCGCGCGGGCGAACCTTGAACCACTGTCCGAAATGGTCGGAGAAAAAGAGCAGGGCGGCCGTCACGAGCAGGCACACCGCCACCGTGGTCAGGTTCTCGCCGAAGAGGCTCTCCACCTGGTCCTTGAAGAACATGCCCACCACAAAGACCGGTATCATAGATACGCAGATCTTGGCGATATAGTCCGTTTCGTCGTTATAGCGGAACTGGAACAAACCTTTGAGCAACTGGCGGATAGCCGCCCAGAACACCAGGATGGTGCTCAACACCGTTGCCAGATGGACGGTTACCGTAAAATCCAGGAAACCTTCCCCGTCCACGCCCAGCAGCTCCTTGAAAATCATCAGATGTCCGCTGCTGCTAACCGGAAGAAACTCCGTCAGTCCCTGGACGATGCCCAGGAGAATTGCTTGCCACCACTCCATTTTATTGCTCCTTCTTATCTTTCGCCACACGCATGATGGCGACAATTTCTATGACGACCCCGCACAGGATCACCGTGGGCGCAGCGACCAGCCGGCGCCAGTCGAACATGGCCGTATTGAACACTTGCGGATCCTTGCTTCCACCGCCCATCATCAGCAGGTAACCCGCCACCATGACGAGCACGCCGATCACCATCCATTTCAACCCCTTGGAGGTCGTAGCCAAACCATTATCCATATTGTTCTAATAGTATAATTCGTCTTTTGTAAGCCGCACCAGCCGGTATACGGACAGCCAGGTGCTCAGCAGGCAGATGGCCAGGCCGGCCGCCACAACAATCAGTACCACCCACAGCAGCAGATCCAGCCGGAACACCTCGAACAGCTGCGAGAACTCGCGGCGCACCACGTAAAGGATGCCCACCAGCATCAGGATAGCCATCAGCGAGGCAAAGAGGCCCTGGAACACGGCGGTAACCATGAACGGCGCCCGGATGAAGCCCCGCGTCGCACCCACCAGCTTCATGGTGTGGATGACGAAACGGCGGTCGTACAGGGAGAGCCGCACGGTATTGCCGATGAGCACGAACGAGATGAACAGCAGCAGGAGGATAAAGACGCCCAGCACCAGCGAGATGCGGCCCAGGTTCACATTCAGGTCTTCCACCAGGGACTGCTGGTACACCACCTCGTCCACCATCGGTTCGCGTTCGATGCGCGCGCGCACCATCGCCAGGCTGTCGGACGATACGTAATCGGCCTTCAGGTTCAGCACGATCGATGCCGGGATGGGGGTTGTCTCGAACACGCTCAGGAAATCATCGCCCAGCATCTGGGCCATCTCGCGGGTTCCCTGCTCCTTCGATACAAAGCGGGTTCCCACGATGAAAGGCATCTCTTCCAGCCGGGGCAGCAAGGCCATGGCCTGCTCGTCGGACACCTCCGTCTTCATCATCACGCTCACCTGCATGTTCTCTTTGAAGTAGTCCGACACGCTGCGGGCATTGACCAGCAGCATGGCGGCGATACCCACGAGCAGCAACACCAGGGAGATACTGATGATGGAGGAAAGGTATGCGTTGCGGAGCCGCCTCCGCATGATTCGATTCTTCTTTTCTGCCATACTTGCAAGGGCCAATTTGGGTTCAAAGATAGTGAAAACTTGAAATTCTAAAAAATATTTATTAACTTTGCAAAGAATATACGTATTGCAAACGATGATGGGTGAGCCAGTTAAGAGAGTTCTTTTCGTGAACTCGGAAATAACCCCCTATCTTCCGGAAACTCCCATTTCCCTGATTGGCCGTTACTTGCCGCAGGGCATTCAGGAAAGGAAGAAGGAAATCCGTTCGTTCATGCCGCGATATGGCTGCATCAACGAGCGGAAGAATCAGTTGCATGAGGTTATCCGCCTTTCCGGCATGAATATCATCATTTCCGACGTGGATCATCCCCTCGTGATCAAGGTGGCGTCCATTTCGGCAGCCCGCATGCAGGTGTATTTCATCGACAACGAAGATTACTTCCGCCGCAAACAGGTGGCCTACGATGAAAAGGGGAATTTCTTTGCCGACAATGGAGACCGGGCCATCTTCTTCGCCCGCGGCGTCCTGGAGACCGCCAAGAAACTGCGCTGGGCCCCGGACATCATCCACTGCCACGGCTGGATTACCCATCTGCTGCCCCTCTATCTGAAGAAAATCTACAAGGACGACCCGATCTTCGCCAACAGCAAGGTAGTTCTTTCCCTGTACAACGATACACCCGCCGAGCCTTTTGCCAAGAATTTCAAGGATGCCGCCCGTTTCGCCACCCTCAAAGAAGAAGACGTGGCTCCGCTGGCCGACGCCGATGGCATAAAACTTGCTCAAACTGCCATCCGGTACTCGGATGGGGTCATCCTAAGTACTTCCGGTATCGCTCCCGAACTGAAAAAGACCTGCAAGGACGCCGGCCTGCCGGTGCTCGCCTACAAGGCCAAAGCCATTACGGACGGGAGTTATATCGATGAGTACAACAATTTTTATGATCAGCTGTAAGGAATGAAGTTGAAATTATTTGCCTGTGCCGCAGCCCTCGCCTGCTGCGCCGCCTGCATCGATATCGACAATGAAGTTGGGGAGAACCTCATCGCCACCAACCAACAATACACGATTCACACGGCCGAATTCGACTTGGAGGACATCCGGTTGGATTATGTGGACGCCCTTTCGGGGTATTCCTCGGACAACATCGTCTTCGGCGCCGTACGCGACGCCCGTTACGGCCTGTCCACCCGCAGCTGCGCCTTTGCGCTGGTTCCGGTTTATGATACCCTGGACTTCGGCACGAACACCCGTCTCCGCGGTTTCCACTTCGCCGCTACGGCCGACACCGTCTCCCTTCCCTCGGAAAGCCAGCGCGGTATCCTCCAGAACGTGAATGTTTACGAGCTCCTCGAGCCCCTGGACCCGGACCAATACTACACCAGCACCTACGTCCCGCATGGTTATGAGACCATTTCGAAAGGTGTTCCGGTCTATAACGGCATCGATACCCTCTCTTTCGACTTCACCGATGCCTTCGCCCAGAAATACCTGGAGAAGCTGAAGGTCATCGCCAAGGACGGCATCAAGGACCTCGACTCCTATACCGCCGAGCTTCCCGGCATCCTGATCGATTGCGATGCCCCCACGGGCTATGGCGGCCGGATCAACCGGCTGAAACTCGGCATCCTGGAGGCTTCCTCCGACGGTTATATGGTTATGGCCGGCAACTACGCCCGGCTGAAATTCCGGGCCGATTACGGAAACCGCAAGGATGTGGACACCTCCTTTGTGTTCTACTTCAACCCCACGTCCCTGCAGAACGTAGACTCGCTCTATAGCGTCAATGCGAAGCCCGAGCAGTATGTGTTCAACATGTCCACCTATGAGTCCCAGGCCCTTGCCGGCCGGGCTAAAGCGGATATCTACATCGAAGGCGGTACCGGCCTGAAACCGGTTGTCCCCGCCAGAGAAATCTACCGCCTGGTATCGAACGAGATTGCCAAGAAGGGCGGAAACGGGAAAAACACCGTCATCGCCAAGGCGACCATCGAGCTCCCGTTCACCTTCCCGGACAATTATGAGGATTTCTACCTGTTCCCGCCCATCCTGAACCCGACCCTCAAGCGGGTGGATGAAGACACGCAGAAGGTAAGCTTCGCCGGCCTGACCGACGCCAACGAGTCCTCCGAGAACCAGGGCGATGTGGACCGGTCCAACTGCCGGTATGCCCCGGATATCTCCCACCATGTACAGCACCTCTTGAAATTGAAGGAGTCCGACGACATGAGCGGCTACGACGTCTGGTTCCTGGCCATGAATTACAGGACCATCGTCACCGTGAATTCCAGCAGCGCCGAGAACGACTACTATCAGCAGATGATGTACTACAGTTACATGAACAGCCTGTACGGCGGCGGATACGGCGGATATAGCGGTTACGGTTATGGCGGCTATGGCTATGACAACTACTATAGCTATATGCTGATGGCGCAGGCCATGAGCAGCTCGTCCAGTTCCACCACAACCACCACGCAGACCTTCCTGGACAAAGAGGGCTATTATGACGCCATCCTGGCCGGTCCCGAGGCAACGGGGCGCCGCCCCAAACTCCGCATCACCTACGCGGTCCCGAAGGAATAACGGGCAGAGAAGAAAAAGAAAAGGTCGGTCCCAAATGGAACCGACCTTTTTTATACGCTATCGGGTAATTAGGCACCGATCTTCTCAGCAACCTTGTTGATTGCATCCTGAACGGTAGCGATGGTGCTGGTCTCCTCATCGGGAATCTTAATACCGAACACACGCTCGAATTCCATAAGAAGCTCGACAGTGTCGAGGGAATCGGCACCCAGATCATTGGTGAAGTTTGCGGACTCGGTCACCTCGGACTCTTCCACACCCAGCTTGTCAACGATGATCGCCTTAACCTGTTTTACGATTTCTTCATGCGTCATAATTGAAAAAATTTAATATTGTTAATAATTACTTATGTTCTAAAATTTTTGCAAAGTAAGTAAAAAAAACCGAGAAATGAAACAAATCCCCGAAAAATCCGCTACCCCCTACTGATTCTCAACCAGATACGCAGACCGTTGATGGAATTCAACAGATAGAAAACGTATTTGATTACATAAACCAGCGCATAGGAGGAGTCGGGCGTGGAGCGAAGGGTGATGCACCAGAGAATGATGCTGGTCACATTCACTCCCATCCAAAAGAGCCACTGCTCCATATACGCGGTGGACATGAGCCCCTGGCCGATGATGTTGCAAACGAGCGGAATCACGTCTATCAGAACCGCCACCCGGAGGAAGCCGTCGGCAGCGGAGCGGTCGAACCGGAGCAGGATGAAATACAACACGACGGTGGCCAGCAGGAAGGCACCCGTCAGGAACCAGCGCTGGCGGCCGTTCAGGCGCCGGGCCTTCACTTGGGAGGCGGCTTTGGCCCCGCGTTTGCGCCACTGCCAGAAACCTACGAACTGCATGGGCACGAAGTACGCGAAATGCAGGATGGCGTTGCCCAGGCCCGGGGCACCGCGCCGCCAGTTGAGCCAGCACATCGCCCCGTAAATGGCTACGTCCAGCAAGCCGAACAGGAAGGTGATGATAAGTCCGTTGGCCGAGCATACCGTGGCCAGGACGCCCATCAGGGAGCCGAAGGCCGCCATCAGCAGCCAGAAATGTCCGTCAGGCGATGCCTGGAGTTTATATGCCGTCACCAGGCAGGTAACGGCCGTCATCCCCACCAGGATGAAGAGGCTGAACCACCGGTTGAATTTTTCTTCCTGAATCATAGGTCTTCCGTCAATGTTCGATGAATCCGTTCGGCCAGGGCCTTGGGAACAAGGGCCGCCAAATCTTCTATAGGGGCCGCGGCAATCCGGGCCACGCTGCCGAAATGCATCAGCAGGCGCTGTTCGGTCTGCTCACCCACCCCTTTGATATCGCGCAGGGCAGACCCCAGGGCCGCCTTGCTCCGGAGGTTGCGGTGAAAGGTGATGCCAAAACGGTGCGCCTCGTCGCGAATCTGCTGCAACACCTTCAGGGCATGGGAGTTCCGGTCTATAAACAACGGATACGGGTCCCCCACCCGGATCACGGCTTCCAGCCGTTTGGCCAGGCCGATAACGGTAAGCCGCTCGGTAAGACCAAGTTCCGCCAAGGCCTGCCAGGCAAAGTCCAGCTGGCCCTTTCCCCCGTCGATGACCACCAGCTGCGGGAGGTCGTCGGGGGCTTCTTCCAGCATCCGAGCATAGCGCCGGTTCACGACTTCCTTCATAGAGGCATAGTCATTGGCCCCGATCACCGTTTTGATCTTGAAGCGGCGATAGTCCTTCTTGGAAGGCACGCCGTCGCGGAACACCACGCAGGAGGCCACCGGGTTGGTACCCTGGATGTTGGAGTTGTCGAAACACTCCATGTGAACGGGCAGTTCTTTCATGCCCAGGGCCTTGCGCAGGTCTTCCAGGACCATCTGGCGATAATCGTCAGGGTCGGTGCGTTCCCGCATCTTCAAGGCGTTGAAATGGAATTCGCGGGCATTCTTCACGCTCAATTCCAGCAGGGAAAGTTTCTGGCCGCGGACCGGCAGGCGATAATGGACGCCCTCCAGCTGCACATCGGGCAGGAAAGGAACGATCAGTTCGCGGGACAATTCCCCGAATTTGGACTGGATTTCGGCGATGAACTCACTCAAAACCGCCGCCTGCTCTTCCTCGATGGCCAGTTTAAAGCCCAGGTTGAGCGACTGGATGATGGCGCCGCCGCGCACGCGGAGGAAGTTGCCGAAGGCCTCGTTTCCGTCGAAAACGAGAGAAAACACATCGGCATCCTGCTCGGAGACCGAGGCCACGATTGACGAGGCATAATGCTTCCGGAGGGCGTCGGCCCGCTCCTTATAGAGCTGGGCATCCTCGAATCGCAACTGGGCGGCGGCCTCTTTCATGGCCTGCTCGTACGAGGTGATCAACTCGCGCACGCCCCCTTTGAGCAGGCGCTCGATCTCATCGATATACCGGGCATATTCTTCCCGGGAGACGCCTCCCACGCAGCAGCCCTTGCAGCGGCCGATATGCATTTCCAGACAGGGACGATATTTGCGGCGCAGCACGCCCTCGCCCGTGATGTTGAGTTTACAAGAACGCAGCGGATAGGTCCTGCGGAAGAACCCCAGGAGCTGATTGGCATAGGTGACGCTACTGTAAGGACCGTAATAACGGGAGCCGTTGCGCGTCAACTGCCGGGTCAGGAAGACCTGGGGGAACTCCCCCGTGCTCACACAAATCCACGGATAGGTCTTGGAGTCCTTCAGGAGGATGTTGTAGCGCGGCTTGTACTGCTTGATGAGGTTGTTTTCCAGCAACAGGGCGTCGGCCTCGGAATCCACCACCGAAAACTGGGCATCGGCAATCTTGCTTACCAGGATGCGGGTCTTGGTATTCAGCCGCTCCGGCGCCACAAAGTACTGGGCTACGCGCTTGTTCAGGTCTTTGGCCTTGCCTACATAAATGACATTCCCGCCGGCGTCGTAATAACGATACACGCCGGGGGAATGGGGAAACAGCTTGATTTTTTCGCGGACGTCCACCTATTTGACAGGCTGAACATACTTCCCGACCTCGGCGGCGATTTCCTCGCCCCGCAGGTCCCGCTTCAGGATGGTACCGTCCGGGCCGATGAGGATCAGGTGAGGAATGCCGTCCACGCCATAGAGTTCGGTCGGGAGCGTGCGGGCGTCCACAATATGGTTCCAGACCATGCCATAGGCCTTGGCCGTATCTACCGAGGCTTTCACGTCCTGGTCCCAGACAGCCACGCTCACCACATCGAACTCAGGACCGTGGAATTGGTCGTAGGCAGCCCTAATGGCCGGTACTTCCCGTTTGCAGGGTCCGCACCACGAGGCCCAGAAATCCAGCAGGATGTATTTGCCTTTGCCGGCAAAGTCGGACAGGCTCACGGCCTTTCCGTTGGGCTGGACAACGGTAAAATCCTTGAAGGGTTTGCCCTCGCCCGTCTGCAGGCGGATCTTGAGGGAGCTTTCCAGCTGGCGGATATCGTCCATTTCGCGGACCTTCGGATCCAGGGTCCGGATGATGGAATCCACCTGGATGTCGGAATAATCCTGCATCAGGTTGAAAATGGCGGCAACCGACAGGAGGTTGTCCTTGTTTTCGTTCAGCAGGTTTTCGGAAAGGGTTTGGGTCAGCGCCATCACCGAGTCGGCCGCTTCCTGGGTTTCCGCATAGCGGTAGGCCCGGTAATACTCCCCTATTTTGTCAGAGTATTCTTTCAGCTTCATCGTGACCGATATCTTCGGCTGCTTGGATGTCATGAACGATTCGTACTCGTCGGTAAAATGCACCATCAGCGTGGTGCCGTCCGGTACGAACTGGGCGCCACCGTCTTCGTATTCCACCGTGGCCAGGGCCGTGCGGTCGGTGGGCATTTCAAAGCGGAAGGTATGGGTGGCCGGGTCCACGGTCAGGGTGGTGTCAATTCCCAGGGCGGGAACCGAAACCGTCACCACATCGGGACATTTGTTGTCGAAAGACCCCATCAGGACGGTCTTGTCGGACACTTTCTGTGCGCAGGCGCCCATCACCAGGGCTCCTGCCAGTACAATTGCAATACGTGTATTCATATTAAATCAAAAAAACCTTCTCTTCGTTGCGGCTCTGTTCGGCCAGGTAGCAGATCTGGTGGCTTTCCACAGCCTCCTCGACCGGCGAGGCGCAGGGACGGCCCTCCGCGATGGAATGGACAAAGTCCTCTACCACAGAAAGGTCGGCATAGCCATGCAGCGGGAGCTCGAAGACATCGCGAAAATCGAACACCTCCTTCGTCCCCTCGGCAAAGCGACGCAGGACGATGGTCTGCTCGTCGGCATGGATCTCGCCCTCGGTACCGCTGAAGATGGTATCGCGGTTATCCTTGCGGGTAAAGGCATTCATCTGGATGTCGAAGGTACTGCCGTCTTCCGTCTGGAAGGATACGGTCTGATGGTCGGCCACGTCGCTGCCGCAGCGATAGGCGCAGCGGCCGAAGCGGCCGGACTGCAGTTCCTCCGCAATGACCTGGTCCAGCGTCCGGCCCTCGGGCACCACAAAATTCCCCACCCAGTCGTGCCGGCGCTGATAAAGGTCTACCGCCGAATACGGGCAGGAACGTTCCACCGGACAATCGACACAACGGCCGGCCGCCCCTGCGGGCGCGTTTTCCGGCCGGAAAACCTTCAGCGAGCCGAAGGAAGAGACCTTGCGGGCATGCTTTCCGGTAATCCAGAGGAGGATATCTACATCGTGGCAGCATTTGGAAAGGAAACTGGGCGATGAATCGGCCGCAATCCCCCAGGGTCCGCGCACGTAGGTATGCGTCATGCGGTCCGTGCCGATGTTAACGCGGTGCGACGCACTTACCACCTCGCCGATGGCGCCGCCGCGTACCAGTTCGCGCAGCTTGCGATAGTAGGGATGATAACGGAGCACGTAGCAAATAAGCACCTGTACCTTCGCCCGGCGAGCCGCCTCGCTAATCTGGCGGCATCGTTCGATGGATTCCGCAACGGGCTTCTCCAGCAGGACGTGCCAGCCCTGGGAAATGGCCTGCATCGTCTGGTCGAAATGG
>CADCCI010000010.1 GCA_902799895.1 uncultured Bacteroidia bacterium | reverse complement strand
TGCGGTAGGGGTAGGCCGCCATGAGGCGGGAGGCGTTCGGGCAGGACATCCGGTGAATCTTGATTCCTTCGGTACGGGTTACGAAGCCGAAAACGTTGTCTCCATAAACCGGATGGCAGCATTTGGCCATCTTGTAGTCCAGTCCCTTGAGGTCTTTTGCGTTCAGGACCAGGATATCGTCCGAACCCGCCTGCTCCCGTTCGCCGGTCCAGGCATCGTGGGTGATTTCGGTGGTATTCTCCGAGTTCTGCTGCTGTTTGATATGCTCCAGCAGGTAGGTCTTGATGGTGTTGACATCAATGACCTCGGACCCTACGGCGGCATAGAAGGAATTCACCGTCAAGTACTTGAGTTTCTTCATGATGTCATGGAGCATCTCGTCCTTGAGGGTGAGTTTCCAGTTTTTCAGCCGGCGGGAAAGCAGTTCCTTGCCCGATGCGGCCTTCTTGTATTCGTCCTCGTTCAGGAGCTGGCGGATCTTGGTGCGGGCCTTGGAGGTAACCACGGCGGCGAGCCAGCTCGATGAAGGATGCTGGTTCTTGCTGGTGAGGATTTCCACCACATCGCCGGTCTTGAGGGTCTCCTTGATGGGGACCACTTTCCCGTTGATCTTTCCGCCGGTGCACCGCGAACCGATTCCGGTATGGATCATGAACGCGAAATCCAGTACGGAAGCCCCTGCGGGCAGGATTTTCAACTCGCCCGTGGGGGTGAATACAAAGATCTCACGGGACGGCGGGAGGGGAATGTCCTCGTCTTTCACCAGGCCCGGATGCTCCAGGGTGTTGCGGACCGATACCAGCCAGCGGTCCATCATTTCATCGTGTTTGATGCCCTTGTAAGACCAGTGCGAGGCGTGGCCGTTTTCGGCCTCGTCGTCCATCCGCTTGGTGCGGATCTGCACCTCTATGTTGGCGCCTTCGCGGTTGCTGACGGTGATGTGCAGGGACTCGTACCCGTTCGGTTTGGGATTGGTGAGCCAGTCGCGGTAGCGGTTCATATCGGGCGTATATTCCTCGGTAACAAAGGAATACACCTTCCAGCAGAGATCCAGTTCCTCTTCGTGGCTCCCGCTGCAATCAATGATGAACCGGATGGCGAATACATCGTACACCCCGTCAAAATCCACCTTCTGCTTCTGCATCTTCTTCCAGATGGACCAGGCGGTCTTGGTGCGGATCTTCAATTTGTACCGGATGCCCGCATCGGAGAGCTTTTTCTTGAGCGGCTCGATAAACTGGTCGGTGAGTTTGATGCGGTCTTTCTCCGTGGCTTTCAAACTGTTGGTGATGGCCCGGTACTGTTCCGGCTCGGCAAAGCGGAAATAGATGTTCTCCATTTCGCTCTTGATGTTGTACAGGCCCAGCTGGTGGGCGAGGGGAATGTACAGCATGAGCGTCTCCAGGATCTTGTTCTCGCGGGAAGATTTGGGGAACATGTCCAGGTGGCGCATCACCTCCAGGCGGTCGGCGATTTTCAGCACCGCCACGCGTGGGTCGGTAGAATACTGGACAATCAGTTTCTTATAATTCTCGGCCTCCAGGCGGGTGTCTTTCGGTTTGATGGTGGAAATCTTGTTCAAGCCGTCCACCATGGTATAAACGTCGTGGCTGAAAGGCGCCTGCCGGATATCGGCATCGGGATGCATCCGCTGGGTCTCGTGCAGGAAAACCGCCGCCACGCACTCGGCCGGGAGGGCAATCTCGTCCGATGCGATCAGGGCTACGCCCATCGGGTGGCCGATAAAGGGGGAGCCGTCGCTGCGTTTGTCATCGGCCAGCACCCGGGAGGCAATCTCGTATGCCTTCCGAACCATTTCCTGTCCCGCCGGGTCGTAATGCGGGAATTTCTCTTCGATGATATCCATGATGCTATTTTTCAGACCAGACTTTCAAATATTCCTGCAGGGCCCACATCTCGTCGCGGTATTTGGCCGCGGCCGAAAAATCCAGGGTGGATGCCGATTTCTCCATCCTCCGCTTGTCTTCCGCAATCATCTTTTCAATTTGGGCGCGGCTCATGGAGCGGATCACCGGATCCTGGAGGACGGCGGCCAGGTCGGCCTTCACGAAGCCGTCGCTGTAGGCGGCCCGGTCTTCCCGGAGGGAATCGTGGCCGAAGCCCACGGAAACCGTGCCCCGGCCCAGCTCCGACGGACTGGGGATGTAGGTGGGCGCCGAGACCGAATCGGCGGCGCTGACGCGCCCGCTGGGGCTGTTCGCCAGCCGCGGGTTGGCTGCCTTTTCCTGGTAGAGTTCGGCGGCCAGCGGATTCAATTTTACGGCTATCTGCTTAGGGGTAATATGATGTAACTTATTGTATTCTATTTGTTTGGCACGACGCCGGTCGGTCTCGCGGATGGTTTCCTCCATGGAGGACGTGATGGTGTCGGCATACATAATGACCAGGCCGTTGAGGTTGCGCGCGGCGCGTCCCGCCGTTTGGGTCAGGGCCCGGCCCGAGCGCAGGAAGCCCTCTTTGTCGGCATCCAGGATGGCCACGAGGGAAACGGACGGAATGTCCAGGCCTTCGCGCAGAAGATTCACGCCAATGAGCACGTCAAAGAGTCCGTTCTTGAAATCCTCGATGATTTCCACCCGTTCTGTGGTGTCTACGTCGGAGTGGATGTACCGGCAGCGGACGCCGGCGCGCGTCATGTATTCGTACAGTTCCTCGGCCATACGTTTGGTGAGGGTGGTAACCAGCACGCGTTCGTCGATTTCGGCGCGTTTTCGGATCTCTTCCAGCAGGTCGTCCACCTGGTTCCGGGTGGGCCGTACCTCCACGGGCGGGTCCAGCAGACCGGTAGGCCGCACCACCTGTTCCACCACCAGGCCGCCCGACCTGTCCAGTTCATAATCGGCCGGTGTGGCACTCACATAGACGGTCTGATGTGTCAGGGCCTCGAATTCTTCAAAGGTAAGGGGTCGGTTGTCCGATGCGGCCGGCAAGCGGAAGCCATATTCCACGAGCACGCTCTTGCGGGAATGGTCTCCGCCGTACATGGCCCGTATCTGGGGCAGGGTAACGTGGCTTTCGTCGATGAAGGTAATGAAGTCGTCCGGGAAATAATCCAGCAGGCAGAAAGGCCGCTGTCCCGGCTCCCGGCCGTCGAAATACCGTGAATAGTTTTCAATTCCGGGGCAGTATCCCATTTCCTTGATCATCTCCAGGTCGTTCTCCACGCGCTGCTGCAACCGTTTGGCTTCCAGTGGTTTGCCAATCTCGTGGAACCAGTCGATCTGGGCTTTCAAATCGTCCTGGATGTGGCTGACGGCCTGGATGCTCCTTTCCCGAGTGGTCACGAAGTTGCCGGCCGGGTAGATGGAAATCTCTTCGATTTCTTCGATCGCGGCTCCCGTCACCGGGTCGATAACGGTCAGGCGGTCCACTTCGTCGCCGAAAAATTCCACGCGCACCGCATAATCCGCCCCGCCGAGGAAGACATCGACCGTATCGCCGCGAACCCGGAAGGTTCCGCGCTTGAAATCGGTCTCGGTCCGCGAATACAGACCCTCCACCAACTGGTACAGCAGGCGGGTGAGGCTCCTGGCCTCGCCTTTGCGGATGCGGACGGTCTGTGCGTGGAAATCGTCCGGATTTCCGATGCCGTACAGGCAGGAAACGCTGGAAATGACAATGACGTCCCGCCGGCCCGACATCAGGGCCGATGCCGCACTGAGCCGAAGCTGGTCAATGCGCTCGTTGATGCTCAGGTCTTTTTCTATATAGGTATCCGTGGTGGGGATGTAGGCTTCGGGCTGATAGTAGTCGTAATACGACACGAAATATTCTACCGCGTTGGCCGGAAAAAACGACTTGAATTCGCCGTACAGCTGCGCTGCAAGCGTTTTATTGTGGCTTAGGATGAGGGCGGGACGCTGCAGTTCCTGGATGACGTTGGCCATGGTGAACGTCTTTCCCGAGCCGGTTACACCCAGGAGCGTAACGGCATCGACGCCGCCGCGCAGCGCGTCGCAGAGACCCTGGATGGCGGACGGCTGGTCGCCGGCCGGACGGTAGGAAGAATCTATTTTAAATAGCATGCAGGCCCGTTTTTTTTCTTTTACAAATTTACGGAAAAAATACTAAAAACTTGTTTTTTTGTGAAATACTTTTTAACTTTGCGCGAAATCGTAGTGGTGGGTAGTATCCCTGCTGCGTACTGCACAGATAATTGTTAAATTTTATTTATAAAAAAAATGAAAGGTATTAAAGCTATTTTTGGTGCACTTGCAGTAGCAGGTCTCCTGAGCTTCTCCTTCAGCGCCAATGCGCAGGAGAATGGCAACCGCGACTAAATTCATTAAGTTCGATGGTTACGGAATCGACCTTGAGGGTTTCGTTGGTAAGTGGTTCACCCCTAGCGTGGGTGCCCGCTTGGGTTGGAAAGGTCTGAAGAACAAGACCGAGGAACTGGGTAAAGTTACCCAGCAGTATATTCACGCCGACGCTCTCTGGAACATCTCGAACGCATTCTCCGGCTACAAAGAGACCCGTTTCTGGGATGTTATTCCTTACGCCTCCTTCGGTGGTCTGATTGTTAAGGACGACTATGAGTGGGCCGGTGGTGTCGGTATCCTGAATGACTTCCGTCTGGGTGGCCGCGTAGACCTCTTCGTTGACGTGAATGTCCTCATTTCCAAGGGCAAACAGTATAAGAGGACGGATCGTTTCGCCGCTCCCTTCACCGCTACCGCTGGTTTGATCTTCAACCTCGGCAAGACCGGTTTCTATCGTCACACCTCCGTTACCCCTGTGGTCGTTCCTGTTCCGTTCACCACCGAGCAGTACAACGCCCTCAAGGCTAAGGTTGCCGCTCTCGAGGCCGAGAACGCTGCCCTGAAGGACAAGATCGCTCAGCTCGAGGCTCGCAAGCCTGAGGTGATCGTCAAGGAAGGCAAGTCCATCATCACCCCTGCCACCCTCTACTTCGACTTCGACAAGACCACGCTCAGCGAGCGCGAGAAGGCTCACCTCGAGTACTTCATCAACAACCTGCCCGAGGATGCCGCTGTTGAGATCAACGGTTACGCCGACAAGACCGGCAACGCCGCTTACAACGAGAAGCTTGCCCAGCGTCGTGCCGACGCCGTCAAGGCTATCGTCGAGAAGGCTGGTGTGAAGGTCGCCGTTTGCGAAGGCAAGGGTGTTACCGAGGCTTTCGGCAAAGCTTTCAAGAACCGTGTTGCTACGGTGAAGGTTGCCGAGTAATCCTCCACGAACCTGATAAAAAAAAGGTGACCGGGTCTTATGACTTCGGTCACTTTTTTTATTATATTTGTATCGCAATTTGCGGACATCTTTTAAACGAACTTTATAGTATGATCCAGATCGGTACCACTTTCACCCCCTCAGGCAAAAAAGCCTTGTTGTGCGGCTCGGGCGAACTCGGCAAGGAAGTCGCCATTGAATTAGAACGCTATGGCGTTCATGTCGTTGCCGTAGACCGCTATGCCGGCGCTCCGGCCATGCATGTCGCCCAGTCTTCCCATGTCCTGTCCATGTTGGACGGGGATGCGTTGGAAAAGGTTATCCGGGACGAGAACCCGGACCTGATTATTCCCGAAGTCGAAGCCATTGCTACCGACCGCCTGGTGAAGCTGGAATCCGAAGGCTTTCATGTGATCCCGACCGCCAAGGCCACGCGCCTGACGATGAACCGCGAAGGCATCCGCCGGCTGGCCGCCGAAGAACTGGGCCTGCCGACCTCCCCGTATGCCTTTGCAGAAACGAAGGAAGAATTCCTGGCGGCCGTGAAGAAAATCGGCATCCCTTGTGTGGTGAAGCCGGTGATGAGTTCCTCCGGCCACGGCCAGAGCACGGTCCGCGACGCCTCCCAGGTAGAGACGGCTTGGGAAATCTCCCAGTCGGGCGGCCGCGCCGGCAGCGGTAAGGTGATTGTGGAAGGATTCATTCCCTTCGATTATGAGATTACCCTCCTGACGGTCCGCCACAGCGCCGGCACCACCTTCCTCGCTCCCATCGGCCATCATCAGGTAGATGGTGACTACCGGGAATCCTGGCAGCCGCAGGCTATGACGCCCGATGCCTTGAAGCAGGCCCAACACATTGCCAAGGCCATTACGGACGCCCTGGGCGGCTATGGCATCTTTGGTGTGGAAATGTTCATCAAGGGAGACCAGGTAATCTTCAGCGAGGTTTCTCCGCGTCCGCACGATACGGGTATGGTGACCATGATTTCGCAGGACCTGTCGGAATTCGCCCTGCACGCCCGCGCCGTCCTGGGACTCCCGATTCCGGGTGTGACCCTCTATGGTCCCAGCGCCTCGAAGGCGATTGTCATCCAAGGCAATACGAAGGAATACGTTTTCGAGAACCTGGAGAAGGTGGTGGAAGAACCCGGTGTCCAGATTCGCCTGTTCGGCAAGCCCGAGGTGGTGGACCATCGCCGCGTAGGCGTTATCCTGGCCACGGACGAGACCGTTGAAAAAGCCCTCGCCAAAGTGGAAAGGGCCTATGCGAAACTGAAAGTGGTTGTCAAATAAGGACTATTTGAACTTGGAGAGCTGTTTGAGGTCGTTCTCGACGCGGATTTTGTCGATGATAGAACAGACAATCTGGTAAGTCCTGCTCTCTTTGGTATAAACGGCCGGCGCTACGAAGCTAACCCGTCCCTGACGGTGCAGTTTCCGGGCGCTGGCTTTTTTATCGGCATTATTGGGATCGTAGACGGCAATGGAATTTCCGCCGAACATGGTCACGATCTTCATGCAGGGGACATCGGTTTCCCCATCGCCGAAATAAATCATATTCGTGAACGGGATGCGCTTGCTGTCATCCGAGGTGCTGTCGTTCACCTTCTTGGCGTCGCGCGAGGAGAAGATGCCTTTGTTGATTTTGAACATGAACTGGGTTTTGGCGGTGTAGTCCACCGCGATGCCCGGCCATTCGGCAATCCCATTCTCGTCGTAAAGATAGGTGCAGGCGAAGATGTGCTTGAATTCATGGGCGATGGGGGAGCCTTCGATAATCTCCTTCAGTCCCGATGAATTGATATAGTGCTCGATATGAACACCGTGGGACTCGCCGTACCGGTTGATGAGGCGGAACCAGTCCAGCACCCCCTCGTAAAAGCGGATGTGCTGCCCGAATTTCTTGAAACTGCTGTGGCGCAGCTGGATGCCATGGCGGCGTGCCTCGTCGAACATCAACTTCATATAGGCAAGGATGTTGCTGGCATCCTGGCCGCGGGCGATGTTGTCGCTCATGGTCCAGAATTCTTCCGGAGTGGAACCGATGGCCTGGATAAAACCGAACTCCTGCATGTTGCCGGGAGAGAGGGTACCATCGAAATCGTAAATGAGGGCGACAATCGGTTTTCGTTTCATAATCATATATTTATCGCTGCAAAGATAGTATTTATATCCGATTTTTTCTTATTTTTGCATAATACAGTGTATATCAATATGAAGAAATACCCGCATTACCTTGAACGGCTTCAGGCCGCCACGCTTAAGTATTGGGACAAGCCTGCCCTGAATAATATTGACGGCGAGACGTTTACGTACGCCCAGATGGCAGAGACCATCGCCCGCTTCCATATTTTCTTCGAAGCGGCCGGTTTCCGCAAGGGAGACAAGATTGCCCTGTGCGCCCGCAACGGTGCCCGCTGGGGAATGTCCTACATGGCCGTGAATACCTACGAGACCGTTATCGTCCCGATTCTGGCCGATTTTACCCCGGAAAGCATCGGCTACCTGGTGGATCATTCGGAGAGCGTGATGCTCTTTACCAATGCCGACAAATGGGCCAAACTGGATGCATCCAAGATGCCCCAGCTGCGCGTGGCCGTGGATGTGGACACCTGGAACCTGCTTTACAGCACCGATCCGGCCCTCACCAAGGCGTACGAGAACCTGGATGCCGCTTTCGCGGAGAAATATCCGGACGGATACAAGAAGGAATACGTCCATTTCCCCACCGACAACTGGGACGACCTGAGCACCATCAACTATACATCCGGCTCTACCGGAGACCCGAAAGGCGTTATGCTGACCTATCGCAATTTCTGCGCGAACGTGGACTTCAGCCAGCGCAACGTGCCTGCGGGAGACAAGATGGTCTCCATGCTGCCCATGGCCCATATGTACGGCCTGGTGATTGAGTTCATCTATCCTTTGTGCAACGGTACGTCCATTTACTGGCTGGGCAAGGCCCCTACGCCGGCCTCCCTGATGAAGGCCTTTGCCGATGTGAAGCCTTACCTGCTGGTGACCGTGCCGCTGGTGATGGAGAAGATTTACAAGTCCAAGCTGAAACCCATGCTGGACAAGCCGGCCATCAAGGTGGCCCTCAAGATTCCCGGAATCAATTCCATTATCTATAAGAAAATCCGCGAGGGCCTGGAGCAGGCTTTCGGCGGCAATGTGCAGGAATTCATTATGGGTGGCGCCGCCCTGAATCCGGAGGTGGAGCGTATCTTCAAGAAAATCAACTTCCCGTATCTGGTGGGCTATGGCATGACCGAGGCCTGCCCCTTGCTGGCCTATGAGCACTGGACCAAGTACGTGCCCGGTTCCTGCGGAAAGCCCGTGGATTGTGCCGAGGTCCGGATCGATTCCGAAGACCCGCAGCACACCGTGGGAGAAATCCAGGCCAGGGGAGAGAACATCACCATTGGCTATTTCAAGAATCCCGAGGCTACGGCCAATGCCTTCACTGAGGATGGTTGGCTCAAGACCGGCGACCTGGGCATCATGGATGCCGAGGGCAATATTTTCATCCGCGGACGCTCCAAGAATATGATTCTGGGCCCTTCCGGCCAGAATATCTATCCAGAAGAGGTAGAAGCCGTGGTGAATAACCAGGCCTATGTGCTGGAGTCCGTGGTCGTGGACCGGGGCGGCAAACTGGTGGGTCTGGTCTATTTGGACCAGCAGGCCATCGCCCGGGATCTCCTGGATCCGGAAGCGGTTTCCGAAATCCCCGAAAAGATCCGTTCCGCATCGAACAAACGGCTGCCAGGTTACAGTCAGCTGTCGAAGGTGGAGGTGATGGACGAACCTTTCGCGAAGACACCGAAAATGAGTATCAAACGCTTCCTATACAAATAGTGACAATTTGTCAGACCGGCCCCTTGCGGGCCGGTTTTTGTTAGATAGGTGTTGTAGAATAATAAAACAACACAGATATGGCAAAGATGAACAAAGGACAGATTGGTGTGACCACCGAGAACATTTTCCCGGTGATCAAGCAATTCTTGTATTCCGACCACGAGATTTTCCTGCGCGAACTGGTGGCCAATGCGGTGGATGCATCGCAGAAAATGAAGGCCCTGGCCGCTTCGGGCGACTTCAAGGGAGAGTTGGGTACGATTGATGTCCACGTGGAGTTGGACGAGAAGAAAAAGACCCTTAAGATTATCGATCGGGGTATCGGTATGACGGAGGAGGAGGTCGATAAATATATCAACCAGATCGCCTTCTCTTCGGCAGGCGAGTTTCTGGAGAAATACAAAGACCAGATTGGCAGCATTATCGGACATTTTGGCCTGGGCTTCTACTCGGCCTTTATGGTGAGCGAGAAGGTAACCATCGAAACGCTTAGCTGGAAAGAAGGCGCGAAGGCGGTAAAATGGAGCTGCGACGGCTCGCCGGAATACGAGATGGGCGCTTGCGACAAAACGGACCGCGGTACGGTCATTACCCTGTATTTGGATAAGGATTCCGAGGAATATGCCGAGAAGGGCCGCATCGAAGGCCTCCTGAACAAGTATTGCAAGTTCATGCCCGTGCCTGTCGTCTTCGGCGACAAGACCATCAATACCCTGGAACCCATTTGGTCCAAGGCCCCGTCGGAGCTGAAGGAAGAGGACTATATGAAGTTCTACCGGGAACTGTATCCGATGAAGGAAGAGCCCCTCTTCTACATCCATCTGAACGTAGATTATCCGTTCAACTTGACGGGTGTGCTGTACTTCCCGAAGATCAAGGAGCGGATGGCCATCGAAAAGCATAACATCCAGCTGTACTGCAATCAGATGTTCGTGACGGACCACGTGGACAACATCGTCCCGGACTTCCTGACCCTGCTGCACGGTGTCATCGATTCGCCCGATATCCCGCTGAACGTGTCCCGCAGCTACCTGCAGAGCGACGCCAACGTGAAAAAGATATCGACCTATATCACCAAGAAGGTGTCCGACCGGCTGGAGGAGATTTTCAAGGAGCAGCGCGAGACCTTCGAGCAGAAGTGGGACAACCTGAAACTCTTCATCGAGTATGGTATGCTGTCCGATGAGAAGTTCTGCGAGCGTGCCCTCAATTTTGCCCTCTTCAAGAATACGGACGGCAAGTATTTCAGCTTCGAGGACTATCGCAAGGCCATTGAGACCGAGCAGACCGATAAGGAAAAGAAGGTTGTATACCTGTATGCGACCGATGTGGAAGCCCAGTATCCGTTTATTGAAGCGGCCAAGAACAAGGGTTACGATGTGTTGCTGATGGATTGCGAGCTGGATGCGCATTTCGTGAACCTGCTGGAGCAGAAGCTGAAGGACGCCCGGTTCGCCCGTGTGGATTCCGATGCGGTGGACAACCTCATCGTCAAGGAAGAGAAGGTAAAGCTGGAAATGGCCGAGGACGAGCGCTACGACCTGGAGAACCTGTTCAAGGCCGTCCTGCCCGCCGGAAACGATTACTACGTGACGGGCGACAACCTGGGAGAGGACGCTGCGCCTATCCTGATTACCCGCAACGAGTTTATGCGCCGCTATCGTGAGATGAGTGCCTTGGGCGGCGGAATGAACTTCTATGGCGAGCTGCCGGAGGCCTTCAACATTACGGTGAATATGCAGAACCCGCTGGTAGCCAAGGTGATGGCGGCCAAACAGGAGGGCGTGGCCCCGCAGGCTCCGCTACCCGCCGAGGCTCCTTCCGATGCTTCGGATGCCGAAAAGCAACAGGCGCGCGAGGCCCGCGAAGCGGTGCGCAAAGCCCATCGGGCCGATGTGGAAGCCTTCGCGAAAGACAATGAAATCCTGCATCAGATTACCGATTTGGCCCTGCTGGCCAACGGATTGCTGAAGGGAAAGGCGCTGGCGGACTTTATCGCCCGCAGCCAGAAAGTGGTGACGGACGCCTACCTGAAGTAGTTATCGAATCAGGTTGAGGAATTCGTTCCGTGTCCGGGCGGAATTCAAGAAAGCCCCGGAAAATGCCGATGTCGTTGTGAGTGCGTTGGATTTTTCCACGCCTCGCAGCGACATGCATGTATGGGTGGCTTCAATGACCACAGCCACGCCCAGCGGATGCAGGGCTTCCTGGATGCAGTCGCGGATTTCCACGGTGAGCCGTTCCTGTACCTGCAGGCGGCGGGCATAGGTGTCTACGATGCGGGCAATCTTACTTAGACCGGTGATTTTGCCGTTGGGGATGTAGGCTACGTGGGCTTTCCCGATGAAGGGGAGAAGATGGTGTTCGCACATGGAGTAGAGTTCGATGTCGCGCACCAGGACCATTTGCTGGTATTGCTCGTCGAACATGGCGCTTCGGATAATCTCCGTGCCGTTCTGCGCGTACCCCTGGGTGAGGAACTGGAGGGACTTGGCCACGCGCTCGGGCGTTTTCAGAAGTCCTTCTCTATCAGGGTTTTCGCCTAAGAGACGCAGAATTTCGTACACATGTCCGGCAATCTCGGAGGTGATTTTTTCGTCGTATTTTTCTTCTCTTGTGTAAGCCATCTGGGACTGGTAAAAATAATGTTGCACAAAAATACGAAAAAACGTTTATTGTAACGAAAATTTATCTATATTTGCGGCCCTAAAGTAGAAAAATTTTAAAAAGGATATACTATGTATTGGACACTTGAACTTGCCGGCAGCCTGGACGATGCTCCGTGGCCCGCAACCAAAGACGAACTTATCGATTACGCCAACCGTTCCGGCGCTCCCGAAGAAGTAATCGAGAACCTCCAGGAACTTGAAGACGACGGCGAGATCTACGAGTCCATCGAAGACATCTGGCCCGATTATCCCACCAAAGAAGATTTCTTCTTTAACGAGGAGGAATACTGATTTGAATATCAAATAGTTACCATCTTTAAAGAGCCCGTTTTTGAACGGGCTCTTATTGTTAAGAATATTTGCTTCTACGGTGCATTTTGGCTATATTTGTAGAAAACGATAAGGCTATGTCCGATATAGAAAAGATACAGTTGTTCGAGAACAAGAAGGTCCGGACGGCTTGGGATGAGGAGAAACAGGAATGGTATTTCTCCATTGTGGATATTTGTGGTATTTTGACCGAACAGCCGGACTATGATGGTGCCAGGAAGTACTGGAAAGTATTGAAAGGACGGTTAATAGCAGAAGGCTTTGAGTTGGTATCAAATTGTTACCAACTGAAAATGGTCTCACCCAAAGATGGAAAAAAGTATAGTACTGACGTCACCGATATGCAGCAAGCGTTCAGAATCATCCAGTCCATCCCTTCCAAGAAAGCAGAACCTTTCAAGCAATGGATGGCTCAGGTTGCAGCGGAGCGGATTAATCAGGCCATAGATCCAGAACGCAGTATTGACCAGGCCATAGCTGATTATCGTCGTCTGGGGTATTCGGAGGCATGGATTAACCAACGAATCAAGACTATTGAGATTCGCAAAGGTATCACAGATGAATGGAAGAGAGGTGGAGTAACACAAGAAGTGGATTTTGCCTTCCTGACCGACCTTATGTCTAAGACATGGAGTGGTTTGACCACACGTGAATATAAGAAATACAAGGGCCTGACTAAGGAGAACTTGCGGGACAACATCACCAATATGGAGCTGCTTCTGAATGCTCTTGCGGAAGAAACGGCGACAGAACTCAGCAAGCAGCGCAATCCGGAGGGTTTGTCAGAGAATGCAGGCGTTGCCAAGGAAGGAGCGGAAGTTGCTAAATCGGCCCGTAAGGAAGTTGAAAAACGCCTGGGGCATAGTGTAATAACCCGTGAAAAGGCCATTGACCACATCAAATCGCCGGAAGAGCTCCCATTCCCGGATGAGCAGAAACAGGGATAGTAAAAATGGAAGGTATCATGTCAGTTCGAGGCTAGTAGCCTGCATCAAACTTCCCTAATGGCTATCCGATTATTTAAATACAGTTGTAACTGATTGATAATTATCAGATTACAGACTACACTCCATATATTTAACGAGGAAGAATATTGATTTTATAATATATTGAAAATCAATAAATTGAAAAACTGCCGAGGAATCAACCTTGGCAGTTTTTGGTTATTTAGCCACTTTGAGACTATCCCTGAAAGAAGAGGAATAGTAAGTATCTAGAAATAGTGTTATCTTTGTATTATGAAATGGAAGACAATAGAAATTATCCTGCTGGTCACCAGGCTAATAGGTTTACTGTTCTTTATTTACACTACCATTTGTTTTGGGGTGCTGGAAAAGTATAACCTTGATGGTATTGGAAACAACTCAGCTTTTGACTTCTACTGGAACTGCCTTGTTATTTGTTGTCTCTTAGTTTTCATCGATTGTATCGCTCAAATAAAAATAGTAGCTAATACAAATGTTTCTGTCCCTTACACTATTCAGGCAGTATTGTATATTGCATCTGTTGCATTAGTGATAATGATTATTGCTAACTATCCCAATCTGATTTGTGATGGAGACAGGAACTACTCATTATCGTTATGGAGTAAAGCCGAGCAGGTTCAAAGTGTGAGAGAATGTGTGATATTCAATAGCTTATATATTGGTGGCCGAAGTCTCCTGTACTTCATAATTCTAGTCTTGGGAAGAAGCAGAAGGACCTTGATCTAACTTCACCACTTTTTCGCTTTTACAACAGTTTGTGACAGGGATAGTGAAAATGGATAGTATCATGTCAGTTGGAGGCAATTAGCCTGCTTCGGGCTTCCCCTGTGGCTATCCTAAGTTTTTGAATACAATTGTAACTGCTTGATAATAAAGATAATACCCCCTGATACACTTTGTTTTTAACGAAGAGGAATACTAGGTTAATTATTTGATAATTAGCTATTCTGAAGAGGGTGACTCAAAAGGAGTTACCCTCTTTTTGTGGGGTAACTTCATCCAGGTAGCCGTGTCGCTTCACCCCTGTTCCTTATCAGAACGTCCGAAATTGCCGGTTCAAAAGCGCAAAACTCTTGTGAATATCTACACTGTATGTGTTCCGGTCTAATTTATTATACTTTTCTTGCAGATTTCAAGAATAATCTCTAATTTTGCAGCGAAAAGTATAATATATTGGCTATATGTCCATATTTGCGACTATCTCCACTCGCCGTAAAACCCTCGGCATCTCCCAGAACGACCTGGCAGAGATGTCGGGTGTTTCGCTGGCCACTATCAAGAACATAGAGAGGGGGGTGGGGAACCCCTCCTTTGAGACGGTGGAAAAGATCCTTTCAGTCCTGGGGATGGAGATCTCTTTCAAAGTGCGGAACCCCTTCGACAAGCAATAGCCTAAGGCATGAGACAACTGGGAATATACAACAACAACGTCCTGGCCGGAGTGCTCACCGAGCAGGTTCCGGGCAAGGACTATGTTTTTACGTACGAACCTGCTTACCTTGCCTCGGGTGGTGTGCCGGTATCGGTGACGCTTCCGCTTCAATCGGCCCCCTACGAGTCTGAAAGCCTGTTTCCTTTTTTTGTGAATATGCTGCCAGAAGGCGCCAATAGGTCCATTATTTGCAGGAAGTATCGCATCGACGAAGATGACATCTTCGGCCTGCTGATAGTTATGTCTGGCCGAGACTTCATCGGTGCCATAAGTGTTCGACCGTTATGATAGAGATGCCCGCATACAGCCCGCGTGTCTTGAAGACCCTGTTCTTTGGAAGGCAAGTGTCGCCATATCTGGATTTCAGCATAAAGGGGTTGAAGAATTCGGATGTGGCGGTTTCCGCCATGGAGCGAATTTCTGTCTCTGGGGTGCAGGAGAAATTCCCGGCCGTCATCGACGGTGGAAAGATTCGTCTGGCCCGGGAGGGGGAGCGTTCCACACATATCCTTAAGCCTGCCCCGTGGGACGAGACCATTGCTACGCGCCGGCATATCCCTGCCAATGAGCATCTGACCATGCAGATTGCCTCGCAAGAATACGGCATCCAGACGGCTGCTAACGGTCTGTGTGTGTCATCGGACGGGCAACTGGTGTATATTACTCGTCGGTTTGATATCCTTCCGGATGGCACCAAAGCCGAGATGGAGGATTTCGCCTCTGTATGCGAACGCAATGAGCAGACGGATGGGCTCCATTTCAAGTATAGTGGAACCTATGAAGATATTGCTGTTGGTATTAAGAAATATGTTTCCGTCTGGATGGTGGATATGGAACGGTTTTTTGACCTGGTGGTCTTTAACTACATCTACGGGAATGGTGACGACCACTTGAAGAACTTCTCCTTGATCCGTCAAGGAGAGGATTACCGTCTGGCTCCGGCCTACGATCTGCTGAACACCAGCCTGCACGTGCAGGGGGACGATTTTGGCTTGGATGGAGGACTGTCGGTCAATATGTTCCGCAGCGACGAGTACGAACGCACCGGACATCCTTGTCGGGATGACTTTGAGAGGTTTGCATCCCTGATAGGGCTTGTTCCTATCCGCGCAGCAAAGTTGCTGGATCGGTATATGACTGTTCCGGAAGAGACGCTATTGCTGATTCGTTGCTCTTTCCTTCCGGAGAAGATGCAACGGCACTATCTGCGGATTGTGAAGGAAAGAGTGGCAAGGTTTGGCAGGAGTGCGACGTGAGCGGGATTGGTTTTTTTAAATAGACCCGGACACAGAAACGAATCATTCGCTCCCGATCATAGTTAACTATTATTATTATCTTTGTGAAAATCCAGGATATGAAAAAGTTCATTATAACATATTGGCTGTTATTTCCAGTCCTATTGGCTTTGTCATTGGTATTGTACTGCTTTGCACCAACGCTGCCCGTTGCCGGTCCTATTGTTGGCTGGTTAACTGATTTGGCTGCGATAGCCATCATTGGTTCTTGGGTTATTTTGCTTTTTAACAAACAATGGAAGAGGTTCCTGTACTCCTTCTTATTAACAGTGACTATCTGTCTCGCTTTATCTAACCGGATTGCATTAGCCCCTGTCCCGGATGACTTTGGTAAAAAGCACATAATACCTGAAGGTCTGGAATATAGTATTCCATCTGAAGAGTTTATTGTGGTAGATAGTTTGGATAAAAACACATACTTTCAAATATGGAATGCTTTTCAGGGAGGAAACTATGCGTATGACTTTTATTACGGCCCCTTACCTGCCGGAGAGGTGTTTCTAAGGTGCTTTGAGGCGACAAAGAATATCAAACTCTCGGCAGGAGGCTTCCTTCTGAAGGATAGGATGTATGAAAGTAGTAAGGTGTCCATTGATTCTACTTCCCGTTTTTCCAAACTTGTAGATCGGCAGGGGTTCACAATATATGAAGGTGACTGGGGTGATTACTACGCTGCAAGAATCGAAGTCTGGCATAAAGATGCTCAAACTGGCCAGGAAACTAAATTAATGGAGAAGGTTTATCGTGTAGAGGGGTGGATGAGATAATAATCCGCCTCAGACTTCCCCTGTGACTATCCTAAGTTTTTGAATACAGTTGTAACTAACTGATAATAAGGTTACTTACGAAGGTGCGTCTACTTGTCGCGCGTGTGGTGATTAGTTTATTATTTTACAAGCTATGAGTATAAGGTTTAAAGAAAAAGGACAAATCTTTGATTTCGCTATTACCGCCGTGGCAGCAGTGCTGTCGGTGGGAATCATGCTTTATGGGGTAGGGCACTTCGGCTTGCGTGAAGCATGGCCGGAACTGGTTCTGAACCTGTTCTACATGGCCTGCCTGGTGATGATGTGGATGTATTTCTTCAACTTCCGCATCACTACGGAGCAGTTTAACTACTGGTGTTCTGTTTGCGTGGGTATCACGGTGCTGCTGCGGGATATCATTTTCTCGCCTCAACTGGCCATTTACCCTATCCAAAAGGCCTGCCTCGTCCTTTCAGTGGCATTACTTGTGATGCTAACCTATTTTTATAGCCGCAAGGACTGGAAGCGTTACACCAAACGTAACTTGTGGATGATTTGCATCATCGACATGCTCATTGCCACACTCTATAACCTGGATATCGTTCTGGAGCCCAGTAACGAATACACCGCTTATCTGCTCACGGAAATCTGGATCCGTCCCACCATTACCTACGGTTTAGTAGCCTGCTATGTAAAGGAAGCCAAAGAGTAGCCTCCTCTCCCCATCACGCTTAAAAATTACAAAAATAGTCTCAGAATTTGCAAATAATTGCAGTCTGGGACCCCTGACCTATTGGAAATATGGGTCAGGGGTGGCTATATTTGTATTTTAAAATACTAAAATCTAATATCCGTCCATTATGAACACAACGAGCGAGCACAACTACGAACTCATTAATCTGGAAGATTATACCCAGAGCGGCGAGGGCGGAATGGCCCTTACCTACAGTCATAAAGACGGTAAGACCCTTGCAAAACTTTTCATGAAGGGTATGGGTGCCGAGACGGCTGAGCGCGAGTTCCTGGTGAACAAGATAGTTTACGATATGGGAATCCTCACACCCAAGCCCATCCGGCCCTCTTTCAGACATGATGCAATCCCTGTTACGTCGTAGTCTGGGAATCTGAAATGATACAAGGTATGAAGAAGAGAACTATTCAATGGGTGCTGGCCGCCCTCGCTTGCAGCGTGGGGGTGTTTCCGTCGTGTACAAAAGACGATGGGCCCGACGACCGCGCGAAGAAGGCGCTGCTGATTATCCTAGACGGCTGGGGCATTGGGGACAAGGGCCAGGGCGACGTGATAGCGCAGACCGCCACGCCCTACATGGACTATCTGAAGGCCAACTATCCTAACGTCGAGCTGCAGGCTTCGGGCGAGTACGTGGGGCTGCCTGACGGACAGATGGGTAACTCGGAAACGGGGCACCTGAATATCGGCGCCGGACGCGTGGTCTATCAGGACCTGGTGAAAATCAACCGCGCCTGTGCCGACAACAGCATCCTGGAGAACCCGGAAATTAAGTCGGCCTTTAGCTATGCCAAATCCAGCGGCAAGAACCTGCACCTGATGGGCCTCACCTCTACGGGCGGCGTTCATTCCTCGCTGGACCATCTGCTGAAGCTCCTGGATATTGCCAAGGAGTACAACATTCCTAACTGCTACGTCCACTGTTTCATGGACGGCCGCGACACCGACCCGAGGGCGGGCAAGGGTTTCATCGCCGCCGTGCAGCGGCACATGGACGAGACGGGCGCAGGCAGCATCGCGTCTGTCATCGGCCGCTATTACGCCATGGACCGCGACAAGCATTGGGACCGAATCAAGCTGGCCTACGATCTTATTGTTAACGGCGTGGGGCGCGAGGTGGATGACATGGCAGCGGGCGTGCAGTCCTGCTACGACAGCCATACCGAGGAGCACAAGAACACCGACGAGTTCATGGAGCCGTTGGTCAACGGCAACATCGACGGCCGCATCCAGGAAGGCGACGTCGTCATCTTCTTCAACTTCCGCAGCGACCGCGCCAAGGAACTTACCGTCGCCCTCACGCAGCAGGATATGCCGGAGGAGGGTATGACAATCATCCCCAACCTACAGTACTACTGCATGACGCCCTACGACGACTCCTTCAAGGGTGTCCACGTCATTTTCCCTAAGGACAACTTGGATAACACCCTGGGGGAATATATCTCCAGCAAAGGCCTGAAGCAGCTGCACATAGCCGAGACCGAGAAATATGCCCACGTAACCTCCTTCATCAACGGTGGACGCGAGGATCCGTTTCCGGGCGAAGACCGCATCTTGGTGAATTCTCCAGCAGTGGCCACCTACGACCTGCAGCCTCAGATGTCGGCCATCGAGGTGAAGGAAAAACTGGTTGCGGCCATCAAGACCAATAGATACGACTGGATTGTGGTGAATTTCGCCAATGCCGATATGGTAGGCCACACGGGCGATTACTCAGCCATCGGGTCAGCCGTGAAGACGATTGACGATTGTCTGAACGAAGTGGTGGAAGCCGCCAGAAAAATGGGCTACGAAACCATTATCACTGCCGATCACGGGAACGCCGACCATGCCCTTAATGACGACGGAACGCCCAATACGGCCCACTCCACAAACCCGGTTCCGTTCATCTACGTTACAGAGAACAAGCACGCGAAGGTGCAGGATGGCGTCCTGGCCGACGTAGCCCCTTCCATCCTCCATATTATGGGCCTGGAACAACCCGTGGAAATGACCGGCAAGTGCTTGATTAACGAATAAATGCAAAATAATGCAAACCATTATGAATAGAATGTTTCAATGGATGATGGCCGCCATATATTTGTTTATCCATGAAATAATTCTAACTTTGTGATAATTGATTTTACTTATGAGGGAGGCGATACAGAGATTCGGGAGAAGCCTTAGCGCGATGGTGATGCCGAATATCGGAGCGTTCATCGCGTGGGGATTTATTACCGCCATGTTCATTCCTGGCGGGTGGTTCCCTAACGAGCATTTGGCCGTAATGGTCTCGCCGATGCTCAAGTATCTGCTTCCCACATTGATCGCTTTCACAGCGGGAAAGAATGTCAGCGGGTATCGGGGTGGCGTTGCCGGCGCGGTGGCCGCGATGGGTGTGATTATCGGGACGGACACGCCGATGTTCCTCGGGGCAATGATCATGGGCCCTCTGGCCGGTTGGTGTATCAAGAAGTTCGACAACCTTGTCAAAGGAAAGGTCGGAGCCGGCTTCGAGATGCTGGTCGATAATTTCTCGCTGGGCATCATCGCGATGCTGCTTGCCATCGCGGGATATCTTCTGATAGGAGGCATTGTGGAAGGGCTGTCGAACGCCCTCGGCTCTGGCGTGAACTGGATGCTGCGGCATAAGATGAACCCTCTCCTCTCCTTGATTGTGGATCCCGCCAAAGTGGTCTTCCTGAACAATGCCGTAAACCATGGCATCATGACTCCGCTGGGCATCCAACAAGCCGCCGAGATGGGTCATTCGATGCTTTTCCTGGTAGATCCGAATCCGGGACCCGGTCTGGGAATCCTGCTGGCCTGCTGGGTATTTGGAAAGGGGATGACCAAGCAATCGGCCCCTGGGGCGGTTGTCATCCAGCTTTTCGGTGGCATTCACGAGATCTATTTCCCCTATGTCCTGGCTCGCCCGTTATTGCTTCTTCCGGTCATCATCGGGAACATCTGCGCTCTCTCTTTCTTCACGTTGACGGACTTCGGGCTTGTCGCCCCGGCCTCTCCGGGAAGCTTGATTTCGATTATCCTGATGTCCCCGAAGGGAAGAACGTTGATTGGCTTGCTGGGCGTGTTCATCGCGACTGCGATCTCCTTCTTGCTTTCCATCCCCATCGTCAAATCGCGCCCGGATTTCCAGGGGGAGAGTGAGGGTGCTCCTTCAGCCGAGGAAGCCTCCCCGATACCATCCCTGCCCGGGATCATCCGCAAGATTGTCTTTGCCTGTGACGCCGGCATGGGTTCCAGCGCTCTGGGAGCCACGCGTTTCAAAGCCAGGTTGATGAAGAGCGGACTTGGCACCATCACTTGCGTGAATAGCGCGGTGGACGCAATCCCGGCCGACGCGGACATTGTCGTGTGCCAAAGCACGCTGGCCGACAGGGTTCACGGGCACGAGGTCGTGAGGATCACGAATTTCATTTCCGATCCGGCTTTGGACGCGCTTTTGGCGAGGTTGGGGAAAGGAGCGGAAGTCCTGCAAATCAAGAATATCCTCACCGGCTTACCTTCTGAATCGAAGGAGGATGCCATCCTGCGGGCCGGACACTTGCTGGAGGCTTCCGGATATGTCGATCCCGGCTACGCCGAGTCGATGCTGGAAAGGGAGAAGATCGTGTCTACCTATATTGGCAGGGGACTCGCCATCCCTCACGGCACCTCCGAGACCAAAGCTTTGGTCCGGGTGTCCGGAATCGTCATTCTGCAATATCCGGACGGGGTGGATTTCGGCGAGGAGAAAGCCCGTCTGGTGATTGGCATTGCCGGGGTCGGGGACGCGCATCTGGATATCCTGGCGAAGATTGCTTCCGCCCTGGATGACGAAGAGGTCCTTGAAAGGCTCTCGATCACGGACAATCCTGATGAGATATTTAATCAATTGACTGATGTTCAATTAATATGATTGTAAAAAAGCGAAGCAACGTTGAGAACCTGGCGGGATATGTCATTTGTGCAGGAATCTTGGCCATTGCGGGTGTCCTGTGCTGGTACTTCCGCAATGTACTCATTTACATTGTCCTGTCCATCGTCGTATCCTTGCTCAGCAGGCCGCTGGCACGTTTTGTGGGCAAGGCCCGTATCAAGGGTAAGGGCGTTCCGGACTGGCTGTCGGCCATCTTGTCCATCCTCTTCGTTGTCGGGGGTTTCATCCTGCTGATTACGCTGGCAATCCCGGTGGTGACCGGAATCATCCGGGATGCATCGTTCTTCAGCAATTTCCAGGTGTTCAACGGCACCATCGCCGAAACAATCAATGAATGGGCCGTGGGAATGTTCCCCACGCTGGGGCAGGATTTCGATGCCATCAACGTCTTGATGGATTATCTGAAAGGCACCATGTCCGATATTTCCATTACCAGCATCCTGGGATCCGTGGCCGCCACTCTGGCAAACCTGGTCATCGGACTCTTCTCGGTGGTGTTCATCTCCTTCTTCCTTGTCAAGGACCCGAAGCTGGTCGCCAAGATTGCCGCGGCCCTGGTTCCGGACCGGTTGGAGGCCTCGGTGACGGACGCCATCCGCGATATCGACCACCTGCTTTCCCGCTACTTCGTGGGATTGACCCTGGAGATGATGGGCGTTGCCTTCTTCAACTTCCTGGGCCTGTGGCTGATTGCCCGCATCGGCCCCAATTATGCCTTGGGTATCGCCTTTATCGCCGGTATCCTCAATATCCTTCCGTATGTGGGTCCCCTCATCGGGGAGGTGCTGGGCGTGCTGCTTTGCGTGGTGCTCAAATACGGAGCCGGCGTTGGCCTGGACGTGCCGATCCTGCTCTTTGCCTTGATTGTGTTCGGCGTCATGCTGTCGGTGCAGTTTATCGACAACTTTGTCCTGCAGCCCATTATCTATTCCACCAGTATCCAATCCACGCCATTGGAAATCTTTATCGTCCTGCTCATTGCGGGACATGTCGGGGGAATTCTGGGAATGCTGGCGGCCATCCCGTCCTATACGGTGGTCAGGGTGATAGCCGGCCGCTTCTTCTATAACCACAAGGTGGTCCGGCGCCTGATGCCGGATCTGGAAAAGGATGTTAATGAAATGAATGAACTGATATCTTAAAGATTGTTGCTTATGAAAACAAGTTCTGTATTTGCATTGCTGACCGGCATGGCCGCCGGTGCCGTCCTGGGTCTTCTCTTTGCGCCTGAAGCAGGCGAGGAAAGCCGGAAGAAAGTCAAGAAGGCTGCAAAAACCTGCCTGGACAAGGTTCAGGAGCAGTTCAATGACCTTGTCTCTGCCGTTGGTGGGGAAGCAGTAGAAGAAAATGAGTAAGCTTTCCAATTCTGCCGATTCTCTGGCTCGGGATACCAAGGGCTATATTGATTCGCAGCTGGATCTTGTTAAGCTACGTTCTATCAAGGGCATGTCCCGGGGAACGTCGGCCATTGTGGGACTGCTGCTGATCTTCCTTATGGCGGGTGCCCTGATGACGGTCCTGCTGCTGGCCCTTGTTTTGTGGCTGGGGGAGATGATGGACAGCTACGCGCTGGCCGCCCTGATTGTGGCGGGTGTGTTGCTGGTGGTCGTGGTCTTGCTGTTCCTGCTGCGGAACCGTCTGTTCCGGAACAGCTTTGTTTCCATGTACACCGATGTCTTCTTCCCGGAAGAAGCCTGGCCGGTTGGCCTGAACAACATGGACAGCCTGGACAAGGCCATCGAGCGCACCGAATCCCGTATCCGGAAAGAAAAGGCAGGGATATCCAGTTTCTTCGTCAACGGATTCCGTTGGACAACTTGGATTATCCCCGCCCTTCGCTTCCTTTTCAAGAAGCTGAGGAAATAGCTAGATACTGAAGCTGTTAAAGCCTCCGTCTACGACTGCAATCGTGCCGGTGACGCCTTTTGAGGCGTCGCTGGCAAGGTAGTGCAATGCACCCACCAGCTCGTCAGGCTCCAGGAAGCGGCCGAACGGCGTGTGGCCGATAATTTTATGGGAACGGTCGGTCAGGGAACCGTCGGGGTTGGTGAGCAGGCTGCGGTTTTGGTTGGTAAGCAGGAAGCCCGGTGCGATGGCGTTCACGCGCAGGCCGGCGCCGAATTTGGTGGCGAGCTCACCCGCCAGCCACTGTGTCCAGCTGGCAAGGGCCGATTTGGCCATTCCGTAACCGGCAACGCGGGTCAGCGGCCGGAAGGAAGACATGGAACAGAAGTTCACGATGGAACCCTTCTTGTTGGCCACCATCACTTTGGCAAAGACCTTGGTGGGAATGATGGCGCCGATGATATTCAGTTCAAATACCTTGCGGGTGGCATCCAGGTCCATATCGAAAATGGTCTGGTCGGGGGCCACGTTGGCCGGTCCCATGTTCCCGCCGGCTCCGTTCAGGAGGATATCCACGGAACCATAGGCGGCAACGATATCCTTGCAGTTCTGTTCTACGGTAGCCTCGTCCAGGACGTTGGTGGGGAGGAACATGGCCTCGCCGCCCGCCGCCTTGATTTCCGCCACGATTTTCTCGCCCGTCTCACGGGCGCGCTCCAGGTCCAGAAGGACTACCTTGCTGCCCTGGGAGGCGAAATATTTAACGATGGTGGCGCCGAGCACACCACAGGCTCCGGTCATGACGGTGACCTTGCCGTTAATGTCAAAGAGATTCTGTGCCATATTGATAACTTGTTTGATGCAAAAATGTATTACAAATATAACAATAATTATCTTACAATAAGCTATGTTTGATGAAGGCAATCTCTTCCGGGTCGTAAGGCGTCCCGTCCGGGCGGAAGAGGTCGTGGAACCAGACTTCGGGCTCTTCCGTAAAGGGAACGGGCTTTCCGTCTTCGGTGGGGTTCCAAGGGTAGTGACACTGCTGTTTCCCGTTCACCAATCCATAGCTGAAGCAGCCGATCTTGTATTTTTTGAACAGAGGCAGGATGGAAAAATAATCCGATCCGCGGCTGCGGGCCATCCATTCCGAGCAGAGCACCGGCCGTTTGAACTGCCGGGCATATCGGACGAACCTGCGGCATTTCTTATAGGCTTCGTAGCTATGGAAGGAGATGACGTCGCTGTTCGCGCACACGAATTCCGAGATGGGCCGGTTGTACGAGCGGGAATCGGGCATTGCCCACATGGGGGCGGTGAGGGGTTGTGACGGATTCACTTCGCGAGCCCAGCGGAAAACGGCCTCCAGGAAGGGGAGGGTGTCGAATCCCTTGGTGTTCTCCGGCTCATTGTACAGGCACCACGCCAGGATGCGCGGGTCGTCCCGGTAACGCGTAAGCACCGTCTTGAGGTATTGTTCGATAATCGGCCACCGCTCCGGGTTGTTCACCACATCCATTCCGGGCGATGCCATCCATACCGAGTTGTGCACCCCGGGAACGGCCTCCGGCTGCGGCTCCAGGTAGGGATTCTTGATGGTGCCGCCGTTGGTGAAAAAGGTCATCAGGATCCGCATCCCGTGTTGGTCGGCCAGCCGGACCGTCTCTTCCAGCCGCTCCATGAAGCCCTCCGGGTCATTCTGCCAGACAAGATCGCACAGGAACAGCCGGATGGCATTGAACCCCAGGTCTTCGGCCATGCCCAGCTCGTGGTCTACCACATCGGGCTTGAAGTAGTCTTTCCCCCAGATTTCCACGGACGTTCCGGCATAAGAGGGCATATAGACGCAGCCCACCGGCCACGGCTGTGCGGCATACCATTCCTTTGCCTTTTCTTTGCTCCACCTTCCCGGAAGCGGCTCTGGAAGCGTGTTTTGTCGGCAGGAAACAAGAATCAGGGCGCATACCCAAGCGGAAAGAAAGCGGCTGTTCGGTCTCATAAATTCTATTTGTTTTGCTTTTCAAATATACGGATAAAAATTTGTATATTTGCATTCTATGAACCGTATCTTACATTTGTTGATTTTGGGGACCTGCCTGGTCTTTGCTTCCTGTACGCAACAACACACCCAATCGTTGACGTTTTCAAGCGAGGATGACCTGGCTGGCCTTCGCGTGGCAACCGTCGCCGGATGCTGCTATGATCTGAGCCTGTCCAAGCGGAACGATATCGAGCTGTTGCTGTACTCCTTTGACGCCGACGTCCTGCAGGCCCTCCTGAATGGAAAGGCGGACGTGATGGTTCATGACGAGACCATCCTGAACAGCGAACTCCGGGCGGAGCATGGCATCAAGATCGCTTTCAAGGGGAAGGAACGTTTCCCCACTGCACTCGTGTTCCGGAAGGACGAAGCGGCCATTATCGATACCCTGAATGCCATCCAGGAGCGCATGATCCAGGATGGAAGGATGGACAGCCTCAAGCATTACTGGTTGGACGAGGTTTACCTTCAGAAGAAGGATTATACCCATATTCCGGAAGAAGAGTCCGGAGAACCGCTCCGGGTGGCCTGCGTCACCAACATGGCTCCGTTGTCGTTCATGATCGGGACCGAATGGTACGGGATTGAGGTGGATCTGGCCCGGGAACTGGCCCGGGCGCTCCATCGGAAGATTGAATTCAAATTGTATGATTCGGCATCGGGCATGATGTCCCTCAAGACGGGGATGGCCGATGTGATGCTGGGCGGTATCTTCATCACCCCGGAACGGCAGGAGGAATACCTCTTTGCGAATCCGTACCATGCTTATGGATCTGCCTATTATGTCATTGACCACGATGGACAAGCGGCGAAGGGATCGTTCTGGAAGAGCTTGAAAAAAAGCCTGGAGAGCAACCTCCTCAAGGAAGACCGCTGGAAGTATATTACGAATGGTCTTTGGGAAACCATCAAAATCACCCTGCTGTCCATCCTGCTGGGCGGCATTTTGGGTGTGGGCCTTTGCGCGATGACCCGGAGCCGCCGGAAGTGGCTGCGCGTCACGGCCTGGTTCTATAACTGGCTCATGGCCGGTATCCCCATGCTGGTTCTCCTGCTGATCCTCTTTTACGTGGTATTTGCCAAGAGCGGGCTGAATCCCACCCTCGTGGCCGTGATCGCCTTCTCCCTGAACTTTGCCTCCGGAGCGAGCGATGTGTACGGGACCTCCCTGGACGCCATCCCGCGCGGACAGACCGAAGGCGGCCTGGCCCTGGGCTTTACCCGTCTGAAGACCTTCTGCTATATTGTCCTTCCGCAGGCGTTGAAGCGGGGTATCCCGCTCTTCCAGAGCCAGTGCGTGTCGTTGCTGAAGGGAACCTCCATTGTGGGTTACATCGCCATCTTGGACCTCACGCGTGCGGGCGATATGATCCGCAGCCGTACCTTCGATGCCTTTGTGCCCCTCCTGATGGTAACGGTCATTTATTTTGTCCTGGCCTGGCTGCTGGGTATGCTTGTGAAACTCGCCACCCCTAAAACGCGCGTCTTATGATTACGGTAAACCATCTGAGCAAGAAATATATCAATCCGGATGGCAGTGTCCTGACGGTGCTCAAAGATATCAATTGTACCATCGATAAAGGGGAAGTGATTAGCATTATCGGTCCTTCCGGTACCGGAAAGAGTACCCTCCTGCGTGCGCTGAACCTGCTGGATCCGCCTACCGGCGGAGAAATCCTCTTCGAGGGGGAGAACATCCTGGCCAAGGGTTATCCCGTACACAAGCTCCGCCAGAAGATGGGCATGGTGTTCCAGAGTTTCAACCTGTTCGATCACATGACGGTGCTGGAGAACGTGATGTTCTCTCCGGTCAAGATCCTGGGAAAAAGCAAGGAAGAGGCACGCGATGCGGCGATGACGCTGCTGCGCAAGGTGGGCGTAGCCGATAAGGCGGACGTGTACCCGTCCAGCCTTTCCGGCGGGCAGAAGCAACGCGTTGCCATCGCCCGTTGCCTGGCCATGAATCCGGAAGTGATTTTGTTCGATGAACCCACATCGGCCCTGGACCCCACCATGGTAGGAGAGGTGCTGAGTGTGATGCGGCAGCTGGCGAAGGAGGGGATGACGATGCTCATCGTGACGCACGAGATGAAATTCGCCCGCGACGTAAGCACCCGGATTTTCTTTATGTACGACGGTTATATCTACGAAGATGGCACGCCGGAGCAGATTTTCTGCCATCCGAAGCACAGCGCTACCAAAGCGTTCTCGCAACGGATCCGGATGGAGGTCTTCGAGGTGGACAAGGAAGATTTTGATTTCCTCGGCATGGATACACGGATGACCCAGTTCTGTATCAAGTACAATATTGCCGAGAAGAAGCATAAGGCCCAGGCGCTGGGCCAGCTTCTCATCCCTGTCTTCCTGGAA
>CADCCI010000009.1 GCA_902799895.1 uncultured Bacteroidia bacterium | reverse complement strand
TCATTATCGCCATCATAATAATAAAACGTAGGGTACTCAGGATCAAGATAAAACACATAATCATGAAAGTACTGTCGTTTATCACCAAAATTATCCGTCACTTTAACAATTTTAAGTTTTTTTTGTGCAGATATCTCGCCATCATAATCTTCAACGCGATACCTCCCGTTGTTGAACCATACAGTTACTGGTCCATATGTTTCAATATCCTCACTCACCCAAGTACCATTTAGCCATTTAGGGCTCCGAGAACAGGATAGCATTAGAGATACAGTGACCATTAATAATATGGTCAACGATACAATAGAGCACTTTTTCATTGATTGTTGATATTAGCGTTAGTGATTATTAATATGAAGTGCAACACACTTCAAAAGTCAAATATAACTAATTGTTTTCATTATTCCAAAGCTGTCCTGTAATCAAGTTGCTACCGGGACTGTGCAACCACATTTTAATTTTCCTTTGTCAAATACTTGTAATTTATCCTCTGCCACATAGGATTTACATATCAGAGAAGAATCTAGAAAATCCTCAGTCTTTTTTTGGATAATTATATTCCTTGTACCACAAAATGGGACAACCCACTCTTACCTTTGCTTCAGAAATTAAAACCACAAAGCAATGGAAAAGAAAAACACTACCACCAAAACGAAGGTCTACAACCTTGTCATCCTCGACAAATCCGGCTCCATGGAATGCATCCGCAAGGAGGCCGTGAATGGATACAACGAAACGCTCGGCACCATCAAAGTAGCCCAACTGAAGCACCTGGACACACAGGAGCACTTTGTCTCTCTGATTACTTTCTGCGGTTGCGGAATAGAAATAATCTATGAAAAAACCCCGATTGCAGACGCAGAGAAAATAACTTACAAACAGTATAATCCCTGCTGTACCACTCCATTGTTCGACGCCGTGGGCAAGACCATCAAGAAACTGGAAAAAGACATCGAGAACGTGGAAGACGCGGCAGTCCTCGTGACCATTATCACGGACGGAGAAGAGAACGCATCCCAGGAATGGACCGGTCCGGCCGTTAAGGCGCTCATCGACCACTGCAAAGAAGAAGGATGGATGTTCTCCTTCATCGGCGCCGGTGAGGATGTCATCAAGATTGCCACCAAGATTTCCATTACCAACACGGTCCTGTGGGAACAGACGGCGCAAGGCACGGCGGATGTCTTTGCCAATGAAAATGAGGCCCAGACGCGGTTCTATGACCGCATGGCTTGTGCCAATGGATGCGCTCCCGACATGTCTGCCGAAGACAGGAAGAAGCTCCGGAAGAAGCTCTCGGAGAACTACTACAAGAAAGACGATGAGCAAAGCCAACAGTGAGCTCATCCCCGCCGAGGCCCTGTTGAGACAGGCCTTGGTTAGGATTGGCAAGCTGGAGTCTTATGTCTTGGAGCTGGAGGATAAAATCCGCCTGTATGAGTCCAAAGAGATCTTGATTAAGGACATCCAAAGAGAGGCAGTGGCCGAAGCCCGGAAGACCCAATTTGTCAAAAGATTGGAAAACCGGCTGTCCAAGCAAGGGGCAGAACTGAATCGGCTGTATCAGGGGCGCTCCGAACTTGCGCAGGAGATTTCCCGACTCCGGCGGGAATTAGAACAAAAATGAGTATATTTGTACAACACTAAAACAGTATTTATGTCAGAATTGAGCAAGGAACAGCCCGATCTGCTTTCAGGTAGCGAGCAATTCATGCAAGGCGGTAAATTCATCGACCTTACAATAAGAGACTATTGGAGTTTTCAGTTCTCCAACATCTGGGACGCACAGGAAGAGATTGCAGAGTTCATCGTGGCCAAGGCACTGGGCCTTAAAGCCCCGCACAACAAGAACGGATGGACACTCTGGGACATCAACTATAGAGGGAAACGCATTGAAATCAAGGAAACCGGGTACTTCCATTCATGGCGCACTGACGGCAAGGTCTCCAAACAGCGATCCTTCGGAATAACCAAGGCGTTCACCAGATATAAAGACAACACCACAACCTATGAACGTCAGAACGACGTATATGTCTTTTGTCTTAATACGGGAGAGACCAAGGAAGAATCCAATCCCGTGAACCTCAATAACTGGGAGTTCTACGTGGTCCCTACGTCAACAATCAATCACCTGTGCGGTGACAACAAGCATATCTCACTCGGTAGACTCCGGACCATTACCGGGAAGCCCAACGGCGTGCCCTACACAGAATTAAAGGCCGCCATAGATGCAGCCATAGAACAATAAACAGTATACGATTATGAGTAGGAAACCGCAATCGAAAAAACTGATGACCGGACTTGCCGGAGAATACCTTGTTGCCGCGAAGATGAACCTCAGAGGGTGGGTCGCCAGTCTAACATTGAAGAATTACCCTGGTGTCGACATCTTTGGAATGAATCCGGAGACTAATCAGAATATCGGAATCCAAGTTAAATCATGTTGGGATTCAAGTTTCTTTGTAGGCGTCAAGCATTCGGAAAGGAGCCAGATGGACGAAAAGATAAAGGGACCGTATGTCTTTGTTCATATGGACAGCGTTGACCATGCATCTTTCTTTATCCTGTCAAAAGACGAGTTCATCTCTCTGGTTAACTCTTCCGATGATGCCTATTTCAACAAGCCGAGAACAACGCCCATCAAACCCGACTATCCCATTGCCCTCTCCTTAAAAGAGCTGCAGCCCTATAAGGACCATTGGGACAGCCTCTGGAAATAAACTATAATATGAAAACCTACGCACTGTTTCAGGAATATATCTGGCTGGTGGACACCATCCACAAGGCCGGCCGCCTGACGCTGGAGGAAATCAACCGGCGGTGGCTACGCACGGAGATGTCCGAGGGCGTCAGCATCGCCCGAAGCACGTTCAACCGCCACCGGGACGCCATCCTGGACATGTTCGGTATTGTTATTGAATGTGACCGCAAGGACGGATTCCAGTACTATATCTACAACGAGGAAGTCCTGGAAGACAACACCATCCAGAACTGGATGCTCTCTACCCTGTCGGTAAACAGCGTGCTGTCCGAGAGCAAGGGGGTTCACGACCGCATCATGCTGGAATCCATACCCTCAGAAGGAGAGAACCTGTATCTGTTCATCGATGCGATGAAACGGGGCGTGCGCATCAAAGTGACCTATCGGAAATACGGGAAAGAAGAGAAAAAGACCATGACCGTTGAGCCCTATTTCGTCAAATTGAGAAAAAGACGCTGGTACGGGATTGTCAAGAATCCGGGAGACGAGGGGTTTATTTTCATCCTTTCCTTTGACCGTATCCTCGAAATGGAACTCACGGAAGAGAAGTTTGAATATCCCCGGGACTTTGACCCGAAGCACTTTTTCAAAGACAGTTACGGTATTGCCTGGAGCAAAGACATTCCGGTTCAGCGGGTGGTCATTCGTGCGTATGGAGAACAGATGTACTATTACCGAGACCTTCCGCTGCATCACAGTCAGAAAGAAATGGAAAGCACTGCCGAATACACCGATTTTGAAGTGACGCTGCGTCCTACCGAAGATTTCTACAGTCCCCTGCTCTCACGCGGGCCCTACATCAAGGTCCTGGAACCGAAATGGTTGGCCGACAAGATCAAGGACATGCTTTCCTCGGCAGCCAGACTTTACGATGAATAATATTTATCATGAACATTCAAGAACGCATAACACAGATAGAAGCCCAGAATGATGGGAGGTCAATCCATGTAATATTGGAAAAATACTGGTTCCAGCGTAACGGTGAGAAAGTCCCTATTGGTAAAGAATGGGCCGAATCAGAGGAAGAGGAGGAAAAGTATGAAAAAGAACGAGTATGGGCAAATAATGGTAAACTCACGGGTATAAGAGATGATGAGGAGTTCTACTCTTTACAGCGGGCCGTCTATAAAAAAGTGATTATGATTGTCGAAAAGCGGAACTTGGATTACAAGGCTATTGCATCTCGCATTTATAGTTACCTTAAGACTCGCCCAAAGAGGACGGAAATTTCTACCCATGAGGCTGTCGACAAAGTTCTTGGTAAGCCAGAAGCGCAGTATGCTGACTATAAAGGATACACCTATTTCTATGGCGGAACCGTTATAGAAGAAGATGACTTTTGGGACATTCATACTTCGCTCATGGGCAAGATAAGAATGGGGCATAAATACGAAGCTGACTTCTCAAAGTATGATGGCGCGTGTGTCGGCCTTCCCTACAATATTCCATTCGTTTTCAAATTAAAAAACAAATAACCATGGCTCTTATTAAACTCCCAGAGCTGCTTGAGAAAGGCATGCCTGGAATAACATCAAAAAAAGTCAAACTGGTACGCCATAAGGATAACAGGGGCGAAATACTGGTTAACGGTAAGAAAGAAGTAGGTGATCCGTATTCTTGGTACGTTGATGACCCGCAAATCTTTCTTGATTACCAGAGCGAACAATCGAAAGACGTATTCAAAGACGTTGATTACATTGTCTCTTTCATTGGGGAAGAAGGCACAACCGCAAGAATGATAGGCGTTTTCCGGGTGGACGGCTATGACGAAGAACGAAAAGCCAAATATGACAAAGACAAGTTCTATTATAAACTCACCGAGGTTGAAGAATTCAAAGAAGAATTCAGTGAAAGAGTAATTATCGAGTGGGGCAACAGCGCCGTTACTTGGCATCAGTGGCTGAAAAAAGGAGAGGATGATAAGGATGTCATCGCTATTGAGAAAATCGGCGTGGAGTGGAAATATCCGACCTATGAGGAAGTTGTCCTTTCGTTTGAGAAGTTGAAGGAGATTATCAAAGGTGATGGCGGCATCTGGAAGCACAAACTAACAGCAGTTAAGGGCATTTATGTCATATCCGATCTTAGCACCGGACGACTGTATGTCGGTTCTGCATATCAAGAAGGTAATGGTATTTGGGGACGTTGGAAGAGATATGTTGAAACCAATGGGACAGGAGGTAATGTCAAACTTCAGGAATTAGTTGACAAAGACCCAGAATACGCCAAAAAGAATTTCCAATGGGGTATCCTACAAACATGCCCCCTAAGGATAACAGATCGGGACATTATCCATCTGGAACAAACCTGGAAGGAAAAATTTGGAGAAAAAGCATGTGCTCTGAATGGCAATTGATTTAGAGGTTTTAGGGACTCACCAATTACACTTGATATCATGAAAAAAGCCAATAAAAAACTCGTAGAAGGGTTAATCACCAAACTCTCTCGCTGCGAATTATTCGTTTTCGGCAGTAATCTGGAAGGACAGCACCTCGGCGGCGCGGCCAGGATTGCCTATGATAATTTTGGCGCAGTCTGGGGACAGGGCGTTGGCCCGCAAGGTCAGTGCTATGCCATCCCCACAATGCACGGCCCGCTGTCTGAGATCAAGCCTTACGTCGATGAATTCCTGCAATACGCTAAAGAGCATCCGATGAACCGTTTCCTTCTCACGAGAGTTGGCTGCGGCATCGCCGGTTTCAAAGATGAGGATATGGCGCAGCTGTTCGCGGAAGCATTGGATATCCCAAATATAGCCGTTCCCGTAGAGTGGCTCCCAACAATGGTATATTGGTGCAAACCCAAGGACGATGAGGTCTTACCGCCGAAGGTTATCGATGAAAAAGTCCTGACGTCCCTGTGCAACGATTATAAGTACTCCATCGGAGCCGGCATTGTGACACCTATGCCAACCGTTCGCGTGCGTTACACCTTTGGAGATGGGAAGTTTGCCTATGCCAACTTTGGAAACTACTTCTTCATGGGAATGAACTTCTATGTCATCGGAACGGACGATTCCTGGGCTCCAGAGCACCTTCAGCACATCGTCCTGGACTATTTCCGCGACGAATGCTGGGACCGTGGCTACTGCCGCAAAGCCATCTTTGCCGGCGTCGATACCGGTCTTAAGGACAGCAAGGGTGAGCACATCTTCACCGGCGACATCTGCCACATAACACGCGGCGGCTCCGAATACCATTTCCCCATCAGCGCCTTCGGGGCAGATCGTGATCGAGATGAAGGTCGCTATGCCTTCGTCCTCGACAATCACTGCCTATTCCCGGAACAGTGTGACAGCATCACAGTTGAGGGCAACGTCTTTGCCGATGCCGATATCGACGATTTCCCGGACACCATCGCTGCCCGCTGCTTCCAGTTCCTTTTCCCGAACGGAATGCGCTAATAAGCATGTTTTAATCAATTCAGACGATGGCCGAGGAGCGAATCATAGCAATCGCACAGGAGGTCTATGACTACCTGAAACGCGACTGCATCGGCGTCCAGACGTGCACCGCCGATGCCGTTGAGGCTGTCTTCCCGGGTGTTATGACCCCGGAATCCGATGACGATTTGTGGGCAATCCATGATGCCCTTTATCACCTTGTTTCAAAAGAACACAAATACATCTTTGACGCCGGAGAATATACCGACTGCTGCATAGGTCTTCCTTTCAACTGCCCTTTCTACCTGCGTCCCCGCTCTGCCAAAAGCTCGGCTTGGAAGATTCGGATTCCATACTTCAATACAGGAGAGGAGTACTTTAACTGGATAGCCAAAATACGAGAATTCGGTTCCCTAGAAATCGGCATCCCAGAAGCATATCTCCAATATTTCCGAGGTCTCTATGACGCAACCCTCCACAAGGGGTACGAACGCCCTATCAAGAAGGAAAAGATGATCAGGGCGCTGAAGCGCTCTCAGCGCACAGGAGAGATGATAGACATCGTTCCGGATAAAGAGTTCCTCCCGGGCGGTGCCAGAGAAGGCCAGTGTGACGGCTGGACATACCACATCGAGTTTGTCTCCATGCGGGACTATTTCTCCGCTGATTACGATGAGCGTGAACTCATCGGTGATGATCTTCCACCAAAGGAAGAGTGGCTCGATGCCCTGATAAATCACCCTAATAAAATGGATTAAAGAGGGTCACACGCAAAATTCCGTGGACATGCAATCAATTAACTTGCGCGTTAACTCTATTTTCGCTAACTTTACAGTCTGACTAAAACAAAGACCTATCAGGTATAGAAGACATCACGTTTGCAATGAGAAGATGGCGGCCGATATCATTGCCCGCATCGACGCCATCCTCAAGCACATGAACAATCATTCAAACAACTCATAAAACAATGGATATTAACAAAAAAGAACTGTACCTCTCACCGGAGGTCAAGACCGTCGAGGTGAAAATCGTAGGCGTCGTCTGTCAAAGTCCCGGTAGTGCCGGAGTCAATAACTACACCTGGAACGAGCCGGTAATCGAGTAACAACCCATGAAAACGAAGAAAGCAATGAAAAAGATTACACACATCGGCATGGCCGCCCTCGTTGCCATGGGCATGCTTGGAACCTCCTGCAACAAGGTAGAGAGCCAGGAGATGGAAACTCCTGAAACTTCTGAAACTCCTGAAACTCCGAAAGATAACATTGTCACCCTGACCACCACCGTGGGCTTCGCCGAGGCCGATACCAAGGCACTCGCCATCGACTACACGGCCAAGACGCTTACAAAGACCTTTGCCGTGGGCGAACAGGTGGTACTGACGTACGAGGACAAGGATGGTAACAATCAAAATACCGTGAGCCAGGCTTTGACAGCGGGGGACATCTCGGCTGACGGCAAATCGGCAAAGCTGACCTTCACGCTGACCAATCCGATGGAAGACGGATACATTGCCTATCAGTATCCTGCCTCTGAATCGTATTTCTACGCGCAAAACGGCACACTGACCGACGTTGCAACCAGGGATTATGCCGGATATGATGGCTCCTTTGCTGGAACGAATCTTCCTACCTCGGCAACATTGGATAATGAGATTGCCGTCGTGGCCTTCACGCTGTACAAGAGCGATGGTGCTACCGACATCACCAACACAATTACGTGCATGACTATTGAAGTTAGTGGAGTCACCTATACTATAACTCCTTCCGGTCTGGATAAAATCTATGTAGCCATGTGGCCTGAAGATGGTTCCGAAATCACCATCACCGCCACCGACGGCAGCAAGAACTACACCAAGACGCTGACTGGCAAGACATACGATGCCGGTGAGTTCTATCAGCAAGGACTGAAGATGACTGCTGCCCCCGCCCGTCCGCTGGCCGAGGCTACGACGGACGACCTGGGCAAGATAGCCGGTGCCGACGGCTACATCTACGACACGAAGGCCGCTGCCAAGGTCGCCGGTACCCAGGCCGTTGCCATGATTGCCTACGTGGGCAGCAAGACCGACAATTTCGCCCACAAGTATGGCTTTGCCATTGCGCTGAGCGACGAGGGAGAGATAATGGACTGGAGCACGGCCAAGAGCACCTGCGAGGGCAAGGCCTCCGTCAGTGATGCCGAATGGATGCTACCCAGCCAGGAGCAGTGGAAGGCTATGTTCAATGCTTTCGGCGGCAATGAAGGAAGCTACACCGGTCTGAATACAGCGTTAGCCATCGCAGGAGGCGACAGCAGTAAATTGCAGGAGGGCGGCGGCCGCTACTGGTCGTCTCAGCCGGACGGTAACGACAAAGCCTGGCGCGTGGTCCTCGAAGATGGCGGTGCCTACTGGTACAACCTGTATGTGAACTACGACCTCCATGTTCGCGCCTGCCTCGTATTCGGAGATTACACCGCCCGCCCGCTTGCCGAGGCTACGACGGATGACCTGGGCAAGATAGCCGGGGCCGACGGCTACATCTACGACACGAAGGCCGCTGCCGAGGCCGCCAGTACCCAGGCCGTGGCTATGATTGCCTACGTGGGCAGCGAGACCGACCACTCCACCTACAAGCATGGCCTGGCCATCGCGCTGAGCGACGAGGGCGGGATGACCTGGAGCACGGCCAAGAGCACCTGCGAGGGCAAGACCGCCGTCAGTGGTGCCGCATGGATGCTACCCAGCCAGGAGCAGTGGAAGACTATGTTCAAGGCCAACGGCGGCGATGAAGCGAAATACGACGGTCTGAATACAGCGTTAGCCACCGCTGGAGACGAATTGAAGAAAGATGGTAGCTACTGGTCGTCTACGCCGTACGATGGAGGCCGCGCCTGGCTCGTGAGACTCATTGACGCCCAGTGGAGATACGACTATATGGACTACTCCTTACGTGTTCGCGCCTGCCTTGCTTTTTAACCTATTTATCCATTTACCAATTTATCTATTTTAGCCGCGACAGCGGCAATGGATAATACCCAAGGAGAGCGGCCCAGCAAGGGCCGCTTTCTCTGGTTTAACACATCATGCCATCCCATGGACAATGCATCTCTCACGGAATTTTGCGGGTGAGCCAGATTTACGACGAAGTTGTAGAAGTTCTTGTGCTCTCAACATTTGGCCCTGACATCATCAGCGTATTGCTCTGCCTTGCATATTTTTTCATTCATTTTATGTTATTCTAAAATTAAAGTTTATATTTGCATAAAAATATAGAGTCATGATAGAACGAACCCTCCGAGAAAAATTGCTATATCTCTCCACCAAATTCCCATTTGTGCTCCTTACCGGGCCGAGGCAGTCCGGCAAGTCCACTCTCGTGCGTCATACCTTTCCGGATTATTCTTACGTTTCACTGGAAGAGTCTGACAACCGCAGCTATGCAGAGGAAGACCCGCGTGGTTTTATTTCGGAGTACCCGGAAAAAACCATCATTGATGAGGTTCAGCGAGTTCCGAAACTGCTGTCTTATCTCCAGACTCACTCGGATTTGGCTGGCAAGAATGGGATGTACATCCTGACAGGCTCACAGAACTTTCAGCTTCTATCCTCCGTTGACCAGTCGCTTGCTGGGAGGGTGGCCATCCTGACGCTTCTGCCTTTTTCCCAAATCGAGATGCGTGATAGCGGCATTCTCCCTCAAAGCATTGACGAGGAAATTTTTAATGGAAGTTATCCAAGACTTTACGATAACGGTCTGTCGGCCGGAGACTTCTATCCAAGTTATATCGACACCTATGTAGAACGGGACCTCAGGTCCGTGAAGGACATTGGAAACCTTTCCGCTTTTGTCAGGCTCCTCAAGTTGTGTGCTGGCAGGATAGGTCAACTCCTTAATATGTCCTCGCTTGCAACAGAGTGCGGGGTAACGATTCCAACTATAAACTCTTGGCTTTCTGTCCTGCAGTCCAGCTATATCATCTACCTGCTGCAACCAGATTACCGGAACTACTCCAAGCGACTCGTCAAGACTCCCAAACTGTATTTCTATGATACGGGATTGGCGTGTTCGCTCCTTGAAATCAAGCAAGCATCGCAAGTGTCCAATCACTACCTCCGAGGAGGACTTTTCGAGAATATGGTCATCAATGAGTTCTTGAAGCGAGGGTTCAATGAAGGAGACCGGCCGTCATTCACATTTTGGCGAGATTCGAACGGCAACGAAGTTGACCTACTAATGAACAAAGGCGACCACATCGATGCTGTTGAAATCAAGTCGGGACAGACTTATAGCGCTGATTTTTTTAAAAACCTAAAGTATTGGGGCAATCTCTCCGGTGAGCACAAAGACCATCGTCAAGTTGTCTATGGCGGTAGTCAGCACAGGAGTACTTCTGAGGGTGAACTTATTCCTTGGAGTATGCTGTAGCGCTTGTTCATTGCTCATCCACCGTTTCAATTCCTTAGAACAGAATCGCCGCGGCTTTTTGCATGCCTGCATGAACAATCATTCAAACAACTCATAAAACAATGGATATTAACAAAAAAGAAATGTACCTCTCACCGGAGGTCAAGACCGTCGAGGTGAAAATCGTAGGCGTCGTCTGCCAAAGTTTGCCAGAGGGTGCCCTGCCTGACCCCAATGATTACATCAATGGCGGAGACCCGTTTGCATTCTAAACAATGGAGGACAAGACAATGAAGAAAGTATTTGGAATCGCAGCCCTGCTGCTTGCCCTTGCCGCCTGCAACAAAGAAACGGAAATCACGCCGGTAGAACAGCCTTCCGACAGCAAAGGCATCACCATCACAGCCACACTGGCTCCCAAGACGGCCGACACCAAGGCCGTGGCCGACGGCGGTGACAAGATAACCGTAACTTGGGCCGAGAATGAGCATATCGCCATTCTTTACGATAAGGACGGCGCACAAGTGGCCGATGCCACCATCACCGCCGTGGACGGAACCACTGGCGCTGCCACTATTTCGTTCACCGTAGTGAGCGGCACGCCCGACAACACCGCCTGCACATTGGTCTATCCGTACTCCGCCGCCAAGGATGACAAGAGCGGCGTGAAGGATGCCGCCACGCTGCTCGCTGCCCAGGACGGCACGCTCAATGCCAACCTTGACGTGCGTGTAGGCGCCGGCACCATCCGGACCACGACGCCCGGCCTCGATGTCACCACGCAGCCCGAGGCGCAGTTCGCCATCTTCAAGTTCACGCTGAGTGGCCCGAGCATCGACGCTACCCATCCGCTGGTGATTAAGGACAACGCAAGCAACAAGACCATTACGACCGTTACGCCTGCCAGCACTGCCACCTCAGTCTTTGTTGCCATGCCTGCAGCTGCCAGCACCACCTATAAGTTCGTCGTTATTACTGCCGACAACAAGTACATCAAGAGCGGTACTGCCACCATTGAAGCCGGTAAATACTACCAGACTCCGCTCACCATGAGCCCACGCTATCCGCTGGATCTCAGCAGTGCTACGGCTGAATGGGATTTAGGCGCTGTGGTTTGCGACGACGGCAAGATGTACATGGAGAAGAAAGCCGTGACCGGGACCGCCGTCGGTATCCTCGGCAAGGTGACGGAGACCGGCCACGGGCTGATTCTCGCGCTGAAGGACGCAACGACGCAGGACTGGAACACCATCAACAGCTGGAAATCTACGACCGACTACGCCAGCACCACGCTGAAAGTGCTTCCCGACGATGCCGCCCGCGGCGCCAGCCTGACGAGTTATTTTTGGTTGGGTGTTTTTGTTGATATTAAGGTGTCGAACTGGTGCGTGGCGCAGAAGAGCGACTACGAGGAGATATTCGTGAACCTCGGCTCGACGACGGGTAACAGCAACGGCACGACTTACGACGGCAACGTGAACGCCTACATCACCACCGGTGTCGGCGGTACGGCAATGGATGACAGCTATTGGTCTGCTACGGAGTATTATGAGTACGGTGGCCACTACGCGTGGGGCTTCTACAGTGATTCTTGGACCAACTACTTTACGACGGGTATCGATAGTGTCAGGCCAGTGCTCGCTTTTTAACCTATTTATCCATTTACCTATTTATCTATTTTAGCCGCGACAGCGGCAATGGATAATACCCAAGGAGGGCGGCCCAGCAAGGGCCGCTTTCTCTGTTTTAACACATCCTGCCATCCCATGGACAATGCATCTCCCACAGAACTTTGCAGGTGAGCCAAATTGGGCTATCCGAAATATCAGGTTGATTATTTCTTGGCTGACACTTTGTTTGGAAGTAGGGTATGGTTGGATTTATACCACCCATGCTTAAACACTCCATAGACATCGTCACCGTACCATGTTTTGGACACTATTTGTTGTTTCACGGTCATGGTTCATGTTTCAAATCACATAAAAAGTCAAGAAATGGGCCCATTTTCCCCCCGCCCATTGTTATTTCGTATCTTTTTTCTATTTTTGCCTGATTTTTACTTCCAACCCTAGAATTAATTTTATACAAATCAAATACTTATGAAGACAGAAAACAAAGAACTGTATGATGCCCCCACGCTTACAGTCGTGGAATTAAAGCAGAAAGGCGTCATTTGCGCCAGTCCAGATCCGAACTACAACCCTTGGGAAGATAAGAATTGGGAAGATCAGAATTAGTAAGGAGGACTGGTTATGAAAAAGACTATTTTAGCAGTATTTGCCCTGCTTGCCGTACTCGCTTGCAGCCAAAAAGAAATGGATATCCAGACTCCTGAGCAGGAGGTGGATAACACTCCTATGAGCTTCAATCTCTCTGTGAATTCCATGAACGGAGAAGCGGAAACCAAGGCCGCACTCAACGCACTCAAGGCCGATTGGAACGATGGCGATGCCGTGTTCGTGTTCTTTGACGCTATTCCTACCAAGTATATCAAGAAGTCCTACGATGGAAGTACCTGGACTGACTCTTTCCCGGGTGGTGATTTCGTTGCCGGAGACTTTTCTGCCGAGGGTCCTGCCGCCAGCCGCCATATGACGGCCGTGTGGTTCCCCAAGGAGATGGGGGCAGTAACGGTAACCTATGCGGACAGCAAGTTCTCCTTCACCATCGGTGAAAAGAAGATCTACTCGCACTACATGAGCGTACACGCCGGTTATACTGTTGCCGAAACGACCATTTCCGGCACCCTCAATATGGAAAAGCCCTCCGGCTTTGTGCAGTTCTTTGTGCCAGGTATCACGGCCGCCGATGCACCTACCTACAGGCTGATGGAAAGCCACCTTACCCCCAAGACCTGCGACTACGTAGCCCTTGCTGGTGGTGTAACCGAGAGTGCCCTTACGGCTGGCTATTCCATCAAAGGTATGGCATTCACTTCGGACAAATCTGAGGCTGGCGCCCTGTTTGGCGGCTACCTTTCATCGGCCGGAGTGGCAACGGCTTATGCGTTCTCCCTGGTAAAGGAAATCTCCGTGGAGAAACCTGCAGCAGTTGGTACCTACACTCTCGAGGGCACTAAAACCATCAACGCGGGAACTTCGATGACATTCCCCAATATTTCAAACACGGTTGCTTGGGGAGACTTATCTCCGTTTGTTTCCCTGGGCTTTGGAGATATCCTGTGGGCTACGGGCAACCTGACCAGTGCGTCGCCTTACATCGCAAACCCCTTGAAGGCTGGAGATTATTATATGTGGGGTGATGAAACGGCCTATGATCCGGCGAATTATTCTTCAGTAAACCATTATTCCACATCCACCACAGATATTCAGGGAACTGATGATGACACCGCAAAAAGGGTAAGTGGAAATAGCAATTGGAAGATGCCCACCAAGGCTCAGTTTGATGCGCTCATTGATGCTTCAAACACCACAATGGTTTGGCAGCCAGATTGGACCAGCATTGGTAACTCCAACGGAGGTTATTTCTTCACCAGTGAGAAGAACGGCCTTTCGTTGTTCCTTGCAGCTTCAGGCTTCTACTCCAATGCAACGTTAGTCCGGGCGGGTAACGACGTTGGCTACTGGTCGTCTAGCCCTCGCTATGACCCTGTCTACCATTTTGCCTACGCCCTGGAGAAGTTCAATTATGAGAATATCAAAACATACCACCTCGACCGTACCCTCGGGTTCTCTGTCCGCCCTGTCAAAGCAGCAGCCGGTTCCGGCATCTAAGGCGCTTGCCTCGCTTTTTAACCTATAGCAAATGAATTGCCGCCATCTCATCACGAGGTGGCGGCAATGCTTTGGCTATTTCCAACCAGAAATTGCAGTGAGGGGTTAAAACTCACCCTTCAGCGAAAGGAGTAATCCAACCACATTTTTCGGATAACCCAAAAAAGAGAACCCCTATTCCCTTCAAAGCTTTATCCACTTCGCTCATAACAGAATACGTGCCGTCTTTCTTTTCGTCACGAAATCAAAACAGAAAAACTGCTCCACCACGTTGCGGGCTGCGAGGCCGGGCGTGATGGAGCAGGATTGAGGTTAGAGTATCTGCTGATGGGCGTCTTGCTCACGCCGTCGTTGTAGCGGAAGCTGAGGCGGTAGATGCTCTGCTGGTTCCGGGAAGTGACTGTATTTCAAGTATTTAAAAATGTGTGGGCTTAACCCAAGAAGCTCAGCAAGATACCGGCAGCGACGGCAGAGCCGATTACGCCGGCAACGTTCGGACCCATTGCGTGCATGAGCAAGTGGTTCGAAGGGTCAATCTCCCGGCCGACGACCTCAGACACACGGGCGCTGTCCGGGACTGCGGAAACACCGGCATTGCCGATGAGCGGGTTAATCTTCCGGGCCGGATTCTTGATAAAGAGGTTCATCAGCTTCACGAAGAGCACGCCGCATGCGGTGGCGATCACGAAGGAGAGGAGACCCAGTCCGAAGATCTTCAGTGACTTCACGCTCAGGAACTTATCGGCCTGCGTAGATGCGCCAACCGTGAGTCCAATCAGGATGGTAATGGTATCAATGAGCGGTCCGCGAGCGGTCTCGGCGAGACGACGGGTTACGCCGCTTTCTTTCAGCAGGTTGCCGAAGAAGAGCATACCCAGCAGGGGAAGACCGGACGGCACGATGAAGGCCGTGGTCAGGAAGCCCACCACCGGGAAGATGATCTTTTCTTTCTGGCTAACCTGGCGCGGGGCCGGCATCCGGATGAGCCGCTCCTTTTTATTGGTAAGGGCCAGCATGATGGGCCGCTGGATCACGGGGACCAGGGCCATGTAGGAATAGGCCGATACCGCAATGGCACCCATGAGGTCCGGTGCCAGTTTGGAACTCAAGAAGATAGCCGTAGGACCGTCTGCACCGCCGATGATGCCGATGGCGCCCGCCTCGTTGGGCATGAAGCCCAGCAGCAGGGCCAGCAGATAGGCACCGAAGATACCCATCTGGGCGGCGGCTCCGATCAGGATCAGGCGCGGCTGCGAAATCAGGGCCGAGAAATCCGTCATGGCGCCGATGCCCAGGAAGATGAGCGGGGGATACCAGCCCAGCTTCACGCCCTGGTACAGAATATTCAGCACCGAATTGTCTTCATAGATGCCGATATTCAGTCCCGGGAACATGGGGATGTTGCCGATGATTATACCGAAGCCGATGGGGACCAGCAGCATCGGCTCCCATTCCTTTACGATGGCCACGGTTACGAACGCAATGCCGATTGCGATCATAATGAGGTTCTGTACCTGGACGTTTGCAAATCCAGTATATTCCCAGAACTGGGCCAAGGAATTGATAATCTGCTCCATAGGGTATTAGGCGATGGTCACGATATCGGCGCCCTCCAGCACGGAGTCGCCTTTGTTTACGTGGATGGCCGTTACGGTACCGTCACTTTCGGCCGCAATCTCATTCTCCATTTTCATGGCTTCGATGACCGCAACCTTCTGGCCGGCCTTGACCGCCTGCCCTTCCTTCACGCTCACCTCGATGATGACGCCCGGAAGCGGGGATTTGACGGCCTTACCAGCGCCTGCCGGCTTAGCAGCGGGGGCGGCGGCAGCTGCGGGGGCAGCGGCTGCAGCGGGAGCCGGAGCGGCCTGGGCTGCGGGTGCGGGAGCGGCAGTGCTCGGCGACGCGAAACCGTCGGCAAGCTCTACATTGTAGCCGACGCCATTCACGGTCACATCCGCCACACCGTCAGCGATGCCATTCACCGCCACAACATACTCATTTCCGTTGATCTTGAATTTGTACTCTTTCATATCGATACTTTTTTATTATTCGGATTGGGGGATAATTACTTCGGCAACTGCCTGAATGTCTGTCCTTTGCGGTTCCAGGCCGAGGGCTGCATCCGGTAGGTGAGGACGAAGCTCTCACTATCGTGTACGCATTCGTTCAGGTACTGGTCCAGGGCCAGGCCGATGGCGGCATAGACCTCGCCGCCGAGTTCCTGCTCCAGCGCCAGGGAGATGGCTGCTGCCACCTCGGGCGAGAGGGAACCGCCCGGGGCTTTCTTCACCTTGGAAGCCTTGGAATCCTTCGGGGCCTTGGGCTTCTTGGGGGAGAAGAGCGAATTGAACAGGCCCCAGAGAATGGCCAGGGCGCAGAACACCACGGAGATGGATGTAACGGCCAGGATGAATCCGTGGGGATCCAGGCGGCTCATCTTCTGGGCTTTGCTCTCGGCATTGGGATCCTTGTTGGGCGCGCCCGGGGTCGGGGAGGCGGCATCGGCCTGAGCCTCAAAGACTTTCTCCCGCAGGTCGATGGCCTTTTTGACCACGGACTTGCCCGCGGTCAACTGGGCCGGGATGGCCAGGGAGTCCACGATGGTGCGTCCGTCGTTGCTCACCAGATAGATGGTGGAACCCGGACGAAGGGTGAAGCCGGCATAGAAGGTGCCGTCATGGCCGTTGCCCGAAGCAAAGAAGACGACGCTCTGGCGGGGACCCAACTTGGTGCGCAGGTCCGTCGGCGGAATCAGGCTCTTTTTCAGGTTGTTACGGTCGTCTGTCAGGAAGCATCCGCCATAGCTGACGGTACCCGTAGAGGTATTGTACAACTCAATCCACCCGCTGCGTCGCCCGTAGTCGTCCAGCAGTCCCGTGCTGTCGGGCTGGGCCAGGATCTCGGCGATGATCAGGTCCGAGACATTCTGGGCCCCCAGCAAGCGGGGCAGGACCAGCAGGCAGGCAGTCAAGATGATGTATTTGACTTTCATACGCGGGTCTGCTTAAAGGGGAAGGTTGTCGTGTTTCTTGGCCGGAACGGTCTGTTTCTTGCCGGCGAGCTGCTCCAGGGCGCGGATCACGCGGAACCGGGTGTTGCGCGGCTCGATCACATCGTCAATATAGCCTTTCTGCGCAGCCTGGTAGGGGTTGCTGAAGAGGTCTTCGTACTCCTGCTTCTTTTCCGCGGCGATGCGTTTCTGCTCGGCGGGGTCTTCGACCGCCTTGATCTCCTTGGAATAGAGCACGTTCACGGCACCGTCGGCACCCATCACGGCAATCTGCGAAGACGGCCAGGCATAGTTGAGGTCTCCCCGTAACTGCTTGCAGCTCATCACGATGTGTGCACCGCCATAGGACTTGCGCAGGGTTACGGTTACCTTGGGAACGGTGGCCTCGCCATAGGCATAAAGCAGTTTGGCACCGTTGGTGATGATGGCGCCGTATTCCTGCTGCGTTCCGCACAGGAAGCCCGGCACATCCACCAGGGTGACCAGCGGAATGTTGAAGGCGTCGCAGAAGCGCACGAAACGGGAGGCTTTGCGCGAGGCGTTGATGTCCAGCACACCGGCCAGCACTTTGGGCTGATTGGCCACCACGCCCACGCTGCGTCCGTTCATGTGGGCGAAGCCGACGATGATGTTGCGGGCGAACTGGCTGTGTACTTCGAAGAACTTGCCGTCGTCCACGATACTATTGATAATATAGTACATATCGTACGGCTTGTTCGGATTGTCGGGGATAATGTCGTTGAGGACGTCGTCCACGCGGGAAACCGGGTCTGCGGTGGGCACCACGGGCGCCTCCTCCATATTGTTCTGCGGCAGGTAGGACAGTAGCTGTTTGATGGTGGCGATGCCTTCCTCTTCGGTATCGGCCGCGAAATGGGCCACACCGCTCTTGCTGGCGTGCACGCTGGCACCGCCCAGGGACTCCTGGTCCACTTCCTCGCCCGTGACGCTCTTCACCACGGCGGGACCGGTCAGGAACATGTAGGAGGTGTTTTTGACCATCAGGGTAAAGTCCGTGAGGGCGGGGGAGTACACCGCACCGCCGGCGCAGGGACCGAAGATTCCGCTGATTTGCGGGACCACACCGGAGGAAAGGATGTTGCGCTCGAAAATCTCACCATAGCCGGCCAGGGCGTCGATTCCCTCCTGGATACGGGCGCCGCCCGAGTCGTTCAGACCGATGCAGGGGGCTCCGTTCTTGAGGGCCATGTCCATGACCTTGCAGATCTTCTCGGACATGGTCTTGGAAAGGGATCCGCCGCTCACGGTGAAGTCCTGGGCGAAAACATACACCAGACGGCCGTCGATGGTACCGCTGCCGGTCACCACACCGTCTCCGTCGAAATGCTGTTTCTCCATGCCGAAGTTGGTGCAGCGATGCTGGACGAACATGTCGAATTCTTCGAAACTGCCTTCGTCGAGCAGCAGCTGCAGGCGCTCACGGGCAGTGAGCTTGCCTTTAGCATGTTGTGCGTCAATCCTTTTCTGGCCGCCGCCCATGCGGGCACCGGCACGCCGTTCCACCAACTCCTTGATCTTTTCCTGTTGGATGCTCATATTCTCGATTTATCTAAAAGAGGATGGTTCAGGAGAGCCATCCTCTTATTCTTTTCCTATTATTGATTATTCTTCGGGTTTCAAGGTCGTATAGACGTTGGTCACGTCCTCGTCGTCCTCCAGCAGGTCTGTCAGCTTCTGGAGCGTTTCGCGCTGCTCGGGGGTGGCGTCCTTCAAATCCACGTTCGGAATGCGCTCGAAACCACCGGAGATGAGGTCGTAGCCGTTGTCCTCGATGTATTTCTGAATCGCGCCGTAGGCGGTGTAGTCACCGTAGATGTAGATTTCGCTGGTCACGTTCTCATCCTCGTCCTCCACTTCCTGGCGGAAAACCTCGTCGGCACCGAAGTCGATGAGTTCGAGTTCGAGCTCGTCCACGTCGATGGGCTTGGCGGGATCTTCTTTCAGACGGAAAACGCATTTGTGATCGAACATGAAGCTCACGCTGCCGCTGGTCCCCAGCGTGCCGCCGCATTTGGTGAAGTAGCTGCGCACGTTGGCCACCGTACGGGTGTTGTTGTCCGTGGCGGCTTCTACCAGGTAGGCGATGCCGGCGGGGCCGTAGCCTTCATAAACCAGTTCCTTGAAGTCTCCCTGGTTCTTCTCGCTGGCACGCTTGATGGCGCGCTCGATGTTCTCCTTCGGCATGCTCTCGTTGCGGGCCTCGGCGATGAGGGCGCGCAGACGCGGGTTACCTACGACATCGGGACCGCCCTGCTTGACGGCGATGGTGATTTCCTTGCCGATCTTGGTAAAGACTTTGGCCATATGGCCCCAGCGCTTGAGTTTGCGCTCTTTGCGGAATTCAAATGCTCTTCCCATGGTGCCGGATTATTTGGATTCGATACGGGAAATGTATTTGTCCACGTCGTAGCCTTCGATGGACTGGGGATATTTGTCTTTGATCTGCTTGTACAGCGAGAGGGCCTTGTCGGTGTCGCCCAACTCCTCGCAGACCTGGGCGGCCTTCAGGAGGTAGGTGGCGGCGAACATGTTGTCGGCCTTGGCGGCGGCTTTCTCGAAATAGCCGAGGGCGGTCTTGTAGTCTTCCAGACCTACATAGGCGTCACCGGTAGCGGCGAGGGCGCGGGCGGCCAGGATGGGCTCTTTGCCATCGTATTTCTTCAGATAATCCAGGGCGGACTGCCAGTTACCGGCTTCCAGTTCGCAAACACCGGCATACAGATACACGGCTGCGCCGGCTTTCTTGCCATAGTCGTTGATGATCTGGGCGAAACCGGCTACGTTGCCGTCGCCGTTCAGGGCCAGGTCATATTCACCGGAACGGAAGCTGGCCTCGGCCGGATACATCTGGGCGAGGGCCTCCGCCTTCTTGGGCTGGAGATAGAATATCTGATAGGCCAGCACGGCGAGGCCGATGACGATGATGGCGCACAGTACGCCGTAAATGGTTTTCTGGTTGTCGTTGAAGAACTTCTCAATCTTCGAGACGCTCTCGACGACTTTCTCCTGACGCTCGATCTCGAGCTCTTTCTGAATTTCTTTTGCCATATTGTTGTTGTTTTTTACATTTCTTGTGAAACAGATTGCAAAATTATGAAAAATTGTCCCAGTAAGCAAATATTATTTATATATTTGCAAAGACGAATTGAAAATGCCGACACTCGAAAAAATCATAGTCCAGGATTTTCGGAACATCGCTTTCCAGGAACTTTCCTTCTCTCCCAATGTGAATTGCATCAGCGGTAACAATGGGGAAGGGAAGACCAATCTTCTGGATGCCATTTATTTTCTTTCTATGACCAAAAGCGCTTTTCCGGCGCCGGATGCCAGCCAGTTCCGCTACGGAACGGAGGGGTTTACCCTGGGCGGCACATATGTCATGGAAAACGGGCGGGAATCCCGTTTCGCCCTCAAAGTGAGTCCGGAAGGGAAGAAACTAGTGCGCGACGACAAGCCTTATGCCCGATTGGGAGAGCATATTGGCATCTTGCCTGTGGTCATGGTCTCTCCCGGGGACATTGCTTTGGTGAGCGAATCAGGGGAGGAACGCCGTCGGCTATCCAACGCGGTGCTTTCCCAAATGGACCGGGAATACATGGCGGCTGTGCAAACTTACACCCGGTTACTAGCCCAGCGGAACAAACTGCTCAAGGAGTTGGATCCGGATCCGTCGCTGCTGGCGGTTTTGGATCAGCGCATGGAGGCTCCGGCAGCCCTGGTACATCAGGCCCGTGCCCGTCTGGCGGCCGATTTAGAAGCTGTTGTGTCCCGGTATTACAAACTTATTTCCGGCAATCGGGAAGAAGTATCCATTTCTTATAAATCTGTATTGGAAAACCGCTCATTACCAGAGGTTTTTGAACAGCACCGGGAACAAGACTTCCGCTTGCGGTATACCACCTCCGGAATTCAGCGAGATGACTTCCTCTTCTCCATGGACGGCCATCCCATCCGCCGCGCAGGCTCGCAGGGACAGCAGAAAAGTTTTCTGGTAGCCCTCAAGTTCGCCCAGTACGAAATCATGAAGCGCGCTTATGGCTTCGCCCCCATGTTGCTGCTGGACGATGTCTTTGATAAACTGGATCTGGGCCGTATCTCCAACCTTATTGGCATGGTGGCAGGAGCCGATTTCGGCCAGATCTTCATCACGGATACGGATGCGGCCCGCCTTGCCGGCATTGTGGACCGTATGACGGACGACCGCGCGTATTTTACCACACATAACGGTGAATTCACCAAAGCGTAGCGGTATGAAAAAATTATTCCTGTCATTTCTCTTGTTGCTGGCAGTTTCCGGATGGTTGGTCATGTGGGCCGATTCTGCAACGCCGTATCCCATCAAGATGCGGCAACCGGACGGTAGTACTATCACGCTCCGCCTGCACGGCGATGAGTTCTGCAGCTGGTATACGTCTGAAGATGGCCGCACAATCTATAAGAGTGGGGCCGATGGTTGGTGGCGCGAAGATAGTGGTGGCGGTCCCAGTCGGGCTATGCGCTCTGCAGCGCGCGAGCAGAGAAATGCGCGCGATTCTGGTGGCATTGGAGCCCGAAAGAGTAAAATCGGCTGGGGAGAGAAGCATTTTCTGGTAATTCTGGTCCAGTGGTCGGATCGAGCTTTCCAGAGCGGATTCGGGGATTATTTCACCCGCGCCCTTAACGAGCCTGGCTTCTCCGACTTCGGGAGCGTGGGATCGGCCCGGGACTACTATAGGGATGCGTCGCAGTTTCAGTTCCAGCCAGTATTCGATCTGGTGGGTCCGGTTACTATTGCTCGCAATCATAATGAGTGGCCGGCCGGAGACAACGATTCCGAACATTACGAGATGGCCAGGACCATGATTCGTGAAGCCGTTGCCAAGTTGGACAGCGAAATAGACTTTTCCGCGTACGACGTTGACAAAGACGGATATGTGGACGGCATCTATATGGTTTATCCCGGTTATTCCCAGTCGGAAGGCGGTGGTTCGGATACCATCTGGCCCCATAAAAGTTCGGTCACTTCTTCTGTTACATTCGATGGCGTAAAGATTGGTACCTATGGTTGTTCGGCCGAACTACGGGGCAATTTGGGCAAGGAAAAGTGTGGAATCGGTACCTTCTGTCACGAATTCGGCCATGTGCTGGGGCTGCCCGACCTTTATGATACAGATTACGAAATCAACGGCCGGGCTTTCCATCCCAGTAACTGGAACTTGATGGCCGGAGGTGAGCACAATTCTAACGGTCGTATTCCCCCTCGGATGAGTCTGATGGAGCGGTATATGCTGGGATATATCACGGTTGAACACGACCTGAATGCATCCGGACAGGTTACTTTGCGCAATTTGGACACCCCGGCTTTCTATCGCATACCCACCACCAACGAAGGGGAGTTCTTCCTGCCCGAGGTTCGCGATGGAAGCGGCTTTGACAGCACGCTACCGGCCGGTATGCTCATCTATCATGTAGACCGTTCCCAAAATATGATTGACGGCGTTACGGCAGCCCAGCGTTGGGAGAACGGGAAACTGATCAACGGGAATAAATATCACCCCTGTCACTACCTGGAGATTCCGGACAAGACTCTGCTTCCTTACGGTTCCTACGCTATGGACGGCGAATACAAAAACAGTTTTTATTCGCTTTGGGTTTTCCCGTCAAACTCGGATTGGAATGTAAGTTACAGTGTGAAAGATTACGACTTGAAAGCCTGGGACGGGAGCGAGCCCTATTCCCTGCATGATATCAAATATGCCAATGGAGAGGCCAGCTTTACCATGATCCGCGGCAACCGTACGGTCACTGGCGTTGTGACCGACTCACAGACGGGCGCTCCGGTACAGGGAGCCGTGGTGCTTTTGGAAGCTAAAAAAACATACGCTCCTTCGCGCGTTTATCCCATGCTCCTGTCAGTGGCTCGGTTTTTGCTACGAACTATCAGCCCGCTCATGCGGATTTGAGTGGATGGTCGGTGCGCAAGGAGATTCAACTGGATCCTGTCATTTCAGGTGGAATCGATGTGGGACTTACCAAAGCCATCATTCCTTTCTCCAGCTACTTATCATGGGGTTATACTTTTTCCACCGATTATACGGTAGCGGTTCATTACACGGCGGTTGAACTGAAGGAGTATGAAGGGGGAACAATCTCCACCATCTCTTTCTCCACCAAGGCCAGTGGTGAAGAGGTTTGGGTGTTTGTAGACTACGGGACCAAGGAACGCGTGTTTGCTCGGCGTGTCACGGGGATTAATACCACAGTGTACTTCGATCGACTTTCCAACCAAGTGGATATATCGGACGCAAATGTGATGATCCCGGCGGGGACAGACCTGTATGTAGGCTATCTCATCAAGCAGTCCAATGCATCCTATGCTGTGGTTACAGACAAGAATGATGTGAATCCCCAGAATGGCAGTTTTATGTTCTATCACGGTTTCTCTACTACGTCAACCCCCGGCGCGAGAAACTGGCAAGATATGAATTCCTCAACTTATAATGGTGGTGCCCTGATTGCCTTCACCGCAAAAGCCCCAATCCATCTGACCCCGGGAACTTCCCTTACAGATTTGGGCATCAGTTATATAGATCTTCCTTCTGACACGCTTTCCAGCGGTCAGGAACTGCCGCTCAAACTGGTAAGCAGCCCCGTTGCAAAGCCGTTCGACGTCAAATGGTTCTATGACGATATGCCAGTAGAAGGGGAGAGCCTTGTCCTAACTGCCGGGACCCACATCCTTATGGCTCGTTTGAAGTATGCCGACGGCCGGGAAGATAAGGTAGAGAGCCAAGTCGTTGTTCAATAATGAGAAGCTCTATGAGAAAGACTTATATAGGATGGGCCATTGCGACCCTGCTAATGGTCTCTTGCCAGAGTGGTACGGAAGAACCCCCCGGGAACGTGGACAACTCCACCATTAACTGGGTTGCCGGTGTGAATACGAATCCGGTATTGGACGCCAAAGGTGGCTCTCTTACCGTCTCGTTTACATCCAGCGATGCCTGGAAGGCTTCCATTATCAACGGACGGGCCTATTGGCTACGCCTGAGTGCGGAAAGCGGGAACAAGGGGAGGGGGACCCTGACCATCCAGGTGAACCCGAACGAAGAGTACGATGAACGCCGTGCTACCATTCAGGTCAAGTGCGGTACAGCCCAAGTGACCCTGCTGGTGACACAGAAGCAGAAAGACGCCTTTACGGCTTCGGCATCCAAGCAAGAGTTTGGCCAGGATGGTGGGGACTTTACCATCCAGGTGAGGACCAATATCAGTTTTACCAGCTCGGTGACGGCCGGGGTGGAATGGCTGGTTCCGGTGCAAGTGAAAGGAATTACCAATCATACACTTACATTCAGGGTGGCGGCTAACGAGGATCCCCAAAAACGGGAAGGCGCCGTGACGGTTTCCTCTTCGCTTGGACAGGAAGTCTTCAAGGTTTTCCAGCAGGGCCCGGAGGCCACACTGGTGCTTAGTTCCAATCAGGAGACGGTTCCCGCTGACGGGGGATTCTTTACGGTTGATGTGCAGCACAATGTGGCGGTGAGCGTGGAAATGCCCAAGGGAGTGGATTGGATCTCTGAAGTCACCTCTAGGTCTATGTCTACGGACAGCTATACTTTCTATGTTTCGGCTAACGAATCTTATGAATCCCGGGAGGCTTTCATCCGTTTTTTTAACGATGAACTTGGCCTTTCGGAGAGTGTGAAAGTGATGCAGGAGCAGAACAATGCCATCCTGCTCTCGCCGGATAAGGTGGAGATTTCGTACGAAGCCACTGTGCTGGATATCCTGCTCTGTACTAATGTGGAACCGGAAGTGGAAATTAGCGTTTCCTGGATCAAGAGGGTGGATGTCAAGGCGCTTACCGATAAACTCTTGTATTTCCAGGTGGAAGAGAATACCGGTAGTGAACCCCGAGAAGGAACCATTACCTTCTATCATGAAGACGTCGCTCAGACACTAACTGTGACGCAGGGCATAGAACCGGACCACAGTCAAGAACCGGGATTCTACGGCATAGCTGGCTTGAGGTGGTCTTTTGTGCCTCAGATGATGCAGTTGCGTATGGGACGGGACGCGGAAGGAACTACCGGCGTCTTTACTCTTATGGAACCGTCCTCCAATCGGCTCATCCAGCTCCGTTATACTCCCTATTCTTCTTTGATGGAGGGAACTAGAGTTTATGTAGATTTGATCCAGAACGTGGATACATCGCTTCCCTCCGTGCAGGAGAACTTGAAATTCCGTGTAAAGAGTGTGAACGGTCCCTTTGTTACGTTGGTAGACGGAGATGGGCATAAGGCCGTCTTGAAACAATAGACCGGCAACGAGATGACGCAGTTAATGGGTGCGCAGTCCCGGAAACCTTGATTATTCGCTTTTTTTGTGTATTTTTGCGTTTATGTCGGACCGGGCTTATTTCGAGTGCGCCGGCGGAACTTTCAAGGAATTGTAGGAGATGGAGACGTATCGGATTCACCGCAAACAGGCGTTGGGCATGGAGGAGGTTATCGACCAGTATATCCGGTCGATGAAACTGGCGGCCGGGCTGAATACCCAGCGGGTGTTCGCGGCCTGGGACGACGTGTCGGGTGCCGGTTCGGCCACCCTGCGCCGCTACTACCGCGACGGAGTGCTCCGGGTGAGCCTGTCGTCGTCGGTGCTGCGGTTCGAACTGGGTTTGCAGAAAGCGCAGTTGATCGAGCGGATGAACGCCTGGCTGCTGCAGGACGACCTTTTCGTCAAAGATGACCCGAAGGTGGGCCTGGTAAAGGATATCGTATTGAAGTAGATGTTATTTAAGAAACCGAAAATTATCGCGGACAAGGCGATTCCCTTCCTGGAAGGAGTGCTTGAACCCTATGCCCGCATCGTCTATAAAGAGGGGAAGGAAATCGGTCCGGAAGATGTCCGGAACGCCGATGCCCTGCTCATTCGTACCCGTACCCGCTGCGATGCCGCCCTGCTGGCCGGATCGTCGGTGAAAATCATCGCCACCGCCACCATCGGAACAGACCATATCGATATTCCTTATTGCAATTCGCGGGGAATCGTGGTGGCGAATGCGGCCGGATGCAATGCCGGCGGCGTGATGAATTACGTGTTCTCGGCCCTGTACGGGACGGCGGCCCGCAAGTCGCTGCGCCTGGAGGGGAAGACGATGGGAATCGTAGGCGTAGGCAATGTGGGCAAACGCGTGGAACGGATGGCCCTCTACCTGGGGTTCAAGGTGCTGAAATGCGACCCGCCCCGCGTGGCGGCGGAAGGACCGGACGGATTTTGCGACCTGGACACCCTGCTGGCCGAAAGTGATATCGTAACGCTCCACGTGCCGCTGCTGCCGGAAACCCGCGGGATGGCCAATCGGGAATTCTTCTCCCGGATGCGCCCGGGGGCGTTTTTCATCAACGCATCGCGCGGTGAAGTGGTGGACGAGCTTGCCCTGAAAGAGGCTCTTCCGAACCTCGGACCGGTGATTATCGATACCTGGAACAACGAGCCGGACATCGACCGGGACCTGCTGGAAAAGGTGGATATCGCCACGCCGCATATCGCCGGCTATTCCTATCAGGGAAAACAGAACGGTACGGCCATGTCGGTGCGCTCGCTGGCGCGGTTTTTCCGCTTCCGGCAACTGTACGAGTTTTTCCCGAAGACCGAGGTGCTGGAGTTGGAATCCATCAAACTGGACCTGGAGGGACGCTCGCAGGGAGAGGTGGCTTCTGTGCTGCAGTACAACTATCCCATTTTTACGGACGATTTTATGTTCCGGATGGACCCGGGAGCCTTTGAACGCATGCGCTCCCAATATCAATACCGTAGAGAATTTTATGTAGATTAACCCGATATGGATACCAAAACGTTGGCTCAGATTGAGCGATTCCGCAAGGGCTTCCCCTGGTTGGATATAGTGGCCCCGGCCACGCCCGGGAAGGGGATAGAGGTGTTGGACGAACAAGCCGCTTCGGAGGCTGCCGCGTATGCGGATAAGGCCCGGGTGGCGGGGAAATGCAAGTTTGTCCCGGCTTCGGGCGCCGCTTCCCGGATGTTCAAAGATATTTTCGCGGGGATGGATGTTTTGCGCGGGGGCGCCGATGTGCCCGCGGGCTCGCCGGTGGCGCGTCTGGCGGCATCGATCCGAGACTTCGCCTTCTATACGGAGGAGGTGTTCGGGACCCCGGAGGACAGCCCGGCCTATCGCCGCAAGGTGGCCGAGAACTTGCTCACGGACAGCGGGTTAGACTATGGCTCCAAACCCAAGGGCGTGCTGAAGTTCCATCGTTATCCGCAGGAGGTGCGGACCGCCCTGGCCGAGCATCTGGTGGAGGCGCAGGAGTATATGCGCAACGCCGACGGAAGCTGCAACCTGACGGTGACCATTTCGCCGGAGCACCGGCCGCTGTTTGAGGCGGCTCTGGCTGAGGTGAAGCCGGTTTTTGAGCAGCGTTACGGCGTCCGGTACAACCTGACCTTTACCTATCAGGACAAGGCGACCGATACCGTGGCGGTGACCCCGGACAATGAGCCTTTCCTGGACGAGAACGGGCAGATTCTGCGCCGTCCCGCCGGCCATGGTGCCTTGATTTACAATTTGAACCAGGTGGAAGACGAACTGGTCTCCATCAAGAATATCGACAATGTGGCCCACGAGCGTTTCCTGCCCGTGACGGCCCGATATAAGAAGGTGCTTATGGGCCGTGCCCTGGCCCTTCGGGATCGGATTTTCGGCTTCCTGCAGGCTTTGGATGCCGAATCGGATCCCTGCTCCGCCTCCTGCATCGCCCTTTGTGATCAGATTGAAGCCTTCCTCGCCAACACCCTCTGCGTCTCCCTCCCCGGGGTGTCGGCGGGTCCTGCCGGTGCTACTGCTTGCGCTTCTGGCTCTGCTGGTGCTTGCGCTTCGGGCTCTGCTGGTGCTTGCGCTTCGGCTGCGGCTGCGCGCGTCGCTCTGCTACGCGCCAAGCTGAACCGTCCCATCCGCGTCTGCGGCATGGTCAAAAACCAAGGCGAGCCGGGCGGCGGCCCCTTCATCATCCGTGCAGCCGACGGCTCCACATCCCTGCAAATCCTTGAAAGTGTGCAGATTAACAAAGAAAATCCCGCGGCTGTAGCGGCTCTTTCATCGGCAACCCATTTCAACCCGGTAGATCTGGTTTGCTGCCTGCGCAATTACAAGGGCGAGAAGTTTAACCTGCTCGAGCACGTGGACGAAGAGACCGGTTTCATCAGCAGCAAGAGCTACAAAGGGCGCGAACTGAAGGCCCTGGAACTGCCCGGCCTGTGGAACGGCTCCATGTCCGATTGGAACACTCTGTTTGTAGAAGTGCCCCTGGAGACATTTAATCCGGTGAAGACGGTCCTGGACCTGCTCCGACCGGCCCACCAGGCCTAAGGACTTGTCCTTCGTCGCCTGCCCACCAGGCCTTGCGTCTTCGTCCTTCGTCGCCTGCCCACCAGGCCTAAGGACTTTGTCCTTCGTCGCCTGCCCACCGGGCCTTGCGTCTTCGTCCTTGCTGCCCGTTTCGGTCTAAGTTGGAGCACCCATTCCGCACGAGTTGTGCAGGTTAAGTTCTTGATTCACAATCATTTACTAAAAGCTGGTTCTTAAATTCTGAGAACCGGCTTTTAGGAACTTGCTCATTACTAAGTA